>NZ_JBNDIK010000002.1:0-316599 GCF_050434365.1 Massilia sp. UYP32
GCTGTGCACCCTGCGTTTTTTACCTTCACTCATTCGCTGTCATCCTTTCGCGGACGACAGCTTAAACCACCGTCTCAGATTCGGGGTCCACTATAACCTTCATCTTCAATTCGGTGTTGACGGTAATGAGTTCCTCGTTAATCGACTGCAATTCTTCCTTGCTGGTTTCGAGTTCCTCAGCAGTCGAACGCAACTCCTCATTGCTCGCCTGCAACTCCTCATTCGATCCTTTCAGATCCTCCAGTGTCGTTTCATATTGTTCGATCGCGGAATGCAAGTGTTCCTTCGTCTGCTTTAATTCCTGTTCAAGGTGCAATGCAACGACGTTGTCGCCATTCTGTAGACCGGATGGACTGGTGTCGATCGAACTCTCGCGTTCCTCGAATACCAGCAGCATGACGCCTGTAGCGGCATCGCGGTCGCGAGCGGGATGGATGTTGATGCGGACGAAAATTTCAGCATTCCCATCACGTATCGACATGAAGCGCGTCTGCACATCCACGTGATTCTGTGTCGCCTGGAACAAGGCGGCGCGAAATTCCAGCTGCAGATCTGGATGCAGGGTCGCCATGATGTCGTGCGAGGGCTCGCCGCCTGAATGGCGAAGGAATCTCCAGGCTTGTTTCGTGGCATAGATGATCTGGTGGCTCCGGTCGAGGAGTACGCCGGGAGGGCCAGAGATTTCCACGAGCTTACGGTATAAGTCTTGCGGAGAGACGCGCTGCTGGTCCGTGCTGTTTGTCGTCGCCTTGGCGGGTACGCCTTCGGGTCTACCGACGAGGAGCGGCACGTGAAACGCCCGTTCCGGCCGAGCGTTTACGGGCCGATAAATACGGTTTTTCTTGTCGACTGGAGTGAAATAACGTGCGACGGCCTCTGCCGACTCGGCCGTACCCAGAAACAGATAGCCGTTCGGACGCAAGGCGTAATGCAGAATTTCCATCACCTTGGTCTGGATATCCCGATCGAGATAGATCAGCAGGTTGCGACAAGATATCAGGTGCAACTGCGAAAATGGGGGATCCCGCAAGATGTTGTGGATCGCAAACAGCACCTTTTCCCGTATCTCCCGTTTCACGCACAAATGCTCATCCTGTCGGTCGAAATATTGCCGCAGCCGGGAAGGGGTGACATCGGTAACGATCGATCCGGGATACCTGCCGGTGCGTGCCGCGGCAATAGCGCGCTCGTCGATGTCGGACGCAAATACCTGTACTGGCCTGGGTGTGGCCAACAAGCTGTTCTGGTCGGCGAAAAGCATGGCGATCGAGTAGGCCTCTTCGCCGGTAGCGCATCCCACCGACCAGGCACGGACTTGTTCCGTCTCCTTCACCTCCTCGAAAATATGTGGAATGACATCGCGCTCCAACGCGTCAAAAGCGATGCGGTCGCGAAAGAAATTCGTGACGCTGATGAGCATGTCTTGGAGTAATGCTGCCGCTTCCTCGCTGTGCTCTTCGAGGTAACGCCGGTAGGCGACGACATCGGCCAGGCCGCGAACCTGGAGCCGCCTTTCGATCCTGCGCAGGACGGTTGCACGTTTATAGTGTTTGAAATCGTGGCCCGTTCGCTGGTGCAGCAGCTGCAGAATGTCGCGCAGTGCAAGTTCTGCTTGCTGTGCGTGTGCTTCGGCACTATCGATGTAAACGCTCCGCTCCAGATGTCCTGCCGTAGGCAGCTGCAGTACGCGTGCGTTACGGCCTAATTCGAGCAACTTCTGCGGCATCTCGCTTGCCGGCAATACCACGTCGACCGTCCCCCTTTCCAGCGCACTGCGCGGCATGCTGTCGTATTCGGCATCGTCGGGTGACTGGACGAATGTCATGCCCCCCTTTTCCTTGATTCTTGCAATGCCGACTGCACCATCGGAGCCTGCCCCCGACAGAATGACGCCGATTGCCCGTTCCCGATGTACTTCGGCAAGGGTGCGAAAGAACATGTCGATGGCAACATGGCGGCCGCGAGGACGCGCGGCCGAGACGACCTGCAGCGAGCCGTCGTTCATCAATAAATCCAGCGCCGGCGAGATGAGATAGACATGGCCAGCCTCGATGGGCGTGACTTCCGTGACCTGAGTGACCGGCATCCTGGTTTTCGCTTGCAGGATCTTGTCGAGATTGCTTTCGTGCTTTGGCGAAAGGTGGAGGACGACGACGAATGCCATGCCGTTTTCGGCTGGCATTGCCTCAAGAAAGCGGCTCAGCGCCTCGATCCCCCCCGCGGAGGCGCCAATGCCGACAACGGGAAACTCCAGCGTGCTCGGGATGAAATCGCGATCAGGTGGAGGGAATTCCAACACTTTACGTTCGTTATCGTTCATGGAAATACTCACATTGGCCTTTGGGTCAAGGAACGAGCATAACGCGTTTTTTATGTGAAATCCGTGCGGGCGCCGATTAAATATTTGGTGGCGGGCGGTGCTTTGCCTTCACTTGACCATGTACCTGGTTCCATCGAGATCCCCAATTTTTCCGTGCGCGCGCAGTCAAAGATGCGAGTGCCTTGGCACGCCGGATACGTTCTCGACGAAGATCTCAAATGGATGCCGAACCTGTACGCATGTTGTTGCCACAAGTCCTGTCCATATGCCTGCGCCACAAGGCCGCCAAGGTCGATATGCTGCGCTACGATATAGATCGGGTTCAGACTCGTATCCAGGCGAACATCCGTTTCCGACCATGCAGAATGAAGGCGCTCGATCTGCGGCAACAGCCATCGGATTCTGAACGCCCGATTGGGCGTCACGGTCGGCACGGCGCCAGCATCATACCGTCAGTCAGTTGATTATTATTAATTTGACAATTAATGAGGCGTTGTTATACTGGGTTTATTCCATCAGTCAACGGTTGCGGCGTAGTCGATGCCCGCCAGTCCACCAGCAATACCAGCGGGAGACGCCATGCCTCACCGAGTGCTTATCCTCTCTTCCGACGTGGATGATGTCCGCATCCTGCACGAGGCTCTCGGCAACGCGCACGATGGCCCGTTCGATGTGGAGGATGTCGCTTGCCTGGCCGACGGACTACTTCGAATCCACAGTGGACCGATCGATGCGATCCTGCTGGATCTGCTGCTCCCCGATTGCCAAGGGCTGGATTGCTTCGATCGCGTGCATGCAGCCGCACGCCATATCCCGATCCTGACCCTATCCCGGCTCGACAACGAAGCCGATGCCATCGAAGCGGTCCAGCGAGGTGCGCAGGGCTGGCTGACGAAGGGCTTCTTCAATAATTATCTGGTGCCGCAGTCCCTGCGCAACATCATCGAGCGCATGAAGGTTGAGCGAGGATTATACGTTGCCCAGGCGCGTGCGGAAATCACGCTCAACTCGATCGGCGATGCGGTCGTCTCCGTCGACATGAACGGGCGCGTGGACT
The DNA here is from genome assembly GCF_050434365.1 of Massilia sp. UYP32. Lineage (NCBI taxonomy): Bacteria > Pseudomonadati > Pseudomonadota > Betaproteobacteria > Burkholderiales > Oxalobacteraceae > Massilia > Massilia sp. UYP32. The sequence goes on from NZ_JBNDIK010000002.1 coordinate 3,378, forward strand.
ATCTGAATATCGCTGCTGAGCAGGCCTGCGGCTGGACGCGGGAAGAGGCGCGCGGACGGCCCATTGCCGAAGTGATCGAACTCGTCGACGAGCGCAGCGGCCGCACCACCGCCAGTCCTGTGGACGATATCCTGCATACGGATCAGGCCTCGAGCCTGAGCGGGAACGCGGTCCTCGTTTCACGTCACGGCCAGCGCATCCCGATCGAAGACTCCGCCGCCCCCATTCGCGACTGGGACCGACAGCTCGTTGGCGCCGTAATGGTGTTTCGGGATATTTCCGACACTGTGGCGCTGACCACCAAGATGCGGCATCTGGCGCAACACGATTTTCTCACCAACCTGCCCAATCGCGCTTTTCTTCACGATCGCGTCACCCAGGCAATTGCCATGTCCAGGCGCAACGACACCTCTCCGGTGCTGCTATTCCTCGACCTGGACAAATTCAAGAACATCAACGACTCCCTGGGCCACGCGGTCGGCGACCGGCTGCTGCAAGCGGTGTCCCAACGGCTGCTGGCCTGCGTTCGCACCTCCGATACTGTAAGCAGGCACGGGGGTGACGAGTTCGTGATTCTGCTGGCAAACGAACGTCGTGCGCGGGATGCCGCATTGGCGGCCGACAAGATTCTGCTGGCGCTGTCGGAGCCATTCGTCATCGGGACGCACGAACTGCATACGTCGACCAGTATCGGCATCAGCGCCTTTCCCCTCGACGGGATCGATGCCGCCACCCTGATCAAGAACGCCGACACCGCCATGTACCACGCCAAGGAACGCGGACGCAATAACTACCAATTCTTCCGCCAGGACATGAACACGCGTGCTGTCGAGCGGCAGCTAATCGAAACCAACCTGCGGCGGGCGCTGGAACACGGCGAATTCGCGCTGCATTACCAGCCCAAGGTCGACCTGCAAACCGATCGCATTACCGGTGTCGAAGCGCTGCTGCGCTGGATGCATCCCGAGTGGGGCGTGGTCATGCCGGAGCGGTTCATATCGGTCGCAGAAGAGTGCGGCCTGATCATCCCGATCGGGCGCTGGGTATTGAGCGAAGCGTGCGCGCAACTGGTACGCTGGAGCGAAATTGACATTTTGGAAGTGTCGGTTGCCGTAAACATTTCGACCCTGGAGTTCCGGCACCGGGATTTCTTGGCTAACGCGCTGGCGATCTTCGACGCCACCGGCGTGGACCGGGCACGTATTCAGCTTGAGCTGACTGAAAGCGTTCTGATGCACGATGTCGCCGCCAGCGCCCTGCTCCTGGCGAAGTTCAAGGCGATGGGAGTACAGATCGCGGTCGATGACTTCGGCACCGGCTACTCAAGCCTTAGTTACCTGAACGAATTCCCGATCGATGTGCTCAAGATCGACCAATCCTTCGTCAAGGCGATCGAATCCGAAAAAGGGGCTGGACGCAACGGCGCAATCGTCAGCGCGGTCATCGACATGGGCAGGAACCTGCACCAACGTGTCATCGCCGAGGGTGTCGAGGACGAGGTGCAGCTTGCTTTTCTCAAGAATCACAAATGCAACGAAGGCCAGGGCTTCCTGTTCAGCCAACCGGTCGATGCGGCGCAGATACAGGCAATGCTCGGCAGTGACAGGCGCGGATGACCGGCCTGCGCTGCGCGATGTCCCGATGCCGGGGTGCTTAGCCGGGGTCATTACGGCTTTCATGAGCAAGGCGCAAGGCGGCCGCATGGCCGGCCATGCACGACGAGCAACGCAGCTCACGCTTGCCAAGCGCGCCCGGCCCGACTCTCGCTTACCGGGCTGGGTTCTCGCTCGGGTCTACAGCCAGGCCTAGTTCCAGCCTGCGCGCTTCGAGGCGCTCCACCACGCTCGCCGCGAGCGTCCTGAGCGCATCGAGCTGGTCTTGTGTCAAGTGCCGGGGCTTCCTGTCGATCACGCATAAGGTGCCAAGCGCATGGCCCGAAGCGCTCCGCAGTGGAGCACCTGCATAGAAACGAATGCCGGGCTCACCAGTTACCAAAGGGTTCACGGCAAATCGCGCATCGAGCGTCGCGTCCGGTACTTGCATTATTTGTTCAGGCTGCTTGATCGCGTGTGCACAGAATGCATGCTCGCGCGGTGTCTCACGTGCCTGAAGACCCACGCGCCCCTTGAACCATTGTCGCTGTTCGTCGACCAGCGAAATGAGCGCGATCGGCGCTTCGCAGAAGGAAGCTGCCATGCGCGTGAGCTCATCGTAGGCTTCGTCTTCTTCGCTATCCATGATGTGCAGCGCGGCCAGCTCGGCAAGCCGAGCCTGCTCCGCCCGCGCCTCGGCGTCCAGCCGGCGTCCGTCGTATACGGTCGCCATGTCCGGCTGCTCCTGCCCTGCCGGTGGATCGAGCCTGTGCACGGCAGCGTGAAGCGCCCGCGCCAGATCGGCGAGTGCATAAGGCTTGGCAAGCAAGACGAACCCGTGGTCGGGATTCTCGACCAGCGCCTGGCTGTAACCGCTGCTGAGCACGACCGCCGCCCCGATTCCCGACTCGGCGATGGCATTGGCCAGATCGATCCCATTCATTCCAGGCAACATCACATCCGAAAACACCGCAGCGAAGCGGTCGGGTTCCTCGCGCAGCAATTCCAGCGCACGTTCGGCGCTGGGCACCACGACACTGGCGTAGCCGAGTTCCTGCAGCATGGTGTCGACCACGGCAGCCAATTCAGGATTGTCCTCCACGGCCAGGACACTGACGCCATCCCCTGAGGGAAGATCGGCAGCCTTGCGCGTGGCTGCCGGCGCCACCCTTGCAGCGCGAGCGCGCGGCAAGTAGAGTGTGAACGTACTGCCAGCGCCCGGTGCGCTCTGTACGCGGACATCTCCTCCCGATTGATGGGCGAAACCGAATACCTGCGACAATCCCGACCCGGTCCCATGCCCCACGCCTTTCGTTGTGAAGAATGGCTCGAAGATTTTTTCCAGGTGTTCCGGCGCGATGCCGGTTCCGGTATCGGCAAGCGAGACGGCGACAAATTCGCCTTCCACCGCGCCGCGCGTCTTGGTGGCCGGGATGGCTTCGACGACCTCAACCCTCACGGTCAGGGTTCCCCGCGCACGCATGGCATCGCGCGCATTGACCGCCAGGTTCACCAGGGCCGTGTCGAACTGGCTTGGGTCGGCGTCGATCAGGCATTCCTGATCCGACACGTGGATGTTGACCTCGACCCCGGCGCCGGTGAGGCTGCCGATCATCTCGGCAACCGCGCGCGCATTCTCCCCGGCGTCGAACACTTCAGGCTGCAGGGCCTGCCTGCGGGCGAACGCGAGTAGTTGGCCGGTTAGCCGGGCCTCGTGTGACGGCGTTTCCAATCGATTCGATAAACCGCTGACGTCGCTCGTCGTTCAAGCTCGTCTTGCGTAAAAGCTCGGTGCTTGCCTTGATCACGGCAAGCACATTGTTGAAGTCGTGAGCCACGCCCCCGGTCAGCTGACCGATCGCTTCCAGCTTTTGCGACTGTCGAAGCGCCTCCTGCGTATCGGCCAGTGCGCGCTGCTGTCTCACGGAGTCCGTGGTATCGACCGCAGTCATGAACGCGCCGATCTGCATGTCGTCGGATCCACGCAAGACCTCGAACCGCATTTCATAGCTACACGGTTGGGACGCGCTTGCGTCGAATTCCTGCTGTACCGTGAACGCCTCGCCGCCGAGCGCCCGGCGCCACAGCCCAACAATCGCTGCCATCTGTGCTGGCGCGCCCTTCAACAGTTCCGGCAGACTGTCGCCAATCATGGCGTTCGCGCCGTACATGCGCTTGTATTGGGCGATACCCGCGTCGTTGATGGCCAGGAGCCGGCAATCCATATCCAGTACCTGAATGGACATATCGGTTGCCTGGAACATTGCAATGAGAACGTCACGTTCGCTGGTGCGTTCCATGACACGCTGCTCGAGACGCATGTTCATGCTTTGCAGGCGCGTTTCGTTTGCGCGAAATTCCGACTCGATCGAGGCTTGGTGAATGCGCGCCAGCACCGCGCCAAGACTCGAACAAACATGGTGAAGCAGACGCAGGTCCCGGTACGAAAAGCCCGCTGTTTCGGCGGCCAGGTAGAGAACGCCGAGCGGTTTGTCGCTCAGTCCGAGCGGGTAGACGATAGCGGTGATGGGCATCCCGACCGAGGCAGGTACGCCGGTCGCCAGCGCCTGTCGTACAAGCGCTTCTTTCGATATAGCGACGCTGCCCGGCAAGGGACCGGGCAGCGCGGATTCCACATCCGAATCATCGGACGCGTCACTACCACGCATCATCCGCAGTTCGCACTCCTCGAAATCGAGAATCCAGCGTAGCCGCGAATCGATCGTACGCTCGAGCTCCTTCAGCGTGGTCACCGACGCAAACTCGGATACCAGCTCGAGTACCAGGTTCAGCTGCGCAATGTCACGGCCCTTCTCCATGCGTCAAAGCTGGCTGAATATCTCGTCGTTTTCCACCTTGGTGGCATCGGCAACGATGTTGGCGTAGACCGCCAATGCCGACATGGAGATGAGTTCCATGATTTCCGACTCCGTCAGGCCAAGCCCCCGCAGGGTGCTGAAGTCCTCGGAAGTCAGGCTTTGCGGATCACGTGCGCATTTCAGCCCGAACCGGATGATTGCGCGTGTCTTGGGCGGATCGAGCGAATCGATATTCTCGGACAGCTGTGCCAGATCTTCTTCGCTGACACCAAGCATGCGACAGCAGGCAAGATGCGCAGCTTCGCAGTACTGGCAATTCCTGTCAGCGGAGATTGCGGAGAACAGCATCTCTTTCAGCGTTCGAGGAAGGACGCCTCCGACCAGGGTGTTCTGGACGAGTCCCCAGCTTCCGCTTGCGGCCGCAACCGAATGGCCCTGGACCTTGATGAAGTTGGGCGGGGCAGGGAAACCCATACGGCGCTGAAAGTCCGTGTACAGCGCCCTGACTTCGGCACTTGCATCGCCAGGTTCCAGATTGTGAATGTTCGGCATGTCTCAGGGGATATGAGATGTCAGAACGACTCTCATGCGGTCAGGTGACGGTGCCGAATGATAGCACGGCCACGGCATCGGGACGTTTCCTACCAGTTGATATTTGATCGCATGCCCGTATGAGATGTTGCCGTGGCATTGACCTGTCCCGCAACCAGTGCGACCAGCTGGGCGTCCTCGCCGATGGCAGCAGGTTCAATCGGACGCATCTCGCCGCGAGCCGCCTGATAGGGACCAGCAGGTCACGGAAAAACTGAACACCGCCTTGAACAGGTTCAGGGTGAGCTCAACTGATTGCTTAAGCAAGTAAAAAGCTCGCCGAAGCGAGCCTCTTGAACTGCGAAAAAGAAGTTTCCAGCGAGAAACTCACTCCCACTCGATTATCAATGGCTAAGGTAAGCCGATGATTTCCTTAGCAATTTAACGCTACTCCCTAGCTCAGTACCATTCACGATACCATCCCAAATCTATCGATTCTGGCGCCAGCAACAACTGGCATTACCTCATTCTCACCCTACCGTAACCACTTTTTCGCCCGCTGAACCATACGGGCATGGTACCGCGGACGATTTGCTTCCGGCCAAATTTGACCTTGCTAGCGTACACAAAAGCCAAGGCGATTCACAACAGTGTCCATAGTAGTTCCCGCCAAAAATAACGGGATCTACTTTCGCAGAGCCGGTAAACTACGTACAGACGGTGCTGGAAGGACGCTTACGGTACGCGTACCACGTTCCCTTGTTCAACCGACTGGCAAACTGCCCTAGCAGGCCGATTCGAGCTCATTCATGACCGCGCTCCAGAAGCATGGCTGCGGGCACTTCAACGATTTCCGTCCCCGTTGGCTTCTCTGAATGCCGCCTCAGCGCTTTGCCTCATCGTACGAATAGTGATGCTATTTTTCACAGCACAACAGTCTTCAGTAGAGTGCAAGATGGACAACGTTATGATTGTTCCGATCTCGGTCCCGGCCTAGCGCCACTCGCGACATCGCGACCTTCTTCATTTTCCTCCAGCTCCCTTTTTAGGGCGGTCTTTCGTTTTTCGAACGCCAAATCATCGATCATTCCGTTTGAATGGAGATTCTTTAGCGAATTGAACTCCCGCTCCAACTGGCGCAGTCGCCGACTCGAAAGTTTCTTATTTAATGCGCCTTTCAGTTCGACAGCATTCGGGGTAAGTTCGCGCAGCTTATTTGCGGCGGAGCGCACTCTCTGAAGTTGGTTGTCCCGAAACCACCGAATCACCATTCCCAACACGGCCAAGGTGATGCACACATAGAGACCACCGAACGTATATGTCAGCAAATTCCTGCTCTCCACCTCACGCGGCGCGATCTCATCATAGACAAATCCGGCGCGATGAATTGCCGCGCCGGTAGTCACTAGTTTATCGATTGTAGCTGGACCGATTTCATCAGGGCGAGCTCGGCAGATAATGCGAGCATAGATCTCGCCATTGCGTTCGCGACAAGCTTCCCATTCGTCAATTAATTCTTGACTCTTCTCGACGTCTTGGGTGTGGGCCGCATCTCCAATCTCTAGAGCATCATCACGAGAGGGTACCTCATACTTCGGTGCGAACCACTCCGAAAGCCAAGTCACGTCTTCGTCAAGCGCTATATGTGTCGGGATGAGGACGCATGTAAGCAGGAAGAGCAACATGGTTCGTGCTAATAATTTTCGCGCTGTCATCTTTACTCTGTGTACGGAGGTCCGTGCTTTACGGGAGGGTTGCACAACTATATAAAATTTATTAGCAAAAAGCAACTTACTCAGATTGGCAAAAGTTAGTGGTGCAGCATTGGTGGTACAAGGGTAAGCGTCCAGTTGCCCCACCTTCCAGGACAGTTCAGCGTGGCGTATTGTCCGAAAACGGCAGCAGCGAATCGACCCTGCTGTTCGGGCAGGTGGGCAGTGCTTCCAGCGTATTAGTCAGCCAGAGCGCCGGATCGAGGCTGTTGAGATTGGCGGTGGCGAACAAAGTCTGGATGGCGGCGGCGCGGCGGCCGGCGCGCAGGGAGCCGGCTAACAATTAGTTCTTCTTGCCGATGGCGATCGTGCGGATCGCGTTTTCGACAGCGTTGTTGTCGATTGGCAGAATTCCCGAGCTGGCATAGCGCTGCAGCGCGGTCCAGCGTTTGAGTGCGTGCTCAACGGCTCTGGCGGTGCCGCTACCGATGGCGGCGGTGCGTGCGATCGCATCGGGCCAGGCGTGCAGGTCGGCCAGCAGTGGCTGCGCCTGCTGCTGACGCAGCGAGAATCGCTGCGGCGGCGTCATATCTGTGCCTTTTGCTCGATAGCGTATAGCTGGGCGATGCGGCGCATTGCCTCGGCCGCAACCGGGCTGCCGTTGGCCGCGTGCAGATCGAAGGACTTGCGACGGATATGCGCCAGGCACGTCAGCTTAGTGGCGTCTTGCGCAAACAGGGCCTTGTAGCCGGCGTAGTCGTCGACCATCAGGTGGCCGCGCCAGTCTTGCAGGAAAGCGCGAGCGTGGGAGCCGGCCCGGCTCTCCTGGTAATCGAACACGATGATGGGCGGTCCGTCGTCCCAGGTAGCGGATCGATAGGCCCACAGATACGCTTGCCATGTTTTACCGCTGCCGGGATTGAGCTGACGTACCGGAGTCTCGTCGGCATGCAGGCAACTACGCTGCCCGGGCAGTTCAGCGAGCCAGTCGGCCAGCGGCTGCAAGATGCTACTGAATCTATCCTTACGTGAGTCGCATCGCGAACGATCTGCCGAACGCCATACTCAAGTGATCTACTTCCACGAAGGGGCTGTTTCGCTTATCGACACGTGCCGATGCACAAGGTATGCTTGTCAAGCTGTCACATTTGCATCGGAGCGGTCGCGGGACCCTGGTAAAAGGTATGGAACTTCTTTCAAGAGGGAATATGGAGAACGATTTTCTGACGGGTTACGCTCGTGTCGCACTCGAGGCATCGCGGCTAGCCGCCACCGGTACGCATCCGGTCAAAGCTTGGTCCGACAGGGCGGCTGACGTGTTTGTCGGTAGACCCGAGGCGAGGGTCAAGTCATGTCCGAAATCGGCATTCCTTGGGTTGGCGGCAGCGGGACTGATCAACGGCGTGCCGCCCGGCGCATATACGCGTTCGCTCGACAACCGCCGATACGCCGAGGCCGCCGTTCAGCGTCTACGTGAGGATGCCACTTGGGCTGCAGATCCTCAAAGGCTGTGGAGCGCTGTTGCCGAGCAGGCTGGTAAAAAGCGTCACAATGGGCAGATGAATGTCGTGATCGCACTATGGTGTGCTGGAGCGGTACGAAAGATATGAACGGCCACCAGTTTCGACACTTGGGAACCTTCACTGGATGGAAGACCAGATAACTCAAAACACGGGCCACACCACCACATATAATAAGAAACCCGCCGAAGCGGGCTCTGTTCTAGCAGAGGGTATTCCTATGGGAAATTTCACTCCACTCCATTATCAATGGCTGAGATAAGCCTGTGAATTGCTTAGCAATTTAATGGCACTCTTGGCCCAGTACCATTCACGATACCATGCCAAGGTCATCGATCCTTGACCCTGCAACAATAGGCAATGCCTTGATTTGACCCCTACCGCGACCACCATCCCAGCCGTCGAGCCCAACGTTCATGGTATCGAGAACGATCTGCGCCGACGGGACCCAAACAGACCGGCCTCCGCAACAGCCGGGACGGTCACAGCTGCCGCTCTTGACTTTAAGTTACAAACGCGCACAAATATCGAGGTTCACTTTCACGAACTCATCCCACTTAATTCGTGTCGCCAAGTGCGCGACATAATAGTCCTGCACCCGGCATACGAGCGGCCTCTTCTCGTAGATCCTGCAGCTGCGCGCCTCCTCGTCGAAATTGCGGCAGGTGCCGTCTCCCCGGTCCAGCCATACCGTTTCCGGGCTACGGTCGACCACACGGCAGCATTTGCCGCAGCCATTGCATGGGAAAGGCGTCAGTTCCGGCCCGCTCATCAAGCGCCGGTAACCTGCCGGGTGATACCCAGGACCCGCTCCATCTGGCGGCTGTTCGCCTGCTCTGCCTCACTGAAGCCGGCCCGCAAGCCCGCGACCTGCTCGTTCACGTCACCGAAGAACGCGGTGCTCTCCTTCGCAACGATCGCTGCCATCGAGTTTTCGAAGCCTTCCGCCAGGCCGTGCGCGAAGTCTTCCATTTGCTGGACGGCGCGTTCCCGCGCACGTTGCTGCTCCTCGTGCAGCTTGCGCAGGCGCTCAGCTTCCGGGTCGCCCTTGAGCAGCGTGTACAGGCCTTCGCCGATCGACGCCGCGAGGCCGACGTAAGGAATCCACTTACCGACGATCGCCGCACCCCACTTTTCCATCGTCTTGGTGCCGATCCCCTTCATCAGGCTGGGCATGGTCTTCTTGATGACCTTCAGTCCGCTGACGATGTGTTCCGGCTTGGCCAGCCCGCCGAGCTGCTGGACGGTTTCCTTGATGGGGAGCGACCCCGCCGGGCCGGACGCGGACGCCATGCCGTCATCGTCCTGGTCGCCGGCGTCTCCGAATTCCGGCACCGCACCGGGCGCGTCCGGCCGGCCGATGTGCGGCAGGCTGACCTGGAACTCGTCGATCTCGGCCTGCACCAGGGATACCACCGCCTGCAGTTCGCTCTCCAGGCTGTGGCTGACCTGCTCGCCGGCCTTGTGCAACAGCTGTTCGAGCTGGGCGTGGCACTCCTGCGGCGCGGTGCGCAGGTACACCTTGCTCATCTCGTGGACATGGCTGCGCTGGCGCGCCAGCACGCGCGCCATGTCGCGCGAAAAGCGCGCCCGCTCCGCGTTGATGCGCTGGAGCAGCCGGTCGTATTTCTTGACGGTGGCGGTTTCCGAACGCAACTGCAGGTACTCGATCGCCGCCTCCAGGAAGCCCTGCAGCTCGCGCTTCAGGCGGCCGTAGATCACATTGGTGCCGATGCCCTGCAAGAAGGCCTTGAGCTGCTGCTCGAAGGCCGGGAAGTCGCTCAGCTCCACCATCAGGGGCTGGCCCTTGACGATACCCTGCAGGGCGCGGCGCGCATTGACCTTGGAGATCGGGATTTCCTTGAGCACGTCGGACAGCCCGCGCGCGCCGGCCATCGCCTGCAGGCGGGCGCGCACCTGGTCCTTGAGATGGACGAAGGTGTCCGGGCTCACCGGCTTCTTCTCGTTGAAGACGAGGTAGATCTGCTTGCGCGCCTCGATCATGTCGAGCAGCACTTCCAGGGTCTTCTCTTCTTCGACGGTGCCGAGCGGGTCCACCACAAAGACGACGGCGTCCGCCTTGAGCATCTGGGCCCGGGTCACCTGTTCGTGCTCGATGGGCGCGTCCACGCCCGGCGTGTCGAGGATGCTGTAGCTGCCCCACTGGTAGGCGGTAACCGTATCGGTCTTCGGGACGTCGTCGACGGCCGCTGCCTCGCGGCCGATCAAGGCATTGATCAGGGTGCTCTTGCCGGCATTGTAGACGCCATAGACCATGACGACCGCGTCGGCCTTGCCCTTTTTGTCCTCGAACATGGTCTCGACCGGGGCAAATTGCGCAGCCAGATCGGGATGGTCGGCGACCACGGTGCGGGTCTGCTCGTAGGCGTCCAGTAACTGGGTAGTGTTGATGCTCATGATGCTTCCTGTTTGTCTTCGATGGTGCGCAGCAGCGCCTGCAGGTCGGTGTCGAATTGGCGGATGGTGCCGGCCAGCGGGTCGAGCAGGCCGTCCACTTCCTCCTCGACCGAGCGCCACAGGGCGCCGGCGGCACCGCGGATCTGGGTGTCGAGGGCTTCCTGGGCCTGGCGCACGGCCTGCAGGCGGATCTCCTGCAGGTTGTCGCCGACCGTGACTTCGATCTCGCTGTAGCTGGTCGAGGCGCTGTTGCCGGTGGCGCCGCCCAGCGCCCCGCCGATGCTCGCGCCGAGGCCCGCGCCGGCCGGACCGCCGAGGAAGAAGCCCAGCGCACCCAGCAGGGTGCTTCCGATCAGGCTGTTGCGGCCCCGGGTGCCGGACTGGACGCGCGGGATCTGTTCCTTGACCTTCTGCACTTCGAAGTCCGGCAGGCGCACCAGTTCGCTGGCCTGGTAGGTGTCCTCGATCGCCGTGGCGAAGCCCGACATCATCTCTTCGAAGACGTCGGCGAGATGCGTTTTCACGGTCTCCTGCATCTGCCCGTTCAGGGCCTTTTGGAATGCAGCCAGCTGGGTGGCCAGGCCGTCGCCATGGCGGTCGGCTTCGAGCCGTTCGAAGTACCGGTCGACGAAACCCTGCAGCTCCGCCTGCGCCGCGTGGACCACCGTGTTCAAGCGCTTGTCGGTGCGCAGCTTCGCCTCCTGCAAGGGCTGGCGGAAACCGGCGATCAGGGTCTCGTAAGGACCCAGGTCGCGGTGGCAGGCTTGCAGGAAATGGTAGAGATTCGCAACCGGGGTGCGCTGCTTGATCTTCAGGCCCTCTGAATGCGCGATCCGGTGCAGGGTCGCAAACAGTGTTCCCATGCCGCTCTCGGAAAGCCTGGCCGGGTCGCCGGTGTGGAGCTGCACATAGCGGGCCGAGACCGGCACGATGTCGACGCTTGCGGCAAGCGCGGGTCCGCAGGCCTTTTCCAGCGCCTCGCGCACGTAGTCGACCTGCCGGCCGCAACGCGCGGCATCCTTCATCACTACGGTCTGCACCAGGGTCTCGCCGTCCGGGGCCGGTTCTTCCTCGATGTCGTCGCTCCCGGTCAGCAGCAGCACGATCTTCTTGTCCTTCCCCACCAGGCGCTCGATTTCCGACACGTCGCTTTCGCGGCCCGGGGAATCGGACTTCATCGTGTACAGGATCAGGTCGGCGTGCTCCACGTAACGCAGCGCCAGCTCGCCGTTCTCGGGGTTCATCGAATGCAAGCCCGGCGAATCGACCCAGGTCAGGCCCGGCAGGCGGAAGCCTTGGATCGAGCTGGTCGCCTCGACGGCGCCGACCCGGAACTCGCGCCGGTCCTGTGCCTCGCCCTTCCCGTCGCCACCCCGCACCTCGGTCTGGTCACGGGAAAAATACTCGGGCGCGTTCTCGCGGGCCACCTGGCGTTTCAATTCCGGCGTCGGATCCGTGTGGCCCCACGCCATGTAGTTGCCGAGCGAACTCTTGCCCGACTTGACCTTGCCGTTGACGAATACCAGCAAGGAGTCCCCGAAGTCCTCCTGGAAGGCGACACCCCTCTTACGGTCGAGTACCTTGATTTTCCATTCGCCCTTCGTCGCCTCCATGAGGCCGATGAAGGCGCTGAGCTGGCCATGGGCGGGATGGGTCTTCTTGAGCTGCTTGCGCGCCCGCTTCAGCTGCTTGTCGACGTCGGCGAGGAAGGCCTCGCGCAGGCCGTCGAAGGCGCTTTCCTGTCCTTTTGCCCAGTCCAGGGTATTGCTGAACTTGTCCTGCAGTTCCTGGAACGAGGCCAGGAGTTCCGTACGACGGATGGTAGTGCTCATCGATCCTTCTTTCTTCATGCAGCCGGCGTGGCGTCGGCCTTCATCGCCAGCAACTGCTGCTCGATCTCGTCCCATGCCGTGACCTTGCCGTCCAGCGCCTCGACCCGCGCGAACTTCTGGTACAGCTTCCGGCTCCCCTGCAGGCGCACGTCGTAGGCACGGGTATAGAAGTCGAGGTTGCCAGCGATGCGCGTGATGGCGGCATCCTTGGGTGGGAAGGCCTCGCGCAGCGCATGCTTGATCCCCTCCGCGCGCATCGGCTCGGCGGGCGGCAGGGTATAACCGTTGGCGCCGAGCCTGGCAACGAAGGATGGCGAGCGGGTTTCCGCAACGTCGGCCACGCCGTCGAGGGCTTCCGACAGGCTGTCGCCAAGGCGCGCGCCGCCTTCGGCGAACAGGACGCGGGCATTGGAGCGCTTCTTTTCGCGTTCCTGCTCGAGCTGCTTCAATGCCGCCGCCTCACGGCGGCGGCGCTCCTCACCGACGTCGACGCTGCTGGAACTGCTGCTCGACGAATCATCGTCGCTGACTGCTTTCACGATCGCCGCGCCGAGGCCGACGACTGCGGCGCCAATTAACCAGGGTAATGCCATAGGGGTTCCTTATATCTTTTTATATTCAGCCGCGCTGGCGTCGAGGTGACGGCGCAGCTGCGCGACCTGCTCGTTGAAGGCGGCGAAACCCGCCGTGACCGCATCCCGCAGGGCTTCCCGCTCCTGCTGCGCGCTGCGGCGGCCTTGCGCGACCTGCGCCAGCAGGGCGTCGATCTGCAGGGCCCGCTTACGCGCACGCACCGCGCGCACGTCCCCGGCCAGCTGGCGCAGGTGGGCCGCCAGCGCGTCGATACCGCTGGCGGCTGCCAGCACCGCATGCCCCTTGCGGATGCCGTCCTGGTGACGCTTGCCGGAAACGCGGAAGATGCGCGGCGCGAAACCGAGCGCCTCTGCGCATTGCTCCGCAACGCGCTGCTCGATGAGGTCGATCTTCTCGGCGGCTTCCTTGTCAATCTTGCTCAGTACCACCACGATGTTGCTGGAGGCATGCTCGTCGAGCGTGTCCCGCAATGCCTCGAGGAAGCTGAGCTCGACGGCTTCGAGTTCGCCCTGCGGCTGGTGCACGAACAGCACGATGTCGCCTTCGCGGGCGCCGCGCTGCGCATGCTCGTCGTCTTCCTCCGTCGCGTCGAGCCCGGGCGTATCGAGGAACACGCACTCGTCGCCCTCATACCGTGCGTTCACCACGGTCTCGCGCACGTCGTTTGTCTTGAAGAATTCTTGCTCGACATGCTGGGTCAGCATGTTCATCAAGAAGCTCTTGCCTGCATTCATCAAGCCATAGGCGACCACGACGGGTTTCTGCGCTGGCTTGTCGGACGCCAGCGCGCCGACCTTCATTTGAATTTCTTGATATGTCATCCGAACCGCGCTCCCTATTTCAAAAATGCAATATGTCTTTAACGAATATAAGTGTTCTATTTTATCGAACAGAATTTCATATTGGAAACTTTGTCCATATGCAGACGACATTCGCCCGCAAAATACGCGTGGCGGGTAAATTGTTGTATCGACACATCATCACTGGTCTGGCGACAAGCGTTGTCGCGGCATCGTTGTACTTGTGCGGTAACGGATGAGTTGCTGTCTCCGGACGGCTCCCTGCTGCTGATGGAAGTGAAGGCGGGCCCGGTCGTGCTGCGCAACGGCGAGATCTTCAAGCTCTACGGGGACGGCGAATGCGACGTCGCGCGCCAGGGCCGCCTGCAGCGGGTGGCGATGCAGAACCGGCTCAAGGAGGCGGCCTCGAAACGCCCCTGATGAGCTGCCTGGTGCTGCCCGACTACGAACTCGGCGACAGCCAGGTGATCTCGATCCCGCGCGACCGGATCATCGACGCAGCCGGCTACGACAACATGGTGTCGACGGTCCGGCAGTGGTTCGCGGCCGGCGGCGCCACGGTCGACCGCACGGCCCTGCGCCGCTTGCTGCTCAATCAGTTCCAGGTCACGCCCAACCTGGAGGTGATGCGCGACCAGCTGCTCGGCACGGTGCGGCGCCTCGCGGACGGCCTCGCGACCTGGGTGCCGCGCACCGGGTCGCCGACGGGGATCTTCCGCATCCAGGCCACAGCGGGCTCCGGCAAGACCCAGCTCGCGCTGCAACTGCTCGAGACGGCCGCCGCCGAGCGCCTGAATGCTTGCTATGTCTGCTACAACCGCAGCCTGGCCGACCACGTCCGCCGGCTGGCCTCGCCGAAGGTCGAGGTGGTCAACTTCCATGAGCTGTGCGTCGACCACTACCGGCGCTGCCAGGGCGCCCCCGACTTTTCGCCGGACGCGTTCGAGCGCATGGCCGAACACTACGTCGCCGCCAGCGCCGACTTCACGCAAGGCCTGGACCTGCTGGTCAGCGACGAGGCCCAGGACTTCGACGCGGGCTGGGTGGAAAGCCTGTGCAGCCGCCTCAAGCCCGAGGGTAGGCTGTACGTACTGGAAGACGAGGCCCAGCGCCTGTATTGACAGGACGGTTTCGAGCTGGGCGACGCGGTCACGGTCCATTGCAGCGACAACTTCCGCAGCCCGCAGGTGATCTGCGACCTGATCAACGCACTGGCACTGGTGCGCCCGCCGATCCGCGCCCTGAATCCCTACCGCGGCGAGCTCCCCGGCATCCGGACCTACGCATCCGACCAGGAACTGCTGGCCCGGACCGAGGACGCGGTGGCCGCCTTGCTGGCGCGCGGCTTCGCCCTGGCCGACATTGCCGTCGTCTCCGGCCGCGGCGGCGAGAAGTCGGCGCTGTTGAACCGGGTCGGCATCGGTCCGCATCTCACCCGGCGCTTCACCGGCGAGTACGACGCCGGCGGCGAGCCGCGCTGGAGCAAGGGGGAGCTGCTGGTCGAATCGGTGTACCGCTTCAAGGGCCAGAGCGCGCCGGCCGTGGTGATCACCGAGATGGACTTCGCCGAGCTCGGCGAGGCGGCGCCGCCTGTTCGTCGCGCTGACCCGGGCGCAGATGGCCGTCGAACTGGTGCTGTCAAGCAGGGCCGAGCGCTGCCTGGCCACCCTGCTCGTCTAGGCGGCAGGCGTCACCAAGGGGGCGCCGCGGCTCATGCGGCGCCGGGGAAGGCCTTCCCTAGCAGCTCCTCGGTATGCGCAAACAGCGCCATCTCGACCGTATACACCGGCATCGGCGCGCCGGCAGGACCGATGCGCTCGCCCACCGCCTTGCACAATCCCAGGTAGGCGTCGTAGAAGCCCTTGTCCACACGCGGCCAGGCATGCTGCTGGAAATGCCGGCGCAGGAGCGCCGATCCCCGCACGACCTCGCGATTGCGCGATGCCAGCAAGGGAAACCGCAGCGGTGCGGCGATGCGATGGATGATCTGGAGCGCGTTGAGGCTGGCGGAGACGCGCGCATCGAAGATCGCGAACGCGTGGGGATCACGCACGCACAGCGCCTTCGACCAGCTCGCAATTCCCTTGTCGCCGCGCGCGATGTTGGTCCGCGCGTCGCTGCCGTGGTAAAGCGCCAGTGTCTCGGACCTGTTGCTGCGCACGCCTCCCCAGTCCACCACGTAGTAGCGCTCGAGGGACGCCCGGTGCGCAGGCTACGCCCGCCATTTCGCGCTCAGCTCCTGCTTGAGGGCGACGTTGCGCGCATGCCAGTCGGCGCCGGGTGCGTCCATGCCGGCCGGCACCTCTTCCGGGTCGAACGACCACGTGTACCATGCGGTCCCGGTCGCATACTTCCCGCGGACATAGTCTGCCACGATGTCGGTAAGCTCCTGAATTCCCGTTTCCTTCCTTAAAATTCAGATGCGGCCAGCTCGCGCTTCGCGTCGGCCGGGTGCGGCACCCCGGCGCCGTAGGCCGCCGCCATGCGCCGGGCGATGCCGGCCAGCTCCTCGCGCAGGCTCGCAGGCTCCTGGATCACTACCCTGTCCCCGAAGCCGAGCAGCCACCACACCAGCGAGCGTGTGTTCGGGACGGTGGCGGCCAGATGCAGGCGTCCGGCGTCGTCCGGCGTCAGCACCTGGTCGCCACTCAACGGCGTCTCGAACAGATGTTCGCCGGCAGCGCGGGTGAACACGGCGCGCAGGGTGATCGGCGCGCCCGCGATCACGCCGAACTGTCCGGAAGCGATATAGGCGTCGACGTCGAAACCGGGCTTGCGGCGCGCCGGTTCGTACAGCGCCTCGGCCTGCTGCACCCGGTGCAAGGCGATGGTGCGGACATCGTCGTAGCCGCCGAACATGCACACCAGGTAGACCAGGCCGCCGCGCTGCACCACGGCCAGCGGATGGACCGCGGCGCAGACCGTGGGGACGTCCGCATCGCGCTTGCGGTAGTGGAGCCTGAGCTGGCGGTCCTGCATCAGCGCCATGTAGACGGTGCGCTGGCATTCGTCGTCCATGCGCGGCGGCAGCAGCGGCTGCTGGGGCGGCACGCTGCGCACCTTGTCCAGCCAGGCCCGCGGCGGCGCCGTGTCGTCCACCGCCGACAGGGTGCGGGCCGCCGACTGGAAGTGCGGGCGCAGGGCATCGACCGCGTTCGGCGGCAGATGGTGCTGCAGGTACTGCTCGACCAGCGTCAGCGTCAAGGCCTCGGGCAGGGTCAGCCCGGGCAGGTCGAAACTCGATGCGTCGCGCAGCCAGCTCCATCCGAACGGCTTGTCGCGGCTGTCGACCACGATCGGGAACACCGTCGACAACTCCTTCAGGTCGCGCTCGACCGTCCGCTTGGCCACGTCGAATCCGGCCGCGCACAGGCGCTCGCACAGCTCCCTGGCCGATACCTTGAGCGGGCCGCGCGGCACCATGCGCAGCATGTGCCACTGGCGCAGCAGGGATTGCTGGTTGGTGGCCATCAGAAGTCCTCCGCCCAGCGTTCCCAGAAACCGGGCTCGTCGTGCGCGGCATTCTCCATCGCATAGTCGAGCGGCATGACGTAGAAGCGCACGCCGGCATGCCGCATTGTCCCGTCCGGATGCTCCAGGTAATCGCGCAACGCGCAGTACCCGGGCAAGGACTCGTCGTAGGGAACGTCCAGGTAGACCTGGCCGAGATAGGACACCATCCGCGAAGGATTGGCGAACGGACCGCAGCGGTTCCACGGAACGCCGTGCGCGTCGAACCAGGCCAGCAGCTCGGTGCGCACCGGGTCGTCTTCGAACCGGTATTCGCGCCACTCACTGAAGGGCTGCGGATGGAATTCGAGGTAGAGGGCGTCGCGTCCCTTCTTGCGCGCGATCGCGTCGATGTGCTGGATCAGTGCAGGCATGGACGTGCGGGCCGCCGGCCGGCGGCCACGGGGCAGTGGTTCAAAATGTAATCTTAACAAAGATATTGCCAATAAGAAATACCTCCGAATCTGCTTACGGCACAGCGCCGCCGTAGACGAGCGTGTGCGCCGCCGCGGGGGACTGCGCATGCACCAGTTCCCCGATGGCAGCCGCGATCTTCTGTCCGCCCTGGGCGGACGGCTCGATCGGCGACGACGACGCGTAGTCGCCCGCATCGGTGCACACCACCCGCAGGTCGAGCACCGGCACGCGCCGCGCCACCGCCTCGCGCAGGATCACGTCGTTGAACGGCGCCAGCGTGGTGCGCAGGCCGGGCGAGAGGCTGGGTACGGCGTCGTAGATCGTCGCCACGGCCACCGGAGTGCCCTGCGCCAGCAGCAGGTCGAGCATGTCGCGGTAGGCGTGCCGGAAGCCGGCCTGCCAGGCCGCCAGCAGTTCGGCCGCCTCGAGTACCGTGCTGACCGGCGAATGCATCGCGCCGACCAGGCCCAGCACGTCATTGCCGCCGCAGCTCGCCACCAGCCAGTCGGCAGGCTCCGGCAGCTCGCGCAGGCGCGCCACCTGCGCCGCCATGTCCACCAGCACGCTGCCGTCGCGCGCCAGCAGCGACACGCGGTGCGGCCGGCCCGGCAGCGATTGCAGGCAGGCCTGGACTTCGGTCCCGGCCGCGACATACGGGGCATTATCGAAGATCGAATAAACGAAGCGCCACGGCTATTTCGTGTTCACGAGTAATGTCGACGGCCACTTCCAGAATGCGGGATTCGATCCGCTGCGTATCGACGAGTGCCACGGTTCGATCCATCGGCTGCAATGCCTGGTGCCGTGCTCGCCCGCCCTGTGGCCGGCCTCCGGCCTGCAGCCGGCGGTCGACGAGACGCGCTGCGAGCTGCTCGGCCCCCTGCCTGCCTGCCCGCACTGCGGCGCCGTCGCACGCCCGAATATTCTGATGTTCGACGATTACGGCTGGGTCGAGGAACGGCGCGCGCTGCAGGCGGCACGCTGCCGGGGCTGGCTGGATCAGGTACGCCGTCCGGTGGTGATCGAGATCGGAGCCGGACTGAACATCCCGACCGTGCGCCATTTCGCCCACCGGGTCGTATTGCGGCATGGCGGGTCGCTCATCCGGATCAATCCGCGCGAGGCCGACCCCGGCAGCATGCCCGGCATTGGCATTCCCGCCGGCGCCCTGGAGACGCTCACGGCGATCGACGCCCTGCTCGGGCGAAAGCAGGCTTGATCGCATGCCCACGGTATTCGGCGATCGCCTGTACGTCGGCGGCCAGGTCTTCACGATCGACTGTCATCCCCTCGATCCGTGCTTGGCGTCGCTGCCGCGGCGCCCCTGCGGGCGGCTGGCGCGGCAGCCGGCGCCGTACTGGGTACCGGCCACGCAGCTTTCACGATGACGAAATCGTGCTCGAGATCGTGCCCGGGCGAGTACCGGCTGCGGGGCGGCTAGGACGCGAGCGCCTCGACCGGATCCAGCGTGTACACATTATCGTCGTCGATCTCGAAGAACAGCTCTCCCGTCTCCTGCATGCGTCCTTCCAGCCACCAGAAGGTGACGAGTGCGGACGCTTCCCGCACGACCTCGTCGAGCAGGGTGCTGGTACCCATCGCGCCTAGCAGTTCCGCGCGCGTGATCCCGGGCAGGAACAAGGGCGCCAGCTCGACTTTGCGGTCGAGCGCCAGCGCGCTCCAGCTGCCGAGCTTGCGGTTGACGAACTGCTGGTGCACGAGGATATCGGGGTGCAGCTTGGCATCCTCGACCGGCAGTTGCATGAACGCCGGGTCCTTCCGAAACCTGATCTCGCAGGCGATATAGCCGGTACGCGCTGCGCCACCGACAATGGCATAGGACAAGGCAAGTTCCGGCGACGGACTGGCATAGACCGCATGCCGGCGCGATGGCCGCCCCGAGGGACGCGTGAACTCCCACAGGTTGTCGACCATGTAAGGAATATTGCTGGGCAAGCGCCGGCCGGGATGGCGCCGCAGTTCCTCGCCCGGCGTGTACTGTGCGATCGGGATGGCGCGGAAGAATTTCATCGGGATCCTTTACATGCTCGGGTCTTCTGCAGCGGCAGCATGGGCGTCCACCTGTTGCTCCAGGCTGCCGACCAGGACCCGGGTCATCTCCTGGCCATGCGCGCGAATCGCGTCCGCATCCCACTCTGCACTCTTCATCATGAGGTATTGCTTGATGCTGTCGATGCGGTTGTTGCGGTAATACTCCTTCTTTGCCGCGGGCATGAAGTTGCTCAGCCGCGAATTCTTGCTGTGGCTGATCAGGCAGAGGTTGCCGAACGCGTCCACCACGTGGGAAGGCAGCCGCACCTGCCCTTCCATCGGGTTTTGCGGATAGTAGTGCTCGACCGAACTGCGGAACGTGAACTCGAAGTTCGCGACCTGGGGATCGCCGGCATGCTTCAGCCACAGCAGATAGTCCAGGTAATTGAAGACCAGGTTGTTCTCGATATGGCCGTACATGAGGCGCGATGCGATGCCGCCCTCCCCGCTGCCGGCGATCCCGGCAATCTCGTCGCGGCGGCGCCGGCACTGGCCGCCCCGCACGTGGATGATCTCGAAATAGTCAGCCTGGTCGTCGCCGGCAAGGTAACGGTCGAACACGAAAGCCCTGGCCACCGACTCCAAGTAGCGCAGGTATGCCCCTTCCTGGACCTCTTGCACGCGGTGTGCGTCATGCAGGTACTTGAGTGCGGCGTTGAGCCAGTACTTGTACACGCGCGTCGGGGTGGACACGTGGAACGCCAACAGCAGCATCAGGATGCGGCGGTTCTCGCCCTTGACCTCGCCTTCCGCGTTGTCGTCGGTCCCGAATGTGTTCACGTAGCTCGGCCGCCCGCTACCGCGGGACTCGCCCGCGGCATTCCATTTGAAACGCTTCAGGCTCCAGCCATCCGTCCCTTTCGCGAATTCACGCTTGATCACATAGTGATCGAACAAATATTTACAGCGCAGCAGGGTGAACACGAACTGCTTGATGGTCGCGACAGGGTCGTCGGCCTTGAACACGTGCGTGTCGAATGCCGCGATCAGGGCTTTGTCGTCGAGCGGGACATTGTCGTCGATCATGACGCGCAATACGTGCAGCAGGAAGTTGGGGAAGTTGATCACCGCGTGGAAACGCTCAGGCGCCTCTTCGCCCTTCTCTTTCGCCGTGCCTCCGGCGTTGTTCGCCGCTTTTACGGGCTCGATGAGCTCGTCGAGGGTCAGCGCTACGCCAGGCGCGGCCTTGCCGGTCGCCGGCAGGACCAGGGCGTCGCACAACTGGGCAAAGTCGCCCGGTACGAAGCGCCCCCAATCGCCCTGCCCGAACACGGCGTCGCGCTGCGCCGGCGTAAAACCCATTTCCACATAGCGTTCCATGTTGGCGCAGGCTTCCCAGACGA
Source organism: Massilia sp. UYP32 (assembly GCF_050434365.1). Taxonomy (NCBI): domain Bacteria; kingdom Pseudomonadati; phylum Pseudomonadota; class Betaproteobacteria; order Burkholderiales; family Oxalobacteraceae; genus Massilia; species Massilia sp. UYP32. The sequence continues at coordinate 24,518 of NZ_JBNDIK010000002.1, forward strand.
GATGCAGGCAGCGCCGGCTTCGCTCCGGGTCGGGGTCCTTGCGCAAGGCCTCCATCATGCGTGCCTTGAGGACCTCGTGCTTTTCCAGCTGCTCGCCGCGGCTGTTCATGATCTCGAAATAATGGTTCAAGTCGGTTTGCGGCGGCACGCACACGCGCATCAGGACGACGTGCCCGAGCAGATAGCGTGCAAAGTCCGAGGGCGTGATCTTGTTGTCTTTCAGTTTGCGCGGCAGGATCTTCTGGATCTGCCGGTAGCCTTCGACGATGGCCTCGTTCGCGTCCTGCGGCGCGAGGAATCCCGTCGGGTCGGGCTCCAGGGCGCCGCCGAAGATTGCCGCAAAGGTCTTTTGGGAGCGCTCGCGGCTTTCGAAGCGGATGCGCAGGACGTCGTACCAGGCGAGCGCAGGCTCGCCGCGGTTCTTCAGGTACGAAGCCAGCAGGGACAAGGTCGTCAGCCGCTGCTGGCCGTCGATGGTCTCGTAGACGGTCTTGCCGGAAGACTGGCGGGCGAACACGACCAGCGTACCGATATAGTAATTCTGCGGCGCGGACTGCTCTTTCAGCATGTAGTCGATCACGTCCTGGATCAGCTGGGTGATCTCGCCTTCGCCCCAGGCGTAATTGCGCTGGTACATGGGGATCACGTAGTCGACGTTCTCGGCCAACAGGCCCTGGATCGAAAGTTGGGAGATCTGGTCACTCATGCCGCGTACTTCATGTCCTTGAACAGTTTGTCGATTTCGGTGGTGTTGCTCGAGCGGATATGCTCGACCATGGGCAGGTTGCGGTTGATGAAATCCGCGGGCGTAATGGCCTCGCCCAGGACCCTGAACAGGTTATTGTCGAGCACGTAGTTATCCACGGTGGCGACCTGCACCGATTCCATTTTCAGGCGCACCGTATAGGCCCAGATGAAGATCTTCTCGATCGCACGCGAGATGTCGGCGAACCCGAACTTGTCGATGTAGCAGATCAGGAGGCAATCGAACATCGTGCGCACGAAGCCGTCGCCCGTGCGGTGCCTGCCGCGATAACTGTCGATGCTCTCGACGATACGTGCCGCGAAGCCGTCGAGCGACTGGGTCTCGATGAGCCTGCGGAGCTCACCGACTTGTCCGCCGACCGCTGCGATCCGTTCCTGATAGTGCGCCGTCATCTCGAAGAACCGGCGGCCGTTGATGATCGTCTGGTCGAGGCGGAACGGGAAGGCCATGCCGCGGCCGTCGATCTTCCGTTCGAACTGCCGGTTGTAGGCGTCGACGAAGTGGTGGACGATGCGCAGCTGCTCGGCATGCGGATAGGCCGCCGTCGTGTCGAGGTTGACTCCCTTGAACAGGTGGGTATCGTCCTTGCCGAAGTAGCGGGCCGAGCGCCCTTTCGACCAGTTGCGCATGCGGTACAGGTAGCGGGCGAACAGCTCGGCGAGCTCTTCGCTTTCCGTGTTCTCCCAGCGCGCCACCGTGTTCGCCTTGACCTGCTCGTCGTCGACGAACTCGCGCAGGTGATAGGCCTTGAGCAGGTCGTGGGGTTCGAGATCGCGCCCGCGCGCGTTCTGCGAGTCGAAGAACTGGAAGGCCTCGGAAATGTCGGCCAGCTCGAACACGACGACGTGGCAGCGGTTCAGCAGGAAGTCGATCAGTTCTTCCGTGAAGTCGGCCCGTTCGACGGCGCGCGAGATCGCAAGGTAGTTGTTGCGGATGTTCGCCTGCGATATCTCGTTCTCGAAGCTCGGCTGGATCATGCTCGCACCGAGGCTGCGCAATTGGTCCTTCAGGTCGGTGCGCACCAGTGCCGCCATGCGCAACTTGATCAAGGCCCGGATCGTCAGCAGCAGCGTGATGGTGCGCTGCTGGCCGTCGACGATGTTCAGGCTGCCGCTCTCCTGATGCAGGACGATGGTGCCGAGCCGGTAGGACGGCTTGTCCTTGTGGGTCGCGATATCGCCAAACAGTTGCTGGACGTTCTTGCCGGTCCATTTGTAGGGGCGCTGGTACGCCGGGATCTTCAGCGTGGCCTCGGACAGCAGCTGTGTGACGCTCATGATGCGCTTGCCCAGCGAGGCCGGCTGCGCGACGTGCTCGGTTTCGTTCTTCATCGTCTCACCTTCTTCGTTGCCGGGCGTTCGCTCAGGCGAGCGCCGCGTTTGCGTCTAGGACCATGCGCAGGGCGATGTCGACGTCGAACCCTTCCATCAGCAGGCTGACCATCTCCTCCTTGTCGTCCTGATCGAAATCCTTGTAGGCATCGCGGTTCTCGCGATAATGCGCGAACAGCAAATCACGTGCCGCCTTCTCCTTGCGGGGCACGAGCGGTGTCGCGGCTTTGATCGAACCGCTCACGTAGGCATCCAGCACGGGTTGCGCTGCCGACCAGTCAAAGACCGCGACTTCGCGCATCTGCTGCTCCCAATCGCCCGGAAAACCGCCGCCGGGAATTCGGCGAAGCCTGTTCACCGCTAGGCAGGCCAGGTTCGGATAGCCATTCTCGTTGCAGAAGACCTGGACGAACAGGAGCTTCATGCCGATGCCGACCGGTACGGCACGTTGGACCTCCGCATCCTCGTGGAACATCGTGCGGGCTCGATCGAGCAGGTCGCCGTAGAAAATCGACTTTCCCGGATGGGACGCCGCGTGTTGCACAAGCACCGCGTACAGCTTGCTGCCGACGTTGATGTCGTTGAGGGTGAAAGGACGCGGCAAAGGGGTGTTGGAAGCAGTCGTCATCGTGTCGTCAGGCTCGCTCGTGATGGAGAGTGGCAAATGATAGGGCTTGCTGCGACGAACAATGTCGGATGGCAGCAGCGGGATGGGAACTACGCAGTTGCGTCCAGCATCTCGTCCATCTTGCGGTCCACGAAGCAGGCCACCTTCGCAAGCCACTCCTGCACCGGCTTGATGGCTTCGGCGTCGGGCATTCTCCTGACGATCGTCGTCGAGGTATCACCGAACGTCCTCACGGCCATTTTCTGGCCAATCCCGCCCTTTCCAACCGCCTGGCCGAGGTTCCAAGTTGTTGCCGTCAAGCCGGCCCATTCGTCGCCAGACCACTCCATCAACGCTTGCTGTAGCGAAGACAGGGGCTTGCCCGGTTCAAAAAGCTCGGGTTTCTCGAAGAACAGCTTCAGTTCGATCGTATTCGTTCGCCGGATATCGAGCCTGAAGAAAAAGGGTGGCTTCGCCGTACCCATCAGCGCCGCCATTTTTTTCGTCATGAAGTCGATCTTCGTCGAGTCGACGGATTGTTTTTGCCGCTTGGTGCCGGTTCCGATGCGCACCCAATCATCACGCACGAGACCGCTTGCGAGCGTGTTGCATGCTTTGGCGCGCAGATCGGCCTCGACCGACTGCAACAGATTGGCAGCCTCCTGCCCACCCTTGATCCCTTTGAGCTGCAGGCGAAGCCGGGCTTTTGCTGCGGAATCCTGACTATGCAACATGTCGATCATTTCCCCGAGCGGACCGTCGTAGGTCTCTTCGGTCAGGATCTCCTCGGCGAGCACGCGCGGCGCATACTCACGCGACCCGGTCACTTTCTGGAGGGTCGTCACATAGTCGGACAGGAAATGCACGACGCTGGAACCGGCCTGCCCGGCGCCGGCCTGTCCGCGCTGCGCGTCCTGCAGCGTCGCCTGCAAGGGCACGAGAACATGGTCATGCCAGTTGATGGCTGTCCAGTATTCCCTTTCGCGCTGCTGTGCCGGCTCTGCGCCGTCGAGCGTCAGGTACAACAGCGCGGGCACAGCCCGTCCTGCCGCCTGCTTTTGCACCGCCTCGCGGTAGTGTTCCAGCTGGTCGCCGTGCTCATCGGCCCCGATCTTGGCTTCGATCGCGAGGAAGAAGGTCGGTTCGACCTGCATGTAGACGTCGATGCGCTTGCTGCTGTCCTTTCCTGTCGCTTCGATTGCCTCGGACGGTACGGCATCGCCGAGCCTGAGGGTCTTGTCCTTGACCGGAAGCTCGGAAAAGACGCGCGCCGCATCGAGATTGGCGGGCACCTGCGTGGACAGCCGAGCGGGCAACCCGGCGAGGAAGCGTTCAACGAAGGCCGTGCCCAGGTTATGGCTGCCCTTGGGATCGAGCAGCCACGCCAAGGTCTTGGTGTGGCGCAGTTCGTAGGTTTCGAGGCCCAGGACCTCAAATGGATTAAACACTGACAGGGCTTCGCACAGCTTGGCGAATCCAGGGTGGGTGGAAATTGCTTCAATCATGGGCGTTCGTTTGTCCTGTTGCTTCGTCCATCGATGACATGTCGGGTTGTCGGGTCAACAGCATAACAGAAGATACCCAAATGATTCCAGGAGGAAACTATCTGTCAGCAGAGCATACGCCCTGCTTGCAGTCATCACGCAGCCGGCTGTATTCACACCGAAGTGTTCTTCGATACCATGATTGGGAGAGAGCTTCAGAATGGTATGAGAACGCTTCAAGGCTTAGCGCCCTAAGCCAGCACCATGTCCAATACCATTGAAATCCTTCGCTTAGCACCATCTGGACATGCGCGAACTTGCCCCTTCAGGCAATGAAAAAAGCCGTTGACTATTCGTACGAATGATCAACGGCTCTTCAGTTTTCCCTTCAAAATCAGCTACTTATAGACTCCACTCACTCCCACTCGATCGTTGCCGGCGGCTTGCCCGAAATGTCGTACACGACACGGTTCAGCCCACGCACCTCATTGATGATCCGGTTCGACACCTTGCCCAGCAACGAATGCGGCAAATGCGCCCACTGCGCCGTCATGAAGTCCAGCGTCTGCACCGCGCGCAGCGCCACCACATACTCATAAGTACGGCCATCGCCCATCACGCCGACCGACTTCACCGGCAAGAACACCGCAAACGCCTGGCTGGTCGCCTCATACCAGTTCACCGGCGCCTTGCCCGCATCGATGCCCGGCACGTGCGGCACTTCGAACGGGGTATTGCGCAGCTCTTCGATGAAGATCGCATCCGCCTCGCGCAGCAGGTCGGCATACTCCTTCTTCACCTCGCCCAGGATACGCACGCCCAGGCCAGGACCAGGGAACGGATGACGATACACCATGTCATGCGGCAGACCCAGCGCGACACCCAACTTGCGCACCTCATCCTTGAACAGCTCGCGCAGCGGCTCGAGCAGCTTCAGATTCAAGGTCTCAGGCAGCCCACCCACATTGTGGTGGCTCTTGATGGTCTGGCCCTTTTTACCCTTGCCGGCCGATTCGATCACGTCCGGATAAATGGTGCCCTGCGCCAGCCACTTGGCATTGGTCAGCTTGCCCGCCTCGACCTGGAACACTTCGACGAACTCACGGCCGATGATCTTGCGCTTCTGCTCGGGGTCGGTCACGCCGGCCAGGTGGCCCATGAACTGCGCCTCGGCATCGATACGCACGACTTTCACGCCCAGGTTCTTGGAGAACATGTCCATGACCATCTTGCCTTCGTCCTTGCGCAGCAGGCCGTGGTCGACGAACACGCAGGTCAGCTGGTCGCCGATTGCGCGGTGGATCAGCGCGGCAGCCACGCTCGAGTCGACGCCGCCCGACAGGCCCAGGATCACCTCGTCGGTGCCCACCTGTTCGCGGATCTTGGCGACGGCTTCGCCGATGTAATCCGGCATGTTCCAGTCCGACTTGCAGCCGCAGATCTCGTGCACGAAGCGGCCGATGATGGCTTCGCCCTGGGTCGTGTGCGTGACTTCCGGGTGGAACTGCAGCGCGTAGAAGCGGCGCTCTTCGTCGGCCATCGCGGCGATCGGGCAGCTGTCGGTCGAACCCATCAGCTTGAAGCCTTCCGGCATGTCCAGCACCTTGTCGCCGTGGCTCATCCAGACCTTCAGCATGCCGTGGCCTTCATCGGTCACGAAGTCGTTGATGCCGTTCAACAGCGCCGTATGGCCGCGGGCGCGCACTTCGGCGTAGCCGAATTCGCGCTTCAGGCCGTTCTCGACCTTGCCGCCCAGCTGGGCCGCCATGGTCTGCATGCCGTAGCAGATGCCCAGCACCGGGACGCCGGCTTCGAACACCGCCTGCGGCGCGCGCGGCGAGTCGCCTTCGAGCGTCGAGTTGTGGCTGCCCGAGAGGATGATGCCCGAGGCGCCGTATTCGCGGACGAACTCGTCGCTGACGTCATAGGGGAAGACTTCGGAGAACACGCCGGCGTCGCGCACGCGGCGCGCGATCAGCTGGGTAACCTGGGAACCGAAATCGAGGATGAGGATTTTGGAATGCATGGGATGCGTCTATGGTGAGGAATTCGTGGAGAGGAATTCGGTGGGGTGGATGGCTTCGCCTTCCACGCGTCCAGGCAACGCGAGCGATGGTTGAACGCGTGGACGGCAACGCCGTCCACCCCACAGCGGCCGCCAGGCGACCGCCCGGTATGGCTTATTCCGAACGGTAGTTCGGCGCTTCCTTGGTGATCTGCACGTCGTGCACATGCGATTCGCGCATGCCGGCCGAGGTGATCTCGACGAACTCCGCCTTTTCGCGCAGCTCTTCGATGGTGGCGCAGCCGCAGTAGCCCATCGACTGGCGCACGCCGCCGATCAGCTGGAAGATGATCGCCAGCACGCTGCCCTTGTAGGCAACGCGGCCTTCGATGCCTTCCGGGACGAACTTGTCGGCCTTGCTCGAGGCTTCCTGGAAGTAGCGGTCGGCCGAACCGTCGGCCATCGCGCCCAGGCTGCCCATGCCACGGTAGGATTTGTAGCTGCGGCCCTGATACAGGATCACTTCGCCCGGCGCTTCTTCGGTGCCGGCGAACATCGAGCCCATCATGACCGTGTGGGCGCCGGCTGCCAGCGCCTTCGAGATGTCGCCCGAGAAGCGGATGCCGCCGTCGGCGATGCACGGCACGCCAGTGCCTTCCAGGGCCTTGGCCACATTGGAGATCGCGGTGATCTGCGGCACGCCGACGCCGGCGACGATACGGGTAGTGCAGATCGAGCCGGGGCCGATGCCGACCTTGACCGCGTCGGCGCCCGCTTCCACCAGCGCCAGCGCGGCGGCGGCGGTGGCGATGTTGCCGCCGATGACGTCCACGTGCGGGAAGCGCTCCTTGATCCATTTCACGCGGTCCAGGATGCCCTGCGAATGACCGTGGGCGGTGTCGACCACCAGCACGTCCACGCCGGCGGCGACCAGCAGTTCGATGCGCTCCTCGTCGCGCGGGCCCACGCCGGTGGCGGCGCCGACCAGCAGCTTGCCCTGCGAATCCTTCGAGGCCAGCGGGTGCTCGTGCGACTTTTGAATGTCTTTCACGGTGATCAGGCCGCGCAGCTCGAAGTCGTCGTTGACCACCAGCACGCGCTCCAGGCGGTGCTTGTTCATCAGGCGCTTGGCTTCGGCCGTGTCCGCGTCCTCCTTCACGGTCACCAGCTTGTCGCGCGGCGTCATCTTGGCGCGCGCCTCGGCCTCCAGGTCTTCCTCGAAACGTAGGTCGCGGTTGGTGATGATGCCCACCACCTGACTGCCCTCGACCACCGGGAAGCCGCTGATGCCGTGCTGCTGCGAGAGCGCCAGCACTTCACGGATCTTCATGGTCGGCGGGATCGTGATCGGGTCGCGCAGCACGCCGGCTTCGAAACGTTTTACTCGCGCCACTTCGCGCGCCTGGTCGGCCGGGCGCAGGTTCTTGTGGATGATGCCGATGCCGCCCTCTTGCGCCATGGCGATCGCCAGGCGCGATTCGGTGACGGTGTCCATGGCCGCCGACAGCAGCGGAATGTTCAGCGTGATGTTCCGGGTCAGCTTGGTACGCAGGGAGGTTTGGGCCGGGAGGACGTTGGAGTAGGCCGGGACGAGCAGCACGTCATCGAAGGTGAGTGCTTTTTGGAGGAGACGCATAGTATTTCCTATAGGCGCAAAAGCAAATTATACAGAAACTCTCCATTTCCGTCGCCGGGCAGGCCAAAATTTCTTTCGCACGGTGCGCCCGCCAATTGACAGCCGAGCCAGGACATGGCGAAATCGACGCGATTCAATCAGGAACCATGTCATGCCGCTTTCTTGCCACGCCCTTTCCAGACACGCCCTCGGCGCCCTGCTCTTGTGCGCCGCGAGCGCCGCCCATGCCCAGTACGTCTGGATCGGCCCCAACGGCACGCGCCAGTATGCCGACCGCCCGCCCCCACCCGGCACGCCGGCCAGCAAAATCCTCAAGGCGCCCGGCCGCCCGCCGCTGGAACCGTCGACCTCATCGGAAACTGCCGCCGCGACGCCGGCCGCGACCAAGGACGCCGCCAGGCCGCCGAGCCTGGCCGAGCAGGAAGCCGCCTTCCGTGAACGCAGCAAGGCGCGCGCCGACCAGGAACAGAAGACGCGGCAAGAAGCCGAGCGCCGCCGGCGCCTGGCCGAGCATTGCGCCGCGGCGCGCGAGACGCAGGCCAGTCTTGCCTCGGGCATCCGCGTCGCGCGGGTCGGACCCGATGGTGAGAAAACCTATATGAGCGACGAAGAAAAAGCCGCGCGCAGCGAACAGGTTAAGCGGGCTCTGCAAGATTGCCGCTGACCGGCTCGGGCGCCGCCTCGACGCGGTTGCGTCCGCCCGCCTTGGCTGCATACAGGGCCGTATCGGCGCGCGCCATCAGGCTGGTGATGCCTTCGCCCGGCCGCAGCATGGCCACGCCGATGCTGACCGTATACGACACGCCGGCCGCGCCCGCCTCCACCTGCGGCGCGCGCTCGAGCGCGGCGCGCAGCCGCTGCGCCACCGAGAGCACCGTGCGGCCGTCGGCGTCGGGCAACAGCACGGCGAACTCTTCGCCACCCAGGCGGGCACAGTAATCGATCTTGCGGATCGTCTGCTGGGTGCGCTCGACGAGGTCGCGCAGCACCAGGTCGCCAACCCCGTGGCCATGGGTATCGTTGATGTGCTTGAAGTGGTCGGCGTCCACCAGCAGCAGGCCCAGAGCGCTGCCGTGGCGCTCGGCGCGCGCCAGCTCGCGCTCGGCGAAGGCGAAGAAGGCGCGACGCGAGGCGGCCCCGGTCAGGTGATCGTGGTCGGCGGCATGGGCGCTGGCGGCGATCAGGCGCGCATTGGCCATCATCACCGCGCCCAGCGTCAACGCCGGCAGCGCCAGGGTGCCGATCGCGAAGAACGCCAGGTTGTAGGCGCTTCCTTCGAGCAGCGAATAAGGCCGGTAGAAATCGATGAGATAGAAGCCTGCGCGCCAGGCATGGCCCACGCCCAGCACCAGGGCGGCGCAACGGGTGAAGGTGAACGAATAGCGCAGCCGCGGTTCGCCCGGCGCGCGCAGGGTGATCCCGATCGCGAAGCAGACGGCGCCGTGGTAGAGCGATACCGAGACGATGCGCAGCGCCGCCGATTCAATCACATGGTGAAAGAAGACAATGCCGGAGATCGCGGCCAGCGCGCCGGCCGCCAACAGGCGCCATGGCACCGACAGCCCGAGAAAACGCCGGAAGCCGGCGAAGATCAGGGTGATCGTGCCGAGGTACAGCGCATTGGCCAGTTCGACGCTCAGGACATCGGGAACCACGCCGCGCGCGGCGAACAGCAGCAAGGCCACCACCGCCAGCAGGTTCGCCTGGCGCCATTCGCGGATGCCTGCCACCTCGCTCTTGGCGAGCGACGACAGGACCAGCAACATGACCCCCGACAGGCCGGTGGTCACCAATAACAAACTCAGGGCATTCAACATCGGAGCAGCAGTACGGCAAATGGAAGTGCGACAGGCGGAGCGCCGCCATGAAAATGCGGCGGCGCACAGGCGGCGTGGCGTCACGTCGACGCCGGACACGATGCGCGCCGGCCAGTCACGGCGTGCGCATCCCGGCATCATGGGAGGCGCCATGATACCAAGAAACTCCGGGAAATCTATCCAATTGTTGCAATTGCGCAAGAAATAACACCCTGCGCCTCCGACGCCACGCTCAGGCGCCGCCGCTCGCGCTGTCCGCGCCCTCGCGCTTGGCCGCGCGCTTGCGGCGCGACTCCTTGGGATCGGCCACCAGCGGCCGGTAGATCTCGATGCGGTCGCGCTCGCGCAGCACGGTGTCGAGCGTCTTCTTCCTGGCGTAGATCCCGACCGGCTGGGTCGTCAGGTTGATGTCCGGGAAGGCTTCCAGGACGCCGCTGCGCTCGATCGCCTCGCCAATGGTCGTGCCCGCCTCGACCCGCATGGGGTGCAGCCACTCGACCCCGGCGCTGGCATAGCACACCGAAATGCCCAGCATCTCAGCCATACAGCGCCTCGGCGCGCTTGCAGAACGAGTCGACCATGCTGTTGGCGATCATGCCGAACACGGGCCCCACGATCTGGGCCAGGATGACGCTCGAGAACTCGTACTGCATGTCGAAGTCGATCTTGCAGGCGTCTTCACGCAGGGCCTTGAAACTCCACGTCGCCTCCAGCATCTTGAAAGGACCGTCGACCAGGTGCATCTTCATCTGGGTCGGACGCTGGTTGTGGTTCGACGTCGTGAAGCTTTGCTTCACGCCATGAAAATTGATCTGCAAGCTGGCGACCAGCTTGTCGTCGGTCCGCTCGACCACCTTGACACCTGCACACCAGGGCAGGAACTTGGGATAATCCTCGACCTTGGCGACCAGGTCGAACATCTGTTCTGCGCTATAGCCAAGGAAAACTGATTTGTGCACTACTGCCATTGGTCAACCGTTTGTTATGATGTTGGTCATTTGCATGCGCCAGTTGTTGGCGCAATGGCAGTAGTTTAACCGACACGCGAATTTTCGCCTTTTCATGAGCATCGCTGACAATAAAAAAGCATTTTTTGACTACTTCATCGAAGACCGCTACGAAGCGGGTCTGGTGCTGGAGGGTTGGGAAGTAAAAGCCATCCGCGAAGGGCGGGTGCAGATCAAGGAAGCCTATGTGCTCGTCCGCAATGGCGAGCTATACCTGTTCGGCGCGCACGTCAGTGCGTTGACGACGACTTCCACCTTCAGCCACCCGGAGGCGCTGCGCTCGCGCAAGCTGCTGCTGCACCGGGCCGAAATCGACAAGCTGATCGGCAAGGTCGAGCGCGCCGGGTTCACGCTGGTGCCGCTCAACCTGCACATGAAGAAAGGCCGCGTGAAGTGCGAAATCGGCCTGGCCAAGGGCAAGAAGCAGCACGACAAGCGCGCGACCGAGAAGGACCGCGACGCCAAGCGTGAAGTCAACCAGGCGATGAAGACCAACCGCCGCTGATCAGTCGCGCGGGGCACGGACCGGCAGCTCCAGCACGCGCGCACCGGCGGCCGCGATCAATTCCCGGTCGTGGGTCGAGAACAGGACCAGGCGCCTGCCACTCTGCGCCCGGATCTGCTCCACGAGAAAGGCCCTGGCATCGGCATCGATGCCGTTCGTCGGCTCGTCCATCAGCACCACCGGGGCCTCGCCCATCAGGCCACTGACCAGCATGAACTTCTTGCGCGTGCCGAGCGACATGTCGCCGAACGGCAGGCCGAGATAGATGTCGATCCCGAACCCGGTCAGCAGCGCCGTCCCGGGACCGGGGCCGCCGCGCAGGGCCTGCACCATGCGCAGGAATTCGTCGCCGGTCATGAAGTCATAAGCCACCGATTCGTCGGGCACATAGGCGAGGCACGCGCGGCCCGCCTGTCCATCGGTGGCGAGGTCGTGGCCGCAGATCCTGACCTTCCCCTCTTGCGGCGCCTCGATCCCCGCCAGCAGGGTCAACAAGGTCGACTTGCCGGCGCCGTTGCGGCCGAGCAGCGCCACCGCGCCCGGGCCGAACGACAGCTCCAGGTTTGCAAACAGTATATGTGCGCCATGGCGCATGCCGAGGCCCTCGGCGGCCAGCAGGATGGTCATCGATCGTCCTTACATCAATATGAGCGACGCGGCGCACAGCGCCACCTTCATCGCCACACCGTACTGGTGGCGTTGCAGGATCGGCGCGCCGAGCAGCGCGAGAAGCATCAAGGACCAGCCGGCACGGCGCAGCAGGACGGTCGCCACGTCGAGGCTGTCCGCCACCTGGGCATGGGCCAGCCACGCCAGGCCGAACACGGCGGCGCCGGCGCCCAGCACCACCAGGTGTTCCGCGACCATGGTCTTGGCAGTACCGAATGGCAGGCTGCGCAGGAAGGGCTGCAGCGGCTGGCGCGCCTGCCAGAAGGCGTAGTACAGCCCCGCCAGCAGATAGGCGCTGGCGCAACAGGCCAGCGTGACGAAGCCCGCAGCATCCTGCTCCTTGCCGAACAGGTGGATCATTGCCCAGCACAGCGCATGCAGGAACAACGCCGCGCCGATGCGTGGCAGGGCCACGTGCAGGTGGGAGCGCCACAGGGCGCGGCCATGCAGCTGAAACAGGAACCATGGGCCCGGGCCGCGCAGCCGTCCGCTGGCGCCATCGTCGCGCCGCGTCGACGCGCGCGCCGGCGCCGGCCGCGCCAGCTCGCGCGCCAGCAGCGCCAGGCAGGCCACGAGCGGCCAGCCATCGGCGAGCGGCGCCGCCGCCAACAGCGCCGGCACGGCCAGGAGGCGCAGGCGTGATGCGCGCCCTGCCCCGAACACCACGGCGCGCGCCGCGGCGATCGTCAGGAGCAGGATCACCAGGAAAGCGCCCCAGAACAGGACGGTCCCGGCGCCGGCGGCCAGCACCACCCCCGCCGCGATCGCGAACGGGACGATGAACCACTGCAGGGCCACCAGCAGCAGCGCCATGTCCAGTCGTGGCGCCAGATAGTGGCCATGGCTGGCGCTGCGGGCGAATACGGCAAACCCGGCGCCGCGCACGAAGCTCCGGTGCACGCGCGCCCACAGGCCCACGACCGTCAGCCAGCCGACCAGATAGGCCAGGTTGTCGCGCCAGGCCAGCGGGTCGCGCCAGAACTGCAGGATCGGTGCGGCCAGCAGCGATGGCCGTTCGACCAGCGCCAGCGCAAAGAAGGCGCCGAAGATCCCCAGCGCGTGGCCGTAGCGTTTGTAGAGTGCCTGCGATTCCTGGCGCAGGTAGCGCCGGCGCAGCGCGAACAGGGCGGGAAAGGGTTGCGGCAGCAGCCTGCGGCGCCAACTCGCCAGCACCGTTCAAGCGCCCGGCAAGGCGGGCGCGACTGCGCTGCGCACCGACAGGCGCCAGGCGCCAAAGCTCAGCAGCAGGCCGCCCGCCACGCCCAGCCCCAGTTTGAGCGCGCTGTCGAACAGCAGCGGCGCCACCAGGCCCGACACCAGCGCGAACGACATCATCTGGATGAAGCCGACCATCGACGAGGCCAGGCCGCGGTTGCGCGGGAACAGGCCCATCGCGGTCAGCTGCACCGCCGGCATCGCCACCGCCAGGCCGAAGGTGTAGACGAACAGCGGCAGCACCGACCATGGCACGCTGGCCGGGAACAGCCCGTGATAGCCGACGTTGAGCGCCACGCCCAGCGCCATCACGGCGTACCCGGTCCACATCATGCGGCCCGGGGTCGAGCTGTGGGCGCGCTTGCCGCCCCAGGCCGAGCCCACCACCATGCCGCCCACCAGCGGGATGAACATCCACGCGAACGCGGTCTCGGGCAGGCCGAGGATCTCCATCACGAAGTTCGAGGCCGAGCCGATGTAGAGCGACAGGCCGCTGAAGGCCAGGCCCACCGACAGCGCCAGGAACACGAATTGCGGATTGCGCAGCACCATCAGGTAGTTGCGGCCGATGGTGCCCGGGTGGAAGGCCTGGCGCTTCTCGGCCGGCAGGCTTTCCGGCAGCATCTTCATGACCAGCAGGATCATCGCCGCCCCGAACACGGCCAGGAACACGAAGGACGAGCGCCAGCCGAAGGTCACGTGCAGCCAGCCGCCCAGGATCGGGGCGATGGCCGGCGCCAGGCCGAACACCATCATGATGTGCGACATCATGCGCTGGGCTTGCGGGCCCGAAAAACGGTCCTGCACGATCGCCTGGCCGATCACCGAACCGGCGCCGGCCGACAGGCCCTGCAGCGCGCGGAACACCAGCAGCCAGCCGAAGCTCGGCGCCAGGGCCGCGCCGACCGAGGCCAGCGTATAGACCGCCAACGCGGCCAGGATCACGGGGCGGCGGCCGAAGGAGTCCGACAGGGTCCCGTAGAACAGCATCATGAAGGCGAACGTGAACAGGAACACGCTCAGGGTCTGCTGCACGGCCACCGGGCCAACCCCGAATTCGGCGCCGATCGCCGGCATCGACGGCAGGTAGGTATCGATGGCCAGGGCGCCGATCATGCCGAGGCAGGCGAGGATGACGGTGAGGAGCTTTTGCATGTACTACACTTTCGGGATCGTTGCCGACACCGCACGATGCGAGCGTCGGGGGGACGCGATTGTACGCTATTTCGATCCCGCCGATCCTCACCGATCCTCACGCAGCGACATGCCGAAGCGGTCCAGGCGCGGCATCCAGTTTTCCTGGTAGGCGGCCGACACCAGGATCCGCTCGGCGCGGCCGACCAGCTTCTCGCGCGGCACCAGGCCGATCACGCGCGAATCGGCGCTGTCGTTGCGGTTGTCGCCCAACATCAGGTACTGGCCGGGCGGGATCCGCAGCGGATCGAAGCTGCGCGGCGCCGGCACGCCCGGCAAGACCTGGATGCGCTGGCGTGCCCGCCACCTGCTCTTCCAGCCGGATGGCGCCGACCTCGAGGCCGCGGCTGCGCTCGCGCGCCTCGCCCAGCGGCGCATAACTGGCGCCTTCGCCATTGATGAACAGCCGGTCGCCCCGCATCTCGACCAGGTCGCCCGGCAGCGCCAGCACGCGCTTGATCAGGCGCGTGCCGTCATGCGGCGAGTGAAACACGACCATGTCGCCGCGCGCCGGCTCGCCCAGGTGCGCCACGCTCACCTCGGTCAATGGTATCTTGAGGTCGAAGGCCATGCGGTTGATCAGGACCACGTCGCCCTCCAGCAGATTGGGGCGCATCGAACCGCTCGGGATCGGGCTCCAGTCGGCCACCGCGCTGCGGAACACGCCGAACAACAGCAGGAACATCAGGAAGCCCTTGTTGGCGCGGACGAAGTTTTTCATGGACGACTCCTCGGTGACTGGAGCGCCAAGCATAGCCGCCGCCTCCGAACGGAGGCTTAGCAGTTCATTAAGAAAACGGCGGCGTCGGCGGCGCAAGTGTCACCGGGCTGTCATATTTGACATCTACACTGCCTGCGGGACGACTACGACCGCAAAATATGGACATGAAGAAAAAGGCCATTGAGGCTGAGCTCAAACAATTTTCCGACGGCGGCGCCTACCTGAACCGCGAACTGTCGCTGCTCGAATTCAACCGCCGCGTGCTGGCCCAGGCCGAAGACCCGTCGATTCCCCTGCTCGAACGCCTGCGCTTCCTGTGCATCGTGGCGAGCAACCTGGACGAATTCTTCGAAGTGCGGGTGGCCAGCCTGCTGGCCCAGCACCAGCTCGACCGCGCCAGCGGCGCCCTGCCCGACGGCCTGGCCGCCAACCTGGAACGCGCGAGCGCCGAATGCCGCCACCTGATCGCGCGCCAGTACAGCCTGTTCAATAGCGAGATCCAGCCGCAGCTGTCCGAGCACGGCATCCACCTGCTGCACCGCAGCGAGCGCAACGCCGCCCAGCGCGCCTGGGTCAAGCAGTATTTCGACCGCGAAGTGCGCCCGCTGCTCACGCCGATCGGCCTCGACCCTGCCCACCCCTTCCCGCGCGTCGTCAACAAGAGCCTGAACTTCATCGTGGAACTCGCCGGCAAGGACGCGTTCGGGCGCGGTTCGGGCATCGCGATCATGAAGGCGCCGCGCGTGCTGCCGCGCGTGATCCGGCTGCCGGACGAGCTCTCGGACAAGAAAGGCGCCTCCTACTGCATGCTGTCGTCGGTGATCCAGGCCCACATGGCCGACCTGTTCACCGGCCGCGATGTGGTCTCGTACTCGCAGTTCCGCGTCACCCGCAACAGCGACCTGTGGGTCGACGAAGAAGAAGTCAAGAACCTGCGCCAGGCGCTGCAGAGCGAGTTGCACAGCCGCCAGTACGGCTTCGCGGTGCGCCTCGAGGTGGGCCGCTCCTGCCCCGAGCACCTGTCGGACTTCCTGCTCAACCAGTTCCAGATCGACCGCAGCCGCCTGTTCAAGGTCGATGGACCGGTCAACCTGAGCCGCCTGCTGGAAATCGTCAACAGCAACGACCGGCCCGACCTGACCTTCGCGCCCTATGTCGCGGGCTACCCGAACAAGCTTGCCGGACCCGACCTGTTCGCCTCCCTGCGCAAGCACGACGCGCTGCTGCACCATCCATTCGAATCGTTCCAGCCGGTGATCAATTTCATCCAGTGCGCGGCGGCCGATCCGAACGTGGTGGCGATCAAGCAGACCATCTACCGCGCCGGCAGCAATTCGGAACTGGTCGACGCCCTGATCGCGGCCGCGCGCAGCGGCAAGGAAGTCACCGTCATCGTCGAGCTGATGGCGCGCTTCGACGAGGAAGCCAACATCAACTGGGCCGAGAAGCTCGAGCAGGCCGGGGCCCAGGTGGTGTACGGCGTGGTGGGCCTCAAGACCCATGCCAAGATGGCCCTCGTGCTGCGGCGCGAGCCGAATGGACTGCGCCGCTACGCCCACCTCGGCACCGGCAACTACAACCCGACCACCGCCAGGTTCTATACCGACATGGGGCTGCTGACGGCCGACCCGGAACTCACCGCCGACGTCAACGAAGTCTTCATCCACCTCACCAGCCTGACCCGGCCCAAGCAGCTGTCGAGCATCTGGCTGGCGCCGTTCTCGCTGCAGAAGGAGATCGTGCGCGCGATCCGCCAGGAAGCCGAGATCGCGCGCCAGGGCCGCCCGGGACGCATCATCGCCAAGATGAATTCGCTCACCGACGAGTCGGTGATCAAGGCCCTGTACGAGGCCTCGCAGGCCGGCGTCAGGATCGACCTCATCGTGCGCGGCGCCTGTTCGCTGCGGCCGGGCGTGGACGGCCTGTCGGACAACATCAAGGTGCGTTCGATCGTCGGCCGCTTCCTGGAGCACACCCGCATCTTCTATTTCCGCAACGACCTGAAGCACGACGTGGTGCTCAGCAGCGCCGACTGGATGAACCGCAACCTGTTCCGCCGGGTCGAAGTGGCATTCCCGATCCGCTCGACCGCGCTCAAGCGGCGCGTGATGCGCGAGGGCCTGCACCCCTACCTGAAGGACAACGTCAACGCCTGGGAGCTGGCGCCCGACGGCCGCTATCGCCGCCGCAAGGCGCGCGGCAAGCAGGGCCAGTACAGCGCGCAGCAGGTGCTGATGGACATGCTCGGCGCGGCCAGCCTCGCCAACGACACCAACGACAAGGAGATCGACAATGGAACTGATCCTGTGGCGCCACGCTGAGGCCGAGCCGGGAGAGCCGGACGCCGCACGCGCGCTCACGCCCAAGGGCCAACGCCACGCCGCGCGCATGGGCGCCTGGCTGGATCGCAAGCTGCCCCCGGCCTGCCGCATCCTGGTGAGCCCGGCCACGCGCTGCATCCAGACGGTGGAAGCGCTGGGGCGGCGCTACGAAGTGGTCGAGGCGCTGAACACCGGGTCGAGCGCGGAAGCGATCATCGCCGCCTGCGGCTGGCCCGAGCACCGCCAGCCGGCGCTGATCGTCGGCCACCAGCCGCTGCTGGGCCAGGTGGCGTCGATGGCGCTGTGCGGGAACAAGCAGGATTGGCGCATCCGCAAGGCGGGCGTGTTCTGGATCGAGCACAAGGAGCCGGATGGCGTGCCGTATATCCGGCTGGTGGCGGGGCCGGACGTGATCGGCAAGCTGCGTTAGAAGAAACGCTAGCGCACCTGGAAGCCGATGCCGACTTCGTTCCAGCTGCATTCTTCCTTCTCGAACCACGGCGCCAGCGTCGGATGCCGCGCCAGCAGTTCCGGCGGCAGCTCGATCTCGATCTTGCCCTTCATGCGCAGGCGCAGGCCGCCGATGTCGTTGTCGGCGCGCGCATGCATGAACACCACCGCCAGGCGCAGCGCCAGCACCGCCTTGGCCAGGTCGGGCTCGACCAGCGCCTCGCGGATCTTGCGCAGATTGCCCTTCTGTCCCAGCACCAGGGTCGCCAGCAGGCGCTGCTCGCGCGTGGTGAAGCCGCCCAGGTCGGCGTGCTCGACGATGTAGGCGCCGTGCTTGTGGGCCCCGCTCATCGAGATGGCCAGGCCGATCTCGTGCAGCATGGCGCTCCAGGCCAGGTAGTGCGGCTGGCTGTCGGCCTGCGGCTGCAGGCGTTCGTACAGCAGGGTCGCGATGCCGCAGGTGCGCAGCGCGCGCTGGGTGTCGACCCGGAAGCGCTGCATGCAGGAGCGGATCGCGGCGTCGCGCCGGTCGCGCCGGTTGGCGCGCAGCTCGAGATCGGACAGCACGCCCAGGCGCAGCCCGGCATTGACCGCCTGCAGGCGCTCGACCTTCAGCTCCTGCATGGCGCCGATGAGCACCGTCAGGCCGCCCACCATCACCGGCACGCGGTCGCGCTTGACGCCCGCAAGCAGAAAGGCGTCCACGTGGCCCAGCTCGATCAGGATGTCGCGCAAGGCATGCAGGCTGGCCTGCGACACCGTGCCGTCGCCGATCGCGTTGCGGCCGATGACTTCCGAAATGGCGCGCATGGTGCCGGATGAGCCGTAGGCGGCGTCCCAGCCCTGGGCGTGGTACAGCGAGGCGGCGTCTTCGAAGCGGGCGCGCGCCGCGGTGACGGCGGCGTCGAAATTGCGCGCGCTGATGCGGCCGTCGGGGAAATAGGCGCGCACCTGCGGCTGGGTGCCGATGCCGAACGACTCGACCAGGTGGATCTCGGCGCCGCTGCCGGCGATGACCTCGGTCGAGCCGCCGCCGATGTCGATCACCAGCCGCCGCTCGTCCTGGCGCTCGATGGCGCGCGTCACGCCCATGTAGATCAGGCGGCCCTCTTCCTCGCCCGAGATGATCTCGATCGGATACCCGATCGCCGCCTCGAGCTGCGGCAGCAGCTGGTCGGCGTTCTTCGCCACGCGCATGGTGTTGGTGGCGACCACGCGCACGGCGTCGAGGTGGTATTCGTCGAGGATCTTGCGGAAGTCGTGCAGGCAGGCGATGGCGGCGCGCATCGCGGCCTCGGTGAGCATGTCGTGACTATCGAGTCCCGCCGCCAGGCGGATCGGATCGCGCGCGGTGCGCACGATGTGCATGCGGGCGCCGAGCGGCTCGCCGATGTGCAGGCGGAAGCTGTTGGACCCGAGGTCGACTGCTGCAAACATGAGGCCCTTTCGAAAATGGACGAATCCCGCGGCCAGCTCATGCTGCGCGGGATCGGCAGGGCCAAGTATACAGCGTGGCGCGGGTCGCCACCAACCCCGGCGCGCGAAAAGTGCGCCGGGGGTTGTACGATGCGGCCGTTCAGCCGCGCTGGCGGACGGCCGGACGGCGGCGCAGGCAGTGCCAGGCGCCGACCAGGCAGGGAATGCCGAGCGTGACGGCGGACAGGGCGTCCCAGATGCCGTCGCCCAGCAGGGCCGAGATCAGGCCGATGGTGGTGAGGATGGCCAGCACGATCGGCGCGCCCCAGATTTGCATCGGCGTGCGGCTCACGATGCGCTCCCCTCGCGCGCCAGCGCCGGCGCATCGATGCCGCGGGCCGGCGCGTGCTTGTCGAGGGCCGCGGCCTTGGCCGACGCGTTGGCGGTCTTGCCGCGCTTGACCCACAGGTACAGGCCCGTCACCAGGATCACGATGGTCGCGATGTCGAGCACCGCCCACAGGAACTTCATCCACTGGCCGCCGTAGTCGCCGAAGTGCAGCGGTTGCGACACCAGCAGCGCCTTCAGGTACCACGGCAGTTCGGGCGCGTCGGTGAGTTCGCCGGTATGGGCGTCGACCAGCACCGGCTGGTACATGCGCGAGCTGAACGGCTCGTTGCCGTTCATGAAGATGCCGTAGTGGTGGGCGCTGCTGAAATCGGTGCCCGGGAAGGCCACGAAGGCGACCCGCATGCCCGGCAGGCGCTCCTTGGCCTTTTCGATCGCGTCGTGCACCGAGGCGGTGTGCGGCTGCGGCGCCTTGTCCTTGTACTGGGCCAGGATCTCGCTCAGCTCATTGTGCTGGTAATACTTGAGCATCAGGTCGGCCCAGGTATTGATCATGCCGGTGCCGCCGACCACGAACAGCCAGGTGAGCGTGACGATGCCCAGCAGGTTGTGCATGTCGAGCCATTTGAGGCGGCTGCTTCTCTCCTTGCGCACGGTGCCGAAGTCGAGCTTGCGCATGAACGGCGAGTACAGGACCGCGCCGCTGACGATCGCGACCAGAAGCAACAGGGCCATCAACCCCAGGAACAGTTGGCCGGCCAGGCCCATGAACAGGTCGACGTGCAGCGCCAGCATGGTCGACATGAACACGCCGCCCTCGAAGGCCGGCTCTTCGATCACCTCCGTGGTGCGCGCATCGACGGCGATCGGCTTGTAGTCGTGGTCGTGCATGTGGTCGGCCAGGGTCACGTTCCAGATCTCGGGCACGTCCGCCTCTTGCGAGATGAACATCGGCTTCTTGGTCGGGTACAGCTCCTTGGCCGAGGCGATCACCGCGTCGACGTTGCCCATCGGCGTCGGTTGCGACAGCACCGGCGGCTCGACCTCGTTGCCCAGCAGGTGGCCGATCTCATGGTGGTAGATCAGCGGCAGGCCGGTCAGGCACAGCAGCAGCATGAAGATGGTGCAGACCAGGCTGGACCACTTGTGGATCCAGCCCCAGCGACGCAGGGAAACGGGTGACATGTTATTGGGTATGCATTATAGCTAGAGATACAGACCATGAATAATAATCGTTCTCATTTACAGATGCAAGCATCAGGCATAGAATGCGCGTTACTTTTAACGCATAAAAAGAGCAAGACACATGGACACCCTCCTCCCGACCTTGAAACTGAGCCCGACCCCGGTCGCGCTGGCCGCCGCCCTCTTCGTCTCCAGCACCGCGTTCGCCCAGCAGGCCGAATCGCCAGCCGACGAGAAGATCTCGACCGTGGTCGTGACCGCATCGGCCGATGCCTCGGCCCAGGGCCTGCCGGCCGCGTATGCCGGCGGCCAGGTGGCGCGCGGCGGTCGCCTGGGCCTGCTGGGCAACGTCGACATCATGGACACCCCGTTCAACAGCACCAACTACACCCATGCGCTGATCCAGGACCAGCAGGCGCGCAGCGTGGCCGACGTGGTGCAGAACGATCCGTCGGTGCGGGTGGCGCGCGGCTTCGGCAATTACCAGGAGCTGTACATGATCCGCGGCTTCGCGGTCGGCTCGGACGACACGGCGTATAACGGCCTGTACGGACTGCTGCCGCGCCAGTTCGTGGCGACCGAGCTGATGGAACGGGTGGAGGTGCTGCGCGGCGCGCACAGCTTCATCAACGGCGCGGCGCCGGCCGGCGGCAGCATCGGCGGCTCGATCAACATCCTGCCCAAGCGCGCCCCGAACCAGGAACTGAGCGAAGTCACCGTGGGCGTCGAGACCGGCGGCCAGGGCTATGGCGCGATCGACCTGGGCCGCCGCTTCGGCGAGGAAGGCCGCGCCGGCGTGCGCGTCAACGTGGCGCACCGCAACGGCGACACCGCGGTCGACCGCGAAGAACGCGAACTGTCCGTGTACTCGATCGGCGTCGACTACCGCGGCCGCGGCTACCGCCTGTCGGCCGACGTCGGCGCGCAGGACCACCAGCTGACCAATGCCCGTCCGAGCGTCGACCTGGCCGCCGGCCTGCCGATGATCGCGGCGCCGGATGCGAGCCACAACTTCGCCCAGCCGTGGACCATCTCGAACGAACGCCATACCTTCGGCACCGTGCGCGCCGAGGTCGACCTGGGCGCCGACGCGGTCGCGTGGGCGGCGGCTGGCCTGCGCAACGGCCAGGAATTCAACATCCTGGCCGGCATCGACGTCAACGCCGTCGATGGCGACGCCACCATGAGCCGCTTCGATAATATCCGCAAGGACCAGGTGCGCACCGGCGAAGTGGGCGTGCGCGGCTCACTGCGCACGGGCTTCGTCAAGCACGTGCTGAGCGCATCGGCCTCGGGCTTCCATTCCAAGTCGCGCAATGCCTATGGCATGTCCGATTTCGCCGGCTTCGCGTCGAACCTGTACCGCCCGCGCGACGTGGCGGCGCCGTCGTCGACCTTCTTCACCGGCGGCGACATGAACGATCCGCTGGTGACCTCCAAGACCATCCTGTCGGGCCTGGCGATCGCCGACACCATGTCGTTCATGGACGACAAGGTGCTGGTCAATGTCGGCCTGCGCCACCAGCGCATCAAGGACTTCGGCTACGACTACAACACCGGGCTGGAGAATTCGGGCTACGAATCGAGCAAGAACACGCCGTTCGCCGCCATCGTCTACAAGCCGCGCAAGGACCTGTCGCTGTATGCCAACTACAGCGAAGGCCTGCAGCGCGGCCCGGTCGCCTCGGGCACCGACATCGTCAACCAGGGCGAGATCTTCGCGCCTTACGTCGCGCGCCAGCGTGAAGCGGGCGTCAAGTACGACAGCGGC
Organism: Massilia sp. UYP32; assembly: GCF_050434365.1. Classification (NCBI taxonomy): domain Bacteria; kingdom Pseudomonadati; phylum Pseudomonadota; class Betaproteobacteria; order Burkholderiales; family Oxalobacteraceae; genus Massilia; species Massilia sp. UYP32. The sequence goes on from NZ_JBNDIK010000002.1 coordinate 46,966, forward strand.
CGCTACGGCCTGACCGCGGCCGTGTTCTCGACCAGCCAGCCGAGCGCCTACGTCGAGAACCGCGTGTTCGGCGTGTTCGGCGAGCAGCGCAATCGCGGCCTCGAGCTGTCGGTGTTCGGCAATCCGGTGCGCGGCCTGAAGCTGCTGGGCGGCCTGACCCTGATCGACGCCGAGCAGCGTGTGACGGCCGGCGGCGTGAACCAGGGCAAGGACGCGATCGGCGTGCCGCAAACGCAGCTCAACATCGGCGCCGACTGGATGGTACCGGGCGTGGACGGCGTGTCGCTGAACGCGCGCACCGTGTACACCTCGAAGCAGTATGCCGACGGCGCCAATCTGCAGAAGCTGCCGTCGTGGACCCGCCTGGACCTGGGCGCGACCTGGAACACCCGCTTCATGGACCGCGACCTGACACTGCGCGCGCGCGTGGACAATGTCACGGACAAGAATTACTGGGCCTCGGCCGGCGGTTATCCGGGCGCGGGCTACCTGGTGCTGGCGGCGCCGCGCAGCGTGGTGGTGTCGGCGACGGTCGGATTCTGAACCGAATTCATGGCAGGCGCAGGTCGTCCTTCACGGCGGCCAGCGCCATCCTGTCGACCAGGCCGGGCGCGATCAGCTTGAGCCAGCGCCCGATCCTGCCCTGCGCCGTCATCACCACCTCGCGCTGGCGCGCCTCCATCGCCTTGACGATCAGGCGCGCGCACTCCTCCACCGGCATCGCCTTCTCTTCCCTGAGCGCGCTGGCGCCGGCCTCTTCTCCCCTGGCGTTGAAACCGCGGTAGCGGATGCGCGTGGCCACCACGCCCGGATAGGCGGTGGTCACGCTGACGCCCGCCTCCTTCAGTTCGACCCGCAGCGCTTCGAAGAAGCCGCTCATCGCGAACTTGGTGGCGCAATACGCGGTGCGTCCCGGCACCCCGACCAGGCCTGCCAGCGACGACACCGCCACGATGGCGCCGCGGCTCGCCTTCAGGTGCGGCAACGCGGCCTGGATGCACCAGACGCTGCCCCACAGGTTCACGCGCATCAGCTCTTCGTACCAGGCCAGGCTCTCGACTTCTTCGAACAGGGCGTGCGCCGAACGGCCGGCATTGTTGACCAGCACGTCGATGCGCCCGAAGCGTTCGACCGCCTGCGCGATCAGGCGCAGGCAATCGTACTGGCGGCCGGCGTCGAAGGCCACCGTGAGCGTGTCGGCGCCGAGCGCCTGGCACTGGCCGGCGACCAGGTCGAGCGGCCCCTGGTTGCGCGCGGCCAGCACGAGCCTGACCCCGGCGCCGTGGCGGGCCGCGAGCTGGCGCGCCATTTCGGCGCCGATGCCGTCCGAGCCGCCGGTGATGACGATGGCCCGGCTCATTTCTGCGCCTTCACGATCTGCAGCGCGCTGGCGATCACGGTGCTCATATCGCCCAGGTTGGCCGGCACGATCAGGGTGTTGTTGGTCTTGGCCAGGTTCGCGAACGCGTCCACGTAGTGCTCGGCCACGCGCAGGCTGACCGCGTCTATGCCGCCTGGCGAAGCGATTGCCTCGCCCACCTGGCGCAGCGCCGATGCGCTGGCGTCGGCCAGCGCCACGATGGCGGCCGCCTCGCCCATGGCGCGGTTGATCTCGGCCTGCTTCTCGCCCTCGGAGCGCGCGATGGCCGCCTCGCGCTCGCCGCTGGCGATGTTGATCTGCTCCTGGCGCCGGCCTTCCGAGGCCGCGATCAGCGCGCGTTTCTCGCGCTCGGCCGTGATCTGGGCCTGCATCGCCAGCAGGATCTCGGCCGGCGGCGTCAGGTCCTTGATCTCGTAGCGCAGCACCTTGACGCCCCAGTTGGCGGCCGACTCGTCGATCGCGTTCACGATGTGGGTGTTGATCAGGTCGCGCTCCTCGAAGGTCTTGTCGAGCTCCATGCGGCCGATCACCGAGCGCAGGGTGGTCTGGGCCAGTTGCGTGATGGCCTGGATGTAGTTCGACGAGCCGTAGGAGGCGCGCATGGCGTCGGTCACCTGGAAATACAGGATGCCGTCCACGTGCAGCTGGGTATTGTCGCGCGTGATGCAGACCTGGGGCGGCACGTCGAGGGGGATCTCCTTCAGGCTGTGCTTGTAGGCGATGCGGTCGACGAAGGGCACCACGATGTTCAGGCCGGGGGCCAGGGTGGCGTGGTATTTGCCGAGCCGCTCGACCACCCACGCGTTCTGTTGCGGCACCACGTTGATGGTCTTGAACACGAAGACCAGGGCGATGGCGAAGATCACGATCGCGACCACGCTGAAAGACAGTTCCATGTGCATCCCTCCTGTTGTGATTGTTCTAGGCCTGGCGGCGCGCGACGATCAGGCGGTTGCCCTGGACCTCGACGATCTCGAAGTCGCCCGGCTCCGGCTCCAGGCCGGCGCGCAGCTCGACGTCCCACAGCGCGCCGCGGTACATGACGCGCGCGCGCCGCTCCTGCCACTGCGGCACAGTGACGCGCTGGCCGATGTCGAGGTTGATGCTGGGGTCGTTCGCGGCCTGGCCGCGTCCGTGCCGCGCGTAGCGGGTGCGGCGCAGGATCATGGTGGCGCCGATGCCGACGAGCGCCGCCGCCAGCGTCTGCTGCGGGCCGCTGGCGCCCAGCCAGGCGGCGCCGGCGCCGCACAGGAGGCCGACGGCGATCATCAACAGGTAGAAGGTGCCGATGAACAGCTCGGCGACGATCAGGATGCCGGCGCCGATGAGCCAGTACGTCCAGTCGGACATGTCGGAGTCTCCTTCTTGTCATGGAATGAAAAAACCCTCGCTACCCGAAGTGGGTAGCGAGGGTTCGCATGACCGCGCGGTGGGCTGCGGCGGTTGGTCGTGAGGGCTTGGAAAGCGATCATTCCCGCCAGTGTAGCACTGGCGGTCCTCGACGGGGAATGTCGGAGATCAGGCCCCGGCCAGCTTCTGCCAGGTCTCGATCACCGAGTCCGGGTTGAGCGACATCGACTCGATGCCCTCACCCACCAGCCATTCGGCGAAGTCCGGGTTGTCCGACGGACCCTGGCCGCAGATGCCGACGTACTTGCCCTGCGCCAGGCAGGCCTTGATCGCCAGCGACAGCATCGCCTTGACGGCCGGGTCGCGCTCGTCGAAGTCCTTGGCCAAGAGCTCCATGCCGGAGTCGCGGTCCAGGCCCAGGGTGAGCTGGGTCAGGTCGTTGGAGCCGATCGAGAAGCCGTCGAAGTACTGCAGGAACTGCTCGGCCAGGATGGCGTTGGACGGCACCTCGCACATCATGATCAGGCGCAGCCCGTTCTCGCCGCGCTTCAGGCCGTTCTTGGCCAGCAGGTCGACGACCTTCTCGGCCTGGCCCAGGGTGCGCACGAACGGCACCATCAGCTCGACGTTGGTCAGGCCCATCTCGTTGCGCACGCGCTTCATGGCCGCGCATTCCATCGCGAACGATTCGGCGAAGTCCTCGGCCAGGTAGCGCGCGGCGCCGCGGAAGCCCAGCATCGGGTTCTCTTCGTCCGGCTCGTAGCGCGAACCGCCGATCAGCTTCTTGTACTCGTTCGACTTGAAGTCGGACAGGCGCACGATCACCGGCTTCGGCCAGAACGCGGCGGCGATGGTGGCCACGCCTTCGACCAGCTTGTCGACGTAGAAGGCGCGCGGCGAGGCGTGGCCGCGGGCCACCGACTCCACCGCCTTCTTCAGGTCGGCGTCGATGTTCGGGTACTCGAGGATGGCCTTCGGGTGCACGCCGATATTGTTGTTGATGATGAACTCGAGCCTGGCCAGGCCGACGCCGTTGTTGGGCACCGACTGGAAGTCGAACGCCAGCTGCGGGTTGCCGACGTTGAGCATGATCTTGGTCTTGATCGGCGGCAGTTCGCCGCGCGAGACTTCGGTGACCTCGGTTTCCAGCAGGCCGTCGTAGATCATGCCTTCGTCGCCTTCGGCGCAGGACACGGTGACCAGGGTGCCGTCCTTGAGCACGTCGGTCGCGTCGCCGCAGCCGACCACCGCCGGCACGCCCAGCTCACGGGCGATGATCGCCGCGTGGCAGGTGCGCCCGCCGCGGTTGGTGACGATCGCCGAGGCGCGCTTCATGACCGGCTCCCAGTTCGGGTCGGTCATGTCGGCCACCAGCACGTCGCCCGGCTGCACGCGTTCCATCTCCGACGGATCGGTGATGACGCGCACCGGGCCGGCGCCGATCTTCTGGCCGATCGCGCGGCCGTGGGTCAGCACGGTGCCGGTGCCCTTGAGCTGGAAGCGCTGCTGGGCGTCGGTGGCCTTCTGCTGCGACTTCACGGTCTCCGGACGCGCCTGCAGGATGTACAGCTTGCCGTCGCGGCCATCCTTGCCCCACTCGATGTCCATCGGACGGCCGTAGTGGTTCTCGATGATCATCGCGTACTTGGCCAGCTCGATGACTTCTTCCTCGACCAGCGAATAGCGGTTGCGCAGCTCGATCGGCACGTCGACGGTCTTGACCGAGCGGCCGGCCTTGGCTTCGTTGGTGAACTCCATCTTGATCAGCTTGGAGCCGATATTGCGGCGAATGACCGCCGACTTGCCCTGGGCCAGCATCGGCTTGTGGACGTAGAACTCGTCGGGATTGACCGCGCCCTGCACCACGGTCTCGCCCAGGCCGTAGCTCGAGGTGATGAACACCACGTCCTTGAAGCCCGATTCGGTGTCGATGGTGAACATCACGCCCGAGGCGCCGGTGTCGGAACGCACCATGCGCTGCACGCCGGCCGACAGCGCGACCTCGGCGTGGGTGAAGCCCTTGTGCACGCGGTACGAGATCGCGCGGTCGTTGTAGAGCGAGGCGAACACGTGCTTCATCGCCTCCAACACGTTGTCGATGCCGACCACGTTCAGGAACGATTCCTGCTGGCCGGCGAACGAGGCGTCCGGCAGGTCTTCGGCGGTGGCCGAGGAGCGCACGGCGAACGACACTTCGGTTTCCGAGCCGGCCACCAGGCGTTCGTAGAACGAACGGATTTCCTGTTCCAGGCGTGGCTGGAACGGGGTCTCGACGATCCAGCCGCGGATCTCGGCGCCGGCGGCGGCCAGCGCGCGCACGTCGTCGACGTCCAGGTTCTCGAGGCGGGTCGCGATGCGCTGGCCCAGCGACGGGCCACCGTCGGCACTGTGGTCGAGGAAGTCGCGGAAGGCGTCGGCGGTGGTGGCGAAGCCGGTCGGCACGCGCACGCCGGCGCCGGCCAGCTGGCTGATCATCTCGCCGAGCGAGGCGTTCTTGCCGCCGACCGACTCGACGTCGGTCATGCGCAGGTCCTCGAACGAGGCCACGTAGACGCGGTTTGCCTCGTCTGGCTTCAGTGCTGGAGTAGCTAGGTTAGTCATGATAAAACACCCTTACTTGATGATGGAAAGCTGTTGGCGCATCGGTGCCGGGAAGCGGGGGCGTCTTGACGTATTCTTGTTATTCTGGCCCGCGTGCAGCACAATGCAAAACCCGTTGCCGAGCATTTTACCCCGCGACAGGGTGAAGTGCAGCGCACTTTTGATGTTACTTTGTCAGCAAAGCATACCGATCCAGCCATCATGACCGACGATTCCCTGCCTTCCCCAGTCACCGCCTCGCGCACCGTCTTCTTTGTTTCCGACGGCACCGGCATCACGGCGGAGACCTTCGGTCACGCCGTGTTGAGCCAGTTCGACCTGCGTTTCCGCCAGATCCGCCTGCCGTTCGTGGATTCGATCGAGAAGGCGCACGACGCCGCGCGCCGCATCAACGAGAGCTTCGCGCTGCACGGCCAGCGGCCGATCGTGTTCTCGACCCTGGTGAAGCACGACCTGTCGAGCGTGATCCGCTCGGCGAACGGCATGCACATGGACCTGTTCCAGACCTTCGTCGCGCCGCTCGAGCAGGAGCTGGACGTCAAGTCGACGCACACGATCGGGCGCATCCACAATGCGGTGGACACCGAGGAATACAAGAACCGTATCGAAGCGATCAATTTCTCGTTGGCGCATGACGACGGCCAATCGCACAAGAACCTGGCCGAGGCCGACGTGATCCTGGTCGGCGTCTCGCGTTCCGGCAAAACGCCGACGAGCCTGTACCTGGCGATGCAATACGGCCTGAAGGCCGCGAACTATCCGCTGATTCCCGACGACTTCGAACGCGGCAAGCTGCCGAGTTCGCTGCCGCCATTCAAGGCAAAGCTGTTCGGCCTGACGATCACCCCCGAGCGCCTCTCGCAAATCCGCAACGAGCGCCGCGCCGGCAGCAAATACGCCTCACTGGAAAACTGCCGTTACGAAGTCAACGAAGCCGAACACCTGATGCGCCGCGAAGGCATCCGCTGGCTGTCGTCGACGACGAAATCCATCGAAGAAATCGCGACCACCATCCTCCAGGAAATCAAACCCGACCGCCGCGAGTACTGACTCCACCGAGGGTCGGAGTCGAATTATCGGGAAAGCTTATTGTGCGCCCATTAATTCTGCACAAGCCATCCGCGGCTTGCCTAAAAGCTCGTGCACATTAATCAGGGTCAGAGTCGAATTGTTTGACAACTTTGAAGAATTGCTCGGCAATTCTACTCTGACCCTGATTATTTTTTGCGGTTTTAGCGCCGTCGGTCGAGCGTTCAGGAAATAAGATGCCGCAAAGGATGATCGCCCCACATGTTAGCGCTATACCTACCCAATAATAAATAGGGTCGGAGTCGAATTGTTTGACAATATTGACGGCTGAGCTGCCAATCCGACTCCGACCCTAATTATTCGCTGAGTAATTGGCCAATAATTCGACTCCGACCCTATTTATTTGCCGGCCGAATTTGGGAAATTGCTCAAAAATTCTACTCTGACCCTAATTGTTGGGCTATTGATGGTTAGAAGAATTGGCGCCAGTCGGCGAGCCAGGCGGGGAAGGCGGTGGCTTCCATGGGGTTGGCGATGTGGTAGCCCTGGGCGTAGGTGCAGCCGAGGCTTTGGAGGAAATCCCAGTCTTGGCGGGTTTCGACGCCGACCGCGACCGACATGCGATCCAGGCTGTGGGCCAGGTTCAGGCACGAACGCAGGACCGTGCCCAGGGGGCGGCGTTTCGAGGCGCCGTCGACGAAGCTGCGGTCGATTTTCAGTTCGGTGAACGGGATGCGGGCCAGGAGTTGCAGGTTCGAGCGGCCCGTGCCGTAGTCGTCGATGGCGAGGCCGAAGCCCATCATGCGCAGGCGCACCAGGCGTTCGATGAAATCGGGGTTCGTGTTCAGTACCGACGATTCGGGCAGCTCGAAGGTGATGTAGTCGGGCAGGACCTTGTGGCGCTCCAGCGCGGCGCCGATCTGGCGCACGAAGGCCGGATGGGCCAGCGTTTCGGGGGCGATGTTCAGCGAGATCGGGACCGGGATGCCCTGCTCCTGGAACCAGCGGCAACGCTCCACCGACAGCTCGATCATGCTCCAGTCCAGGAAGTCGATGCGGCCGCTCTCTTCCAGCGCTTCCATGAACGACGCCGGCCCCAGCACGCCATGCTCGGGATGGCGCCAGCGGGCGAAGGCTTCCAGGCCTTTCACCTGACCGGTCGCGAGCTCGATCTTCGGCTGGAAGAATGGCTCGAACTGGCGCTTCTGCAGGCCGATGCCGATCTGCTGGAACGTGAAGCGCGGTCCGCCTGGCTTGCGCGGTGGCCGCGCCAGCGGGGAGTAGTTGTCGAGCAGCGGCTTGAGTTTGGCGGCGTTGACCGGCCTGGCGATCACGCCCAGCAGCTCGACGCCATAGGCCTCGGCCAGGGTCTCGACCGAGAACAGCAGGTCGGCGGGCTGCGCCCCCGTCACCACCAGACGCGCGGGGACCTGGATCTGGCCCAGGCGGCGAATCAGCTCCAGCCCATCCATGCCCGGCAGCGCGAGATCGACGATGGCGACGTTGACCGCCGGCGCCAGGCCGGCCTCCAGGGTCTGCAGCGCGAGATGCCCGTCCGGCACGTCGGTGACGCGGCTGGCGCCGAGCTGGCCCAGCAAGTCCACCAGCGCCCTGCGCTGGGCCGGGTCGGCTTGTGCCACCAAAAAATGCAAATGCGCGATGTCCATCGTTGCTCCAGTTTCCCAGCCGCCAGCCTACGCGATGCAAGGGAAACCGTCCATACCCAAGCTAGATGTGCTGCTGGCGCAGCCCTTCGAAGAAGCACACGGCGGCGCAGGCGGCGACGTTGAGCGACTCGACCTGGCCCGCATGCGGCACCGCGACCCGGTGCGTGGCGAGCTTCAGCAATTCATCCGACACGCCCTGCCCTTCGTGACCCAGCACCCAGGCCACCGGCTGGGTCAGGTCCATCGCGTACAGGCGCTCGGCCGCATATCCGCTGGTGGCCAGCACCGGCACCTTCGCGCCTTGCACCAGCGGCGCCAGCTCGATCTGTTCGAAAATCTCCAGCACGAAGTGCGCGCCCATCGCCGCGCGCAGCACTTTCGGCGACCAGCAGAAAGCGGTGCCGGGACTGCAGTAGACCTGCTTGATGCCGGCCGCCGCCGCGCTGCGCAGGATCGAGCCGACATTGCCCGGATCCTGCACGCCGTCCAGCAGCACGCTCGGCCCCACCAGGGCGGGCGCCGCGGACGGCTGCGGCGAATCGATCACGAACAGCAGGTGCACGCCGTGCTCGACCTGGCTGACCGCGTTGAACAGCGCGTCGGGCAGCGCCGTCACCGGCGCATGCAGCGCCTCGCAGCGCGCGACGATCGCCTGCACTTCGTGGTTGCCGAGCGCGCCCTCCGACACCACGCAGTGGCGCGGGGCGCCGCGCAGGTCGAGCCAGCTCTGGCACAGGTGCACGCCGTCGAGCAGGCTTTGCCCGGCCTTGCGGCGCGCCTGCGAGCTGGTGGCGAGGCTTTTCAGGTCTTTGTAGAACGCGTTGTCGCGCGAGCTGATGGTTTTCATACTGCTTCTGCTTCAATCATGTGGCCGCCGAGTTCAGCAAACAGGTCGACCTGCAGCAGGTTGCGCACCGGCGCGAACGAACGGCGGTGCGCAGGCGACGGGCCGTGCAGGCGCAGGCGCTCCAGGTGCAGCGGCGTGCCGTAACCCTTGTGCTGGTCGAAGCCGTATTGCGGGTAAAGGTCGTGCAGGCGCACCAGCGCCGCGTCGCGCGCCGTCTTGGCCAGGATCGAGGCGGCCGAGATGGCGTTGACCTTGTCGTCGCCCTCCACGATCGCATGCGCGCGCACGTCCATCTGCGGGCAGCGGTTGCCGTCGATCAGGGCCAGGGTCGGCGCCGTCTGCAGCGCTTCCACCGCGCGCCGCATCGCCAGCATGGTCGCCTGCAGGATGTTGATGCTGTCGATCTCTTCGCACGAGCATTCGGCGATGGCCCAGGCCAGCGCATGCTCGCGGATCAGGGGCGCGAGCTCGTCGCGCCGCGCCTCGCTCAGCTTTTTCGAATCGCGCAGGCCCTCGATCGGCCGCAGCGGATCGAGGATCACGGCGGCGGCGAACACCGGCCCGGCCAGCGGACCGCGCCCGGCCTCGTCGACGCCGCACACGATATCGAGCTCGGTGAACGGCCGGAGCCTGGGCGGCAGCCCGGGATACAGGTTGACTTTCTTCTTTCTCATTTCGATTCAGGCGGCCTTGTGGCCCCGTCCAATGACGCCGAGCACCGCTTCGGCGCTCGCGCGCGCGCTGTCGCGCAGCAGGCTGTGGTGCATCTCCAGGAAGCGGCCGGCCAGCCGTTCGCGTCCGGCCGCGTCCTGCAGCTGGGTCCACACGGCGTCGGCCATCGCCTCGGGCGTGGCCGCATGCTGGATCAGTTCCGGCACCAGGAACTCGCGCGCCAGGATGTTCGGCAGGCCGATCCAGGGCTGGTAGCCCATGTGGCGCATGATCGCGTACGACGCCGCCATCACTTTATACGCGATCACCATCGGCTTCTTGAACAGCGCCACCTCCAGGGTCGCGGTGCCGGAAGCGACCAGCACCGCGTCGGCGGCGGCGATCGCCGTGTGCGAGCCGGCCGCGGTCACCTGCAGCTCGACGTCCTGCAAGCCCGCCTTGACCACGAGCTCGTCGAAGTAGGCGCGCTGGCGTTCGCCGACCATCGGCACCACGAAGGTCAAGCCGGGGTCGCGCGCGCCCAGGAGCTTGACGGCGCGAATGAAGGGTTCGGCCAGGTATTTCAGTTCGCCCATGCGGCTGCCCGGCATCACCGTCACCACGCGCGCATCCGGATTCAGGCCGAGCGCGCGCCGCGCCGCGGCGACGTCCGGGACCAAGGGGATGGTCTCGGCCAGCGGATGCCCGATATACGTCACCGGCACGCCGGCGTCGCGGTAGATCGCTTCCTCGAACGGGAAGATCACCAGCATGTGCGAGACCGCGCGCTGGATCTTCTTGATCCGCCCGCCGCGCCAGGCCCAGATCTGCGGCCCGATGAAGTGGACGGTGGGGATGCCGGCCGCGCGCAGCTGCTCTTCGAGTCCAAGATTAAAGCCGGGATAGTCGGCGCCGATGAAGGCGGCCGGTCTTTCACGCAGGAGACGGTCGCGCAAGCCGTTCTGGATGCGTTTCAGTTCGGGATAGCGGGGAATGACTTCGAACAGGCCGCGAACCGTGAGCGTGTCCATCTGGACGTCGCTCACGAAGCCCTGCTCGATCATGCGTGGCCCGCCGATGCCGTGGAAGCGCGCATCCGGCAACAGCGGGCGCAGCCCGGCCAGCAGGCGCGCGGCGAGCATGTCGCCGGACGCCTCGCCGGCCACCAACGCCAGCGAAACGTCGTTCTTCATGTTTTTAGCGGACGATGCCACGGGTGGCGGTGCCGAGGAATTCGCGCAGCAGGCGAATGTCTGCGCTGGCCGCCGGCAGGCGCTCTTCCTCGGCCTGGAGCGCGGCTTTCGCCTCTTCCAGGGTCAGGTTCGAGCGGTACAGCAGCCTGTAGGCGCTGCGGATGCCGTCGAGCTGCTCGCGCGTAAAGCCGCGGCGCTTGAGGCCCTCGAGGTTCACGCCGCGCGCGCCGGCCGGATTGCCGGACACGAGCACGTAGGGCGGCACGTCCTGGGTCAGGCTCGTGTACATGCCGATGAAGGCATGCGCGCCGATCTTGCAGAACTGGTGCACGCCCGCGTAGCCCGACAGGATGGCCCAGTCGCCCACCTGCACGTGGCCCGCGAGCTGCGCGTTGTTAGAGAAGATCGTGTTGCTGCCCACCTGGCAGTCGTGCGCCACGTGGACGTAAGCCGAGATCCAGTTGTCGCTGCCGACGCGCGTGACGCCTTCGTCCTGGACCGTGCCCAGATTGAAGGTGACGAACTCGCGCACCGTGTTGCGGTCGCCCACTTCGAGGCGGGTCGGCTCGCCGTTCCACTTCTTGTCCTGCGGCGCGCCGCCGATCGAACAGAACTGGAAGAACTTGTTGTCCCGGCCGATCGTGGTGTGGCCCTCGATGACCACGTGCGGGCCGACCACGGTGCCGGCGTCGATGCGCACATTCGGCCCGATGATCGAATACGGGCCGACCTCGACCGAGCTGTCCAGCTCCGCCTTCGGATCGACGATCGCGGTCGAATGGATTTTGCTCATCTGGTGCTCCTGTCTTACTGCGCCGCGCCTTCCGGGCCCTTCATGGTGGCTTCGGCGGCGCCGCGGATGGTGCACATCAGCTCGCCCTCGACCGCCACCTTGCCGTCGACCGTCGCCACCGCCTTGTACTTCCAGATGCCGCGCGCGACGCGCAGGATCTCGATTTCCATGCGCAGCTGGTCGCCCGGCTCGACCGGACGCTTGAAGCGGGCGTTGTCGATGCCGACGAAATACACCACCGAGTTTTCGTCAGGCTTGACGTTCATGGTCATGAACGACAGGATGGCCGCGGTCTGCGCCATCGCTTCGATCATCAGGACGCCCGGCATCACCGGCTTGTGCGGGAAGTGGCCGTTGAAGAACTCTTCGTTGACGGTGACGTTCTTGATCGCGACGATGCGCTTGCCCAGTTCGACGTCCAGCACGCGGTCGACCAGCAGCAGCGGATAGCGGTGCGGCAGGTATTCCTTGATCTGGGTGATGTCGAGGGTCTTGAGTTCTGGAGTGGTCATTTTTCTTCTGTCAGGTTTCTGATGGTTTTCTCGAGCGTGCGGATCTTGGCCCGCATCGAATCGAGATTGCGCACGATCGCCGCGCTGCGTTCCCATTCGGCGTTCTTGGCCAAGGGGTAGAAGCCGGTGTACTGGCCCGGTTCGAGGACCGAGCGCGACACCATGCTGCCCGAGGAAATATGGACGTTGTCGGCGATTTCCAGGTGGCCCAGCACCATGGCGGCGCCGCCGAAGGTGCAGCGGCTGCCGATCTTGGCGCTGCCGGCCACGCCGACGCAGCCGGCCATCGCGGTGTGCGCGCCGATGCGGCAGTTGTGGCCGATCTGGATCTGGTTGTCGAGCTTGACGCCGTCTTCGATCACGGTGTCGTCCAGCGCGCCGCGGTCGATCGTGGTGTTGGCGCCGATGTCGACGTCGTCGCCGATCAGCACGCGGCCGGTCTGCGGGATCTTGATGTAGGCGCCGGCTTCGACGGCGAAGCCGAAGCCGTCGGTGCCGATCACCGCGCCCGAATGCAGGATGCCGCGCTTGCCAATGCGGCAGCGCGCATGGAAGGTCACGTTCGCGAACAGGTGCGTATGCTCGCCGATCGTGGCCTCGCGCCCGATGAAACAGCCGGCGTCGATCACGGCGTGGGCGCCAATGATGGCGCCCGCCTCGATCGTCACGTGCGGCCCGACGTGGGCGGTCGGATCGACCGTGGCGCCGGGGTCGACCACGGCGCTCGGATGGATGCCGGGCGCCGGCGCCTGCTCGGTGAGCGACACGAAATACTGCGCCGCGCGGGCGAAGTAGGCGTAAGGGTTGGTGGTGACGATGCGCGCGCCTTCATAGGTCGCGGCCACCGTCGGATCGTCCAGCGGCGACAGGATCAAGGCCGCCGCCTGGCTTTGCGCGGCCAGCGCGCGCAGCTTGCTGTTGCTGAGGAAGCTGATGTGCGAAGCGCCGGCGCTGTCCAGGGGGGCGATCGCCTGGACCTCGAGGTCCGCGTCGCCCACCAGCTGTCCGCCGAAGCGCTCGACCAAATCGCCCAGTCGAATGCCCATCTCGGTCTTTCCAGTGTGAGTCAAAATCGTTGCTGCTTTACTTGTCGAGCAGCTTGAGAATCTTGTCGGTGATGTCCACGCGCGGGCTGACCCACGCCGCCTCGACCAGCACGGCGTCGAGCTTTTCCTGTTCCGCGACCTGCTCGACCAGCTTGTAGGCCTTTTGCGCGATCGCGGCGCGCTCTTCGTTCTTGCGTTGTTGCAGGTCTTCCTGGAACTCGCGCTGCATGCGCTCGACGTCCTTCTGCATGTTGTACAGCTCGCGCGCGCGGCGCGTGCGGTCCAGCTCATTCAGGCCCGCCGCTTCGGCGTCGAACTTCTCGGACGTCTGCTTGTACTTGCCGACCATCTCCTCGACCGCCTTCTGGCGCTTCGAGAACTCGGCGGCCAGCTTGGCGTCGGCCGCCTTGGCCATCTTGGAGTCGGTCATCAGGCGCTCGGTGTAGACGAAGCCGATGCGGCTGTTCGCCTGCGCCTGCGCCAGCGGCGCGGCGCACAGCGCGGCCAGCACCAGCGAGGCGCCAAGCGCGGGTCGAACCGTGGACCTGCGTCCACCAGGCAGCGAGTCAATCAGATTTTTCAACATAAGTCTCTCGCAATCGTTCTTCGGGTCGCCGTGGGCCGCTTAGAAGCCGGTGCCCATCTGGAACTGGAAGCGCTCCAGGCGGTCGCCCGGCAGCGAATTCAGCGGCTTAGCATAACTCAACTTGAGCGGACCGACCGGCGAAATCCAGGACAGGCCGATACCGGCCGAGTAGCGGAACTCGTCGTAGCGGATCTTCGCGTCTTCCTGGAACACCTGGCCGCCGTCGACAAAGGTGAACCAGCGCAGGCTGCGGTCGGTGCCGCTGCCCGGGAACGGGAACTGCAGCTCGGCATTGCCGATGATGCGCTTGGAGCCGCCGATCGCGTCGTAGTAGCGCGGATCGACCACGCCCAGCGACGAGCTCTCGTAGCCGCGCACCGAACCGATGCCGCCCGCATAGAAGTTCTTGAACACCGGGTAGGCGCTGCCGCCGATGCCCTTGCCGTAATCGAACTCGCCGCGCAGGGCCAGGGTCATCCACCGTGTAAGCGGTTTCCACCATTGATGCTCATACACCATTCTGTAGTACTTGGCGTCGCCGATGGCGTCGATCTCGAAGTTGGCGCGCTGGAAGCGGCCGCGGGTCGGGGTCACCGCGCTGTCGCGGGTGTCGCGGCCCCAGGCCGCGGTCAGCGGGATCGCGTTGGTGGTGGCCTTGCCGATGCCGCTCTCCGGGCCGCCGTTCTGGCGCACGAAGGTCTGGTAGATCGTCGGCGAGGTCAGGTCGGTTTCCAGCTCGGTGCGTTCCAGGCCGGCGCCGAAGTAGACGGTGTCGGATTCGGAGAACGGCACGCCGAAGGTCAGGTTGCCGCCCATCTGGCGCACGGTATACGAACCGATGTTCAGCGCCGGCGGACGCGAGGTGCGCAGGTACAGCGAGAACGCGCGCGAGATGCCGTCGTCCGTGAAGTACGGATTGGTCTGCGAGAACGCGATCGTGCGGTTGTACTTGCTGGTGTTCAGTTCGATGCCGACCGTGTTGCCGCTGCCGGCGAAGTTGGCCTGCGAGATCGACGCGGTGAAGGTGAACTTCTCGGACTGCGAGAAGGCGCCGCCGATCATGAAGTTACCGGTCGGTTTTTCTTCGACCGCGATGTTCACGTCCACCTGGTCCGAGGTGCCCGGCGACTCCGGGGTCTCGACCTTCACGTCCTTGAAGTAGCCGAGGCGGTCGACGCGGTCGCGCGACAGCTTCACTCGATTGGCGTCGTACCACGAGCTTTCGAACTGGCGGAATTCGCGGCGGATCACTTCGTCGCGGGTGACGGTGTTGCCCGAGATGTTCATGTGGCGCACGTAGGCGCGCTTGCCCGGATCGACGAAGAAGGTGAACGCGACTTCGCGCTTCTCGCGGTTCAGTTCCGGGTTCGCCGTCACGTTGGCGAAGGCGTAGCCGAAGGTGCCGAGGCGATCGGCGATCAGCTTGTTGGTCGCTTCTTGCAGGTCGCCGACATAGGTCTTGCCCGGCTGGAGCACGATCAGCTCCTTGAGCTCCTCTTCGCGGCCGAACATCTCGCCCTCGAGCTTGACGCTCGAGACGGTGTACTGCTCGCCCTCGGTGATGTTGAGGGTCAGGTAGATGTCGCGCTTGTCGGGGGTGATCGAGACCTGGGTCGATTCGACGTTGGCTTCCAGGTAGCCGTGGTTCAGGTACCAGGACTTGATGGTTTCCAGGTCCCCTGTCAGCTTTTGCTTGGAATACTGGTCGGCCTTCGAGTACCAGGTGAACCAGCCCGAAGGGCGCAGTTCGAGCAGCTGGCGCAGCTGCTTGTCGCTGAAGGCCTTGTTGCCGATGATGTTGATGCCCTTGATCTTGGCGACCTCGCCCTCGTCGACGTTGAACATGATCGTCACGCGGTTGCGTTCGATCGGCGTCACGGTGGTGGTGATCTTCACGCCGTACAGGCCGTGCGACAGATATTGACGCTTGAGCTCCTGCTCTGCGCGGTCGACCGAGGCCTTGTCGAAGATGCGGGTCTGGGCCACGCCGATCTCGGACAGCGCCTTGACCAGCATGTCTTTTTCGAATTCCTTGGTGCCGGTGAAATCGACCGACGAAATCGCCGGGCGTTCCTCGACCAGCACCACCAGCACGCCGTTTTCTTCCTCGAGGCGGATGTCCTTGAAGAAGCCGGTGGCGTACAACGCCTTGATCGCGCTCGAGGCCTTGGCGTCGTCGAAGGTCTCGCCCACGCGCACCGGCAGATAGCTGAACACGGTGCCTGCTTCCGTCCGCTGGATGCCTTCGACCCGGATATCCTTGACGACGAACGGGTTGACGGCCAGCGCAGGTCCGGCGCACATGGCCAGCACGGCCGCGCCGATCAAGCTGCGACGAATGAACGGCAGGGCAAAACGATCTGGTTGTGATTTCATTGGCTGGATCAAAGGGTCAGTCATTTGGACAACGATTGCATATTATTCTGTGCCGGGCATTTCCGCGCCAGGTTCCGGGAGCGGATGCGGGCCGCTAGAGCAGCCGCACCAGGTCATTGAAGACGGCGAGCGCCATCAGCATGAACAGCAGGCCGACCCCGGCGCGCTGCGCGAACTCGCCGACGCGCGCAGGAAGGGGACGCCCGGTCAAAACTTCCAGCGAATAATACAGTAAATGGCCACCATCCAGAACTGGAATTGGTAACAAATTCATTACTCCTAAGCTGATACTAATAAAGGCGATGAACTGTAAATAGCTTACGAGACCTATTCTTGCAGTCTGTCCGGCATAGTCGGCGATGGTAATGGGACCGGTCACATTCTTCCACGACGCTTCCCCGGTAATCATCTTCCAGATCATCTTGAGGGTCATCACGCTGGTTTCCCAGGTGCGCTCGGCCCCGCGCGCGATCGCCTCGAACGGGCCGGACGTGACGGTCACCATGTCCGGCGCCTGGGCCACCATGGCCTTGATCACGCCGCGGCCGTTCGGGTCCGCCTCCGGCACCAGCGACAGGGCCAGCGGGCGGCCGCCGCGTTCGACCTCGAGCGCCAACGGCTTAGCCGGAGACGCCCGCACCGCCTCGATGAAGGCGATGCCGTCGTCGACCTTCCGGCCGTCCACGCGCAGCACCAGGTCGCCGGCCTGCAGGCCGGCGCGCTGCCCTGCCCCGTCCGGCAGCACCTTGTCGATGCGCGGTTGCGGGCGCCACAAATCCAGGCCCAGTTCGGCCATCACGTCGGTTTCGACGTCGAGGCGGCCGACCACCGCCGCCGGCAGCGTCGCGCCGTAGGTGCCGCCGTGGACGCCGCGCAGTTCCAGGCGCGCATCCGATTTATCCACCGCCGCATGCACGATCTGCCAGCGCAGCTCTGCCCAGGAGGCCACGGCATTGCCGTTCACCGCGACCACCGTGTCGCCGCCGCGCACGCCGGCCTTGGCGGCCTCGGACGCCGCCGGCGCCTCGCGCAGGCGCGCCGCCGGCTCGTCCACGCCATGCATATACAGCGCGGCCATCAGGCCGATCGCCAGCAGGAAGTTGGCCAGCGGGCCGGCGGCCACGATCGCGATGCGCTTCCAGACGTTCTGGCGCGTGAACTCGCGCGCCAGGTCGGCATCGTCCGTCGGCGCGGTCTCGGGGTCGCGCGCATCGAGCATCTTGACGTAGCCGCCCAGCGGCAGGGCCGACAACGCCCATTCGGTCTGGTCCTTGCCGAAGCGGCGCGACCAGACCACGCGGCCCATCCCGACCGAGAAGCGCAGCACCTTGACGCCGCAGGCGCGCGCGACCAGGTAGTGGCCCAGTTCGTGGATCACGATCAGGGGACCGAGCGCCAGCACGAAGGCCAGCACGGTGTAAAGCATGGTCATGGCGGGGTCCAGGGGGTCAGCGCTGCAAGCCTGAAGCGATGGTCGATACGGCGTCGTTGGCGGCCGCGCGCGCGCGCGCGTCCTGGTCCAGCACCGCCTCGATCGACGGGGCCGGGCCATGCGGCACGACGTCGAGCGCGTGACGAATCACGCGGTCGATGTCGCGGAAACCGATGCGGCGCTCGAGGAAGGCCTGCACCGCCACCTCGTTGGCCGCGTTGAGCAGGGCCGGCGCGGTGCCGCCCGCGCGCAGCGCGTCAAAAGCGAGCGCCAGGCAGGGGAAGCGCTCGAAGTCGGGCGCGAAGAACTGCAGCGCGGCCATTTGCGTCAGGTCGAGCTGGGCCACGCCCGAATCGATCCGGTCCGGATAGGCCAGCGCATTGGCGATCGGGGTGCGCATGTCGGGGTTGCCCAACTGGGCCAGCACCGAGCCGTCGACGTAGGACACCATCGAATGGATCACGCTTTGCGGATGGATCACGACGTCGATCTGGTCGGCCGGCGCGCCGAACAGCCAGTGGGCCTCGATCACTTCGAGGCCCTTGTTCATCATGGTGGCGGAATCGACCGAGATCTTGCGGCCCATGACCCAGTTCGGGTGCTTGCAGGCTTCGTCGGGGGTCACGCTGCCGAGGGTCTCGACGGCGCGGTTCAGGAACGGGCCGCCGGACGCGGTCAAGAGGATCTTGGCCACCCCGCAGGCGCCGGGCACGCGCCCATACGAGGACGGCAGCGCCTGGAAGATCGCATTGTGTTCGCTGTCGACCGGCAGCAGGGTCGCCTTGTGCTCGCGCACGGCGTCCATGAACAGCTGGCCCGACATCACCAGCGCTTCCTTGTTGGCCAGCAGGATCTTCTTGCCGGCGCGCGCCGCGGCGAGCGTCGGCGCGAGGCCGGCGGCGCCGACGATGGCGGCCATCACGATATCGGTGTGGGCGCTGGAGGCGATGTCGCACAGCGCGGCTTCGCCATATTCGACGCTGGTGGGCAGGTCGGCGATCAGGGCCGCCAGGCGGGCGGCAGCCTCGGGGCTGCCGACCACGGCGCGCTGCGGGCGGAATTGGCGGCAGGCGGCGGCCAGTTCTTCCACGCGCGCATGCGCGCTGAGGGCGTAGACGCGGTAGCGGTCGGGATGACGCGCCACCACGTCGAGGGTCGAGGCGCCGATCGAACCGGTGGCGCCCAGGATGGTAATGCCTTGCATGGAGACTTCCTTCTAGAGCCGGGTGGCGATCAGGGCCGCCAGCGGCAGGACCGGCACGAGTGCGTCGATCCGGTCCAGCACGCCGCCGTGGCCAGGCAGCAGATTGCTGCTGTCCTTCATGCCGGCACGGCGCTTGAGCTGGGATTCGAACAGGTCGCCGACCACGCTGGCGACGACGATGAGGGCGATGACGGCCAGCATGCCGGCCCAGCCGAAGCTGGCCTGCACGCGCACCGCGAAGGTATTCGATAGCGCTTCGCCGCCGAACAGGACGGTAAGCGAGGCGAGCAGCAGGGTCACGACGCCGCCGCCGATGGCGCCTTCCCACGACTTGCCGGGCGAGATCGACGGCGCGAGTTTGTTCTTGCCGAAGGTCTTGCCGCACACATAGGCGAAGATGTCGGCCGACCACACGATGACCAGCACCGACAGCAGGAACAGCGCCGAATACTGGAACAGCATGACGATGGCGGCGAAGCAGGCCACCAGGGCGATCGCATACAGCAGGCTGAGCAAGGTATTCGGCGTGCTGGCCAGCGGCGGCAGGCCGAGCTTGAGCGTGGGCGCGAAACGCAAGGCCCACAGCAGCGCGCCGATGGCGAACCAGAACGTCGGGTCGCCCTGCTCGCGCATGAAGAAGGCGTAGGCGAAGGCCAGGGTCCAGGCCACGGCGATCGCGACCGCGCTCTTCGCGCCCGGATTGAACAGGCGGAAACACTCCCAGATCGCCGCCCCGAAGAAGATCGAGGCGACCACCGCGAACGCCGTGGGGTTGTTGGAATACAGAACCGGCAGCAGGACTGCCAGCAGGACGAGCGCGGTGATGATCCGGGTCTTGAGCATCAGTTGGTCTTCTTCGCTACTTGGGCGCTGGTCTGGCCGAAGCGCCGTTCGCGCTTCTGGAACGAGGCGATCGCCTCATCCAGCGCCTCGGGCGTGAAATCGGGCCAGAAGGTGCTTGTGAAATGCAGTTCGGAATACGCCAGCTGCCACAGCAGGAAATTCGAGATGCGTTCCTCGCCGCCGGTCCGGATGAACAGGTCGGGTTCGGGCGCATATGCCATCGCCAGGTGGGGAGCCAGCATTTCCTCCGTAAAATCGGTCACGCCGGGGTTGGCCTGCACCATCTTCCCCGTTGCCTGCATGATATCCCAGCGGCCGCCATAGTTGGCGCACACGGTGACGGTGAGGCGGGTATTGCCGGCGGTGCGGCGCTCGGCATTGGCGATCATCTCTTGCAGCTTGGAATCGAAGCGGCTCAGGTCGCCCACGACTTTCAGGCGAATATTATTGGCGTGCATCTTCGAGACTTCGCGCTCGAGCGCCGTCACGAACAGGCGCATCAGCAGCGAGACCTCGTCGGCCGGACGGCGCCAGTTCTCGGACGAGAAGGCGAACAGGGTCAGGTACTCGACCCCGCGCAGCACGCAGGCTTCGACGATGCCGCGCACGGCTTCCACGCCCTTGACGTGGCCGGCGACCCGCGGCAGCAGGCGTTTAGTGGCCCAGCGGCCATTGCCATCCATGATGATGGCGATGTGGCGCGGCACGGCGAGCGTGTCGGGAACGGCGGTGGTCGAACTTTTGAACATCTTGTATCCAGCAGGGCTGCGCCCGGGATGTATCCGCGGTGCGCAAATGGCCAATTTAGAATTGGACAATCATAAGGTAGGCGGACCGGCCGCGGCAAGCTGCCGGGGCCGGTCCGCAAGAAAGCCGTTGAGCTGGACCTTATACCGTCAGGATTTCCTTCTCTTTCTCGGCCAGCAGCTTGTCGATGTCGGCCACGGCCTTGTCGGTCAGCTTCTGGATCTCGTCCGAGGCGCGGCGCTCGTCGTCTTCCGACGCGGTCTTGTCCTTGACCATTTTCTTCAGCGCTTCGTTAGCGTCGCGACGGATATTGCGCACGGCAATTTTCGCGTCTTCGCCTTCCGACTTGGTCAGCTTGACCATTTCCTTGCGGCGCTCTTCGGTCAGCGGCGGGGTCGGCACGCGGATCATGTCGCCCTGGGCCGACGGGTTCAGGCCCAGGTCGGCGTCGCGGATGGCTTTTTCGATGGTCGCGGCCATTTTCTTTTCGAACGGCTGGACGCCGATGGTGCGGGCGTCGACCAGGGTCAGGTTGGCGACCATCGGCAGCGCGGTCGGGGTGCCGTAGTACTCGACCATCACGTGGTCGAGGATGCCGGTGTGGGCGCGGCCGGTGCGGACCTTCGCCAGGTCGGCCTTCAGGGTCTCGATGGACTTGGCCATGCGCTCTTGCGCGTTCTTTTTGACGTCAGCCAGGGACATGCTGCTCTCCTTGTTGTTCAGTAATATTTTAAACGTGTACCAGTGTACCCTCGTCTTCGCCCATGATCACGCGGGTGAGCGCGCCGGGTTTGACGATGGAGAACACCTTGATCGGCAGTTTCTGGTCGCGGCACAGCGCGAAGGCGGTGGCGTCCATCACCTGCAGGTGCTTGGCGATGGCTTCGTCGAACGAGATGTTCTCGTAGCGGGTCGCGTGCGGGTCCTTCTTGGGGTCGGCGCTGTAGACGCCGTCGACCTTGGTGGCCTTCAGGACGATCTCGGCCGAGATCTCGGCGCCGCGCAGGGCGGCCGCGGTGTCGGTGGTGAAGAACGGGTTGCCGGTGCCGGCGGCGAACACGACGACCTTGCCTTCTTCCAGGTATTGCAGCGCTTTCGGGCGCACATAAGGCTCGACCACCTGCTCGATGCCGATCGCCGACATGACGCGGGCGGTGATGCCGACGTGGCGCATGGCGTCGGCCAGGGCCAGCGCGTTCATGACGGTGGCCAGCATGCCCATGTAGTCGGCGGTGGCGCGGTCCATGCCCTGGGCGCCCGGGGCGACGCCGCGGAAGATGTTGCCGCCGCCAATCACGACCGCCACCTGCACGCCCAGCTTCGCCACTTCCGCCACGTCGGCCACCATGCGCTCGATGGTGGCGCGGTTGATGCCGAACGGGTCGTCGCCCATCAGCGCTTCGCCAGACAGTTTCAGGAGGACTCGTTGGTAGGCTGGTTTTGACATGATGAAGCGGCTCCTAATGTGATGTTTCGATGTTGCGAACTCGGGTCCGATCGACACCCCTAGGGTGCGATCTCATCTGCCTTGGAGGCGATGGCATTGTAAGGCGGGCGCTGCGCGCGAGGCGCTACGGTGTGCGCTGGACTTGGATTCCCGCCTGCGCGGGAACGACGTACTGGTGGCGTGGGCTACAGGAGCCTCCATCGGCCCTCACCTCATGAACGTCGTTCCCGCGAAGGCGGGAACCCCAGCTTGTCGTGCAGCCGAGAAATACTTCATGGCTGCCGCACACAAACGATCCCACCTTAAAAAAACGGACCTTGCGGCCCGTTCTTTTTGATTACTGCTTGTTTGCAGCCATCTGGGCTGCAACTTCGGCTGCGAAGTCGTCGACCTTCTTCTCGATGCCCTCGCCCACCACGTACATGGTGAATGCCTTGACGGTGGTGTTCGATGCCTTCAGGTATTGCTCGATCGACTGCTTGTCGTTCTTCACAAATGCCTGGTTCAGCAGCGACACTTCTTTCAGGTACTTCTGCACCGAACCGTCGATACGCTTGGCGACGATCTCATCCGATTGTGGCTGCTTGCCTTCGGCGACGGCTTTTTCAGCGTCTTCCTTGGCCTTCAGTTCGGCGACCGAGCGCTCTTTTTCGATCATTTCGGCTGGCACTTGCTCCGACGACAGAGCGACCGGCTTCATTGCAGCGATGTGCATGGCCAGGTCCTTGCCGACTTGCTCGTCCGCGCCTTCGAAGTCGACGATGACGCCGATGCGGGTGCCGTGCAGGTACGAAGCCAGCTTGCCGGTGGTTTCGAAACGCTGGAAGCGGCGCACGGTCATGTTCTCGCCGATCTTGCCGATCAGGGCGGTACGCACGTCGTCGAAGGTCTTGCCGTCGTGCGGCAGTGCTGCCAGGGCAGCGACGTCAGCCGGGTTGTTCTCGGCGACCAGCTTGGCGGCCAGGTTGACCATGGCCAGGAATTCTTCGTTCTTGGCGACGAAGTCGGTTTCGCTGTTGACTTCGACGATCGCGCCGACGTTGCCGGAGATGTAGGTTGCCACCACGCCTTCGGCGGTGATGCGCGCCGATGCCTTCGATGCCTTGCCGCCCAGCTTGACGCGCAGGATCTCTTCAGCACGACCCATGTCGCCGTCGGCTTCGGTCAGTGCTTTTTTGCATTCCATCATTGGCGCGTCGGTCTTCGCGCGCAGTTCGCCTACCATCGCTGCAGTAATCGCTGCCATGTTGATTTCTCCTAAATGTTTTATCCGGTTGCAGGTCGTTATGACAACGCCCCGCAGGTATTCAGCTTAAAAAAAGGGGGGCTCGTGTGTGCGGCGCCCCCTTCGATGTGTCAGCGAGCGAAGCTCGCCGTCACTTATGCTTGCTCGGAAACTTCGACGAAGTCGTCGCCGCCAGCCTTGACCATTTCAACGACTTCGTTGGTGGCGTTGGCGCGGCCTTCCAGGATCGCATCGGCGACGCCGCGTGCGTACAGGGTGATCGCTTTCGACGAGTCGTCGTTGCCTGGGATGACGTGGGTCACGCCTTCTGGCGAGTGGTTGGTATCGACGATGCCGATGACCGGGATGCCCAGCTTGCCGGCTTCGGTGATGGTGCCCTTGTGGTAGCCGACGTCGACGACGAAGATCGCGTCAGGCACGCCGCCGAGGTCCTTGATGCCGCCGATCGACTTTTGCAGCTTTTCCATTTCGCGCGAGAACAGCAGCGCTTCTTTCTTCGACATCTTCTCGACCGAACCGTCTTCGACTTGCGCTTCCATGTCTTTCAGGCGCTTGATCGAGGTCTTGATGGTCTTGAAGTTGGTCAGCATGCCGCCCAGCCAGCGCTGGTCGACGTAAGGCACGCCAGCGCGCTGTGCTTCAGCGGCGATGATGTCGCGCGCCTGGCGCTTGGTGCCGACCATCAGGATGGTGCCGCGGTTGGCCGAGATCTGCTTGATGGTCTTCATCGCATCCTGGTACATCGCCATGGTCTTTTCCAGGTTGATGATGTGGATCTTGTTGCGATGACCGAAGATGAACGGCGCCATCTTTGGGTTCCAGAAACGGGTCTGGTGGCCGAAGTGGATACCGGCTTCCAGCATTTCACGCATAGTAACGGACATGTAATTCTCCAGGGTTGGGTCTTGAATGTGGCCAGTCACCAGTCAGGCACCCTTTTAGGGCCACATTCGCGATTTCAATAAAATAAAAGATGCTTTTTACAACATTGCTCGATGCGAATCCGAGCAACCCGAGATTCTAGCGGGATTTGCCGTTTTGTTCAAGCGTGACGTGGGAGTGGCGATGGGGTCCGCCCTGAGGAAGGAATGTTTCCTCTATAATGAACCCTTATTGCCCAGACTTATGGCATCGACTACTGCAGGATAAGAATCCCTATGGCATCCACTCCCAAAACTCCCGAAGAAATCGAAGGCATGCGCGTCGCCTGCCGCCTCGGCTCGGAAGTGCTCGACTATATCACCCCGTTCGTGAAGCCCGGCGTCACCACCGGCGAACTCGACCGCCTGGCGTATGAATACATGGTCAACGTCCAGGGCACGACCCCGGCGACCCTGAACTACGCCCCGCCCGGCTACCCGCCCTTCCCCGGCTCGATCTGCACCTCGCTCAACGACGTGATCTGCCACGGCATCCCGGGCGATCGCGTGCTGAAATCGGGCGATGCGCTCAACATCGACATCACGCCGATCACCAAGGACGGCTACCACGGCGACAACAGCCGCATGTTCCTGGTCGGCGAGCCGTCGATCATGGCGCGCCGCCTGTCCGAGATCACCTTCGAGTGCATGTGGCTGGGCATCGCCGCGGTCAAGCCGGGCAAGCGCCTGGGCGACATCGGCCATGCGATCCAGCAGCACGCCGAAAAGGCCGGCTACAGCGTGGTGCGCGAGTTCTGCGGCCACGGCGTGGGCCGCGTGTTCCACGAAGAGCCGCAGGTGCTGCACTACGGCCGTCCCGGCACCCTGGAAGAGCTCAAACCCGGCATGATCTTCACCATCGAGCCGATGATCAACGCCGGCCGCCGCGACATCAAGGAAATGCCGGACGGCTGGACCATCAAGACCAAGGATCGCAGCCTGTCGGCCCAGTGGGAACACACGGTGCTGGTCACCGAGACCGGGGTCGAGGTGCTGACCATGTCGGCCGGCAGCCCGCCGCCGCCGGCCATCGTGCTGCCGCTCCTGAACCCGGGCGCGGTGCCGACCCTGGCCGCGGCCTGAAGGAGCCGCCCATGGGACAGGCCGCCCTGCTCGACACCGCCCGCACCACCCTGCGCCAGCGCCTGAAGGCCGAACGCCAGCTGGCGTTCCAGGCCTTCCAGGAAGACGGCAAGCCCGAGAAGCTCCTGCGCGGCCTGCGCCAGGTGGTCGACGGCGTCCTGCTCGACGCCTGGCAGGCCGCCGGCCTGCCCGACGACACCGCGCTGGTGGGCGTGGGCGGCTACGGGCGCGGCGAACTGTTCCCCTATTCCGACGTCGACCTCCTGATCCTGCTGGGACAGCCGGCCGACGCCATCACCCAGGCGCGCCTGGAAGGCCTGGTCCAGCTGCTGTGGGACCTGGGCCTGGAAATCGGCCACAGCATCCGCACCGTGGACGAGTGCCTGAGCGAGTCCGCCGCCGACATCACCGTGCAAACGAGCCTGCTGGAAGCGCGCCTGGTCACCGGCAGCGCGCCGCTGTTCGAGGAACTGCAGCGGCGCTACCGCGACGCCCTCGATCCGCAGGCCTTCTTCCAGGCCAAGACCGCCGAGATGCGGCTGCGCCACGCCAAGTACGAATACACCGCCTTCGCGCTCGAACCGAACGTGAAAGAAAGCCCGGGCGCGCTGCGCGACCTGCAGGTGATCCTGTGGGTGGCCAAGGCCGCGGGCCTGGCCGACACCTTCGGCCAGCTCGCCACGCGCGGCCTGATCACGCGCATGGAGGCGCGCCAGCTGCTGGAAAAGGAAAGCGCCTTCAAGGACATCCGCATCCGGCTGCACCTGCATACGAAAAGGCGCGAAGACCGGCTGGTGTTCGACGTCCAGACCGCGATCGCCGGCACGCTGGGCCTCACCGCCAGCGGCGAAGGGCCGGACGCGCGCCGCGCCAGCGAATTCCTGATGCAGCGTTACTACTGGGCCGCCAAGACCGTGACCCAGTTGAATACGATTTTGCTGCAGAACATCGAAGCCCAGCTGTTCCCGCAGCCGGCGGTGGCCTTCCCGATCAGCGCCCACTTCACCCAGGTGGGCAGCCTGATCGACGTGGTGGCCGACGACACCTTCGAAAAGCACCCGTCCGCCATCCTCGAGCTGTTCGTGGCGATGACCGAGCGCCGCGAACTCAAGGGATTGAGCGCGCGCGCCACGCGCGCCCTGTGGCATGCGCGCACGCTGATCGACGAGGCTTTCCGCGCCGACCCGGCGAACAAGGCGCTGTTCCTGCGTGTGCTGCAGGCGCCGCGCGGCCTGGTGCATGCGCTGCGCCGCATGAACGAATTCGGCATCCTGGGCCGCTACCTGCCGGCCTTCCGCAAGATCGTCGGCCAGATGCAGCATGACCTGTTCCACGTGTACACCGTGGACCAGCACATCATGATGGTGATCCGCAACCTGCGCCGCTTCACGATGCCGGAACACGCGCACGAATATCCGTTCTGCAGCCAGCTGATCGCCGACTTTCACGACCGCTGGCTGCTGTACGTGGCGGCCCTGTTCCACGACATCGCCAAGGGCCGCGGCGGCGACCACTCCAAGCTCGGCATGGATGACGCGCGCCAGTTCTGCCGCGACCACGGCATCAATGAAGAAGATACCGAACTGGTGGTGTTCCTGGTCGAGCAGCACCTGACCATGTCGACGGTGGCGCAGAAGCAGGACTTGTCCGACCCCGACGTGATCCAGGCCTTCGCCGCCGTGGTCAGGGACGAGCGCCATCTGACCGCGCTGTACCTCCTGACCGTGGCCGACATCCGCGGCACCAGCCCCAAGGTGTGGAATGCCTGGAAGGCCAAGCTGCTGGAAGACCTGTACAAGGTCACCCTGCGCGTGCTGGGCGGCGAGCCGCATTCGGCCGACCGCGAGCTGCGCACGCGCCAGAAGGAAGCGCTGGCCACCCTGCGCCTGTTCGGCCTGGACGCCAACGCCCACGAAGCGCTGTGGAAGCAGCTCGACGTGGCCTACTTCCTGCGCCACGACGCCTCCGACATCGCCTGGCAGACGCGCGCGCTGGTCGACAAGGTCGACAGTGACAAGCCGGTTGTCAAGGCGCGCCTGGCGCCGATCGGCGAAGGGCTGCAGGTGGCGGTCTACGTCAAGGACCAGCCCGACCTGTTCGCGCGCATCTGCAGCTACTTCGACCGCAAGAACTTCAGCATCCTGGACGCCAAGATCCACACCACGCGCCACGGCTATGCGCTGGACAGCTTCCTGGTGGCGGACGAGAACTTCGCCGGCAGCTACCGCGACATCATCAGCCTGATCGAGCACGAGCTCTGCTCCCAGCTGCTGTCGCAGGAAGCCTTGCCGCCGCTGGTGCGCGGACGCCTGTCGCGGGTGGCGCGCACCTTCCCGATCACGCCGACGGTCGAACTGCGGCCGGACGAGCGCGGCCAGTTCCACGTGCTGTCGATCGCCGCCAACGACCGCATGGGCCTGTTGTACGCGATCGCCAGCGTGCTGGCGCGCTACCGGCTGAACCTGCACACGGCCAAGATCATGACCCTGGGCGAGCGCGTCGAGGACGTGTTCCTGATCGACGGCCCGGCCCTGAACAACCCGCGCACCCAGGTGCAGCTCGAGACCGACCTGCTCGACGCCCTCAAGATTTGATTCACCCCTTTTTACAGTAAAGCTTTCTCGATGACCGAACCGCTCCGCCTCTCCAAACGTATGTCCGAACTCGGCCTGTGCTCGCGCCGCGAAGCCGATGAATGGATCGCCCGCGGCTGGGTGCGGGTGGACGGCAAGGTTGTCTCGGAACTGGGCAGCAAGGTGTTGCCGAACCAGCGCATCACGGTCGAGCGCCAGGCCGCGGCCGAGCAATCGAAACGCGTGACCATCCTGATCAACAAGCCGGTCGGCTACGTCAGCGGCCAGGCCGAGGATGGCTACACGCCGGCCGTCGCCCTGATCAAGCCCGAGAACCGCTGGGCGGACGACCCGTCGAAGGAGCAGTTCCACCCGACCCAGCTGCGCAGCCTGGTGCCGTGCGGCCGGCTGGACATCGATTCGGTGGGCCTGCTCGTGCTGTCGCAGGACGGCCGCATCGCCAAGCACCTGATCGGCGAGACCACCTCGGTCGACAAGGAATACCTGGTGCGGGTGCAGTACACGAAGCCGGGCAAGCTGCCCGACAGCGACCTGAAAAAGCTCAACCACGGCCTGTGGATGGACGGCAAGCCGCTATTGCCGGCCAAGGTGCGCTGGCAGAACGAGGATCAGCTGAGCTTTACCCTGCGCGAGGGCAAGAAGCGCCAGATCCGGCGCATGTGCGATATGGTCGGGCTGAAGGTCGTGGGCCTCAAGCGCGTGCGCATCGGCAAGGTCAAGCTGGGCAACCTGCCCGAAGGCCAGTGGCGTTACTTGGCCCCGGACGAGCAGTTCTAACCGTTCGGTAGCGGCGCCTCCCTCGCCAGCAGGCCCTCGGCCTTCAATTCTTCCCAGAACGCCGGCGGGATGACGATGTCCATCAGCGCCGCGTTACGCTGCAGGTGCGCCACGCTGCTGGCGCCGGGAATGGTCGCCGCCACCACCGGATGCGCCAGCCCGAACTGCAGCGCCGCCGCCGGCAGGTCGACGCCGTGGCGCGCGGCCACCTGGCGCAGCCGTTCGCGCCGGGCGATCTTGTCGTCGTCCGCCGGGCCGTAGTCGTAGTTCGGGCCGCCGGCCAGGAAACCGGAATTGAACGGCCCGCCCAGCACCACCTTCGCGCCGCGTTCCTCGCACAGCGGGAACAGTTCTTCCAGGGGCGTGGTTTCCATCAGCGTATAGCGGCCGGCCAGCAGGAAGATGTCGGGATCGGAGTCGCGCAGCGCGCGCAGGCAGGGGTCGACCGTGTTCACGCCCAGGCCCCAGCCCTTGATCACTCCTCGCGCAGCCTGACCAGGCCTTCGAAGGCGCCGCCGCGGCCGGCCGCGATGGCGTAGTAGTGCTCGTACTCGGCCTGGCTGAAGCGGTCCGGCGACAGGTCGTGCACATACACGATGTCGATGTGCGACAGCGCCATGCGCTGCAGGCTGTCCTCGATCGAGCGGCGCGCGCCGTCGGCCGTGTAGTCGGTGACGCGCCGGAACGGCAAGCCGCCCACGAAGGGATCGGCGATCTCGGGCGTCTCGCTCGGCACCAGGATGCGGCCGACCTTGGACGACAGCGTGTATTCGTTGCGCGGACGGCGCCGCAGCGCCTGGCCGAAACGGTGCTCGGACAGGCCGGCGCCGTAGTGCGGCGCGGTGTCGACATAGCGGATGCCGGCGTCCCAGGCGGCGTCGACGGTGGCTTGCGCAGCCTCTTCGCTGGTCTTGTGGTACATATCGCCCAGGCCGGTGCCGCCCAGGCCCAGGCGTGTGATGGGTTGGTAACGCTGAGTCATCGTTCTGTCCTTTCTCGACTGATCGGACAGATTCTGCCTGCCGCGCGACCTTGCCGGCGCACGCCAGCGCTGCAGCGCAACATCGCCTTCACGCCGCGCGCCGGCTCTCGATCTGCATCAGGGCGGCGCCCAGGACGTCGAGGTCGACCGGCTTGGCGAACAGGTCGTGGAAGCCCGCCGCCAGCGCCTGCGCCCGGTCCTTCTGTTGCGCATAGCCGCTCACCGCGATCAGGATCGCCTGCGCCGCGCCTGGCTGCTTGCGCAGCGCGGCGGCCAGCTCGTAGCCGTTCATCTCGGGCAGGCCGATGTCGAGCAGGCACACATCCGGCCCGAAGGCCGGCAGCGCGGCCAGGGCCTCGCGCGCGGAGTGCGCGACCAGCACCGTGTGCCCCAGGGTTTCGAGCAGCAGCGACAGCGTGACCGCCGCGTCCTCGTTGTCGTCGACCACGCCGATGCGCAGCGCCGGCACGCTGGCGCGCGGCGGGCTGCGGTCGCGCGCGCGCCGCTCGACCTGGGCGCGCGTCGACAGCGGCAGGCTGACGTGGAAGGTGCTGCCCTGCCCCGGACCTTCGCTGCTGGCGCTGACCGCGCCGCCGTGCAGCTTGAGCAGGCTGCGCACCAGCGCCAGCCCGATGCCCAGGCCGCCCTGGCTGCGGTCCAGGCCCCGCGCCCCTTGCGCGAACAGGTCGAAGGCGCTGGCGATCAGGTCGGGCGACATGCCGATGCCGTCGTCGCGGATGTCGACCGCCAGCGCGCCGCCGTCCGTCGTCAGGCGCACCTCGATGTGACCGCCTTCGAGCGTGTACTTGGCGGCGTTGCTGAGCAGGTTGGTCATGACCTGCACCAGGCGCTTGCGGTCGCCCACCACGATGGCGCGCGCCGGCGGCAGGTCGACGGTCAGGCGGTGCCGGTGCTTCTCGATCAGCGGGCGCACCTGTTCGACGGCGTCGGCGATGACGTCCTTGAATTCCAGTTCGCGCAATTCGAGCTCCACCTTGCCGCGGGTGACGCGCGAGACGTCCAGCAGGTCGTCGATCAGCGACGTCATGTGGCCGGCCTGGCGCGCCACGATCTCGCTGGCGCGCTGCACCATCGCGGGGTCGAGGTTGAAATTGGACAGCATGGTGGCGGCCGAGACGATCGGCGCCAGCGGATTGCGCAGCTCGTGGGCCAGCATGGCGAGGAATTCATCCTTGCGCTGGTCGGCCTGGCGCAGCGCCGCGATCAGGGCCTCCTGCTCGGTCATCGCCTTGCGCAGCTCGATCTGGCTCATGACCTGGTGCGCCAGGGTGGCCAGCACGAACTGCTCCTGCTCGCTCAAGCCCTGCGGCCGCGGCTTGTTGTCCAGCACGCACAAGGTGCCGAGCGGGACGCCGTCGCGCGTCTTGAGCAGGGCCCCGGCGTAAAAGCGCAGCCCGGCGTCCTTCGTCACCAGCGGATTGCACCGGAAGCGCGGGTCCTCGCGCGTGTCGGGCACGATCAGCTGCTGCTCCTCGAGCAGCGCGAAGCGGCAGATCGAATCGTCCAGCGGCATCTCGCGCATGCCCAGGCCGATCTCGGACTTGAACCACTGGCGGCCGCGCGCGATCAGGTTGACCGCCACGATCGGCGCGGCCAGCAACTGGCTGACGAGGCGCACGACGTCGTCGAACGAACGCTCGGGCGGGGTGTCGAGGATGCCGTAGGAATCGAGGACGGCGAGGCGCGCTTCTTCGTCGAGGGTGGCGGTGCTGGACGTCATGGATAGTTGGAGGTGGCGGAAACGGGCCGAGAACATGCCGGCTGGCCACCAATTATAGGAACAAAGCGGCGCTTGCGGCCACACGGAACGTCCTGGAAAGCTTGCCGCGCGTCTCGCGAACGCAGCGCCGTGGCCATCACGCCGGCGCGGTCAGTCTTGTGCGAGATAGTAGCAGCCAGTGATTATCTCAGGCCACGCCCGGACGCAGCCGGCGCCACAACGCGCGCCCCGCCGCATGCACCAGCCATGAAAACAGCGCGATGACGGCCCCGAACATGGCCGGCAGGATCGGCCCAGCCACGAAATTCATGGCCAGCACGAAGCCCAGCAGGTATTCGGCATGCCACAGGCGCACCACGAGGGCCAGCGCCAGCAGGCCGAAGAAGACGTAGTCGACCAGGGGACTGCCGGCCGCGAACAGCGCCGCCAGCGTGGCGCCGTAGGCCAGCGCGCACAGGAAGGCGACGAGGGGAGCCGGCCTGCGCGAAAGCCCGCCAGTGGCGGCAAGCCGTGCGCGGCGCTCGACCCTGCCGACGGTCCACCAGGTCAGCAGCGGCACCAGCAGCAGGCCCCACCAGTTGGACACCGCAGGCAGCTCGGGATTGGCCAGCAGGTGATGCGACAGCACGCCGCCATGCAGATGCTCGCGGGCCAGTAGCACCAGTTCGGCGCACAGCGCCAGCAGAGTCAGGAGGATGCGGCGACGGCTGGCGGAAGCGGCATTCATGGAATTCCCGGCTGGAGGTGAAGAAGCTCAAGCGCCTCACACTACCAGAAGTCGCGGCACCGATCTACACCGGGAGCGGATTCCATGCCGCCGTCATAATATGCATACGTTTCAGTCGCCCAGCACCGTGACGACCACGCGGCGCCGGTGCGGGGCCGTACGGTGTTCCCACAGGTAGATGCCCTGCCAGGTGCCGAGCAGCATGCGCCCTGCCCCGACCGGGATCGTGAGCGCAGTGTCGGTGAGCATGGTGCGGCCGTGGGCCGACATATCGTCCGGCCCTTCGGCGTCGTGGCGGTAGGCCGGATCGCCGTCCGGCGCCAGGCGCGCGACGATGGTTTCCAGGTCGCGCCGCACGTCGCCGTCGGCATTCTCGGTCAGCAGCAGCGAGCAGCTGGTGTGCTGCACGAATACATGGGCCAGGCCGCATTGCACGCCGGATGCGGCGACCACGGCGGCGACGTCGCGCGTGATGTCGCGGGTGCCGCGGCCGCCCGTGGAAAACTCGAGGATGGATTGGTGCGCCATGCCGCTGTCCTGTGATCGAAGCCGTGGGGCTCCATCATACCAGCGGGGCGTCTCGCCTAGTCTCGCCTGGTCTCGCCTAGCCTCGCCTAATCCCGGCGGCGGTCGGCCAGGAACTGCTGCGCGCGCGGGTGTCGTGGATGGGCGAAGAATTCCTGCGGCGTGGCCTGTTCCAGGATCTTCCCTTCGGCCATGAACCAGACGCGGTCGGCCACGTCGCGCGCAAAGCCCATCTCGTGGGTCACGCACACCATCGTCATCCCCTCTCCCGCCAGCGACCGCATCACCTGCAGCACCTCGCCCACCATCTCGGGGTCGAGCGCGCTGGTCGGCTCGTCGAACAGCATGATCGGCGGACGCATGGCCAGCGCGCGCGCGATGGCCACGCGCTGCTGCTGGCCGCCCGACAGCGCGTTCGGATAGGCGTCGGCCTTGTGCGCCAGGCCGACCCGCTCGAGCAGCCCCATGGCGTGTTCGCGGGCCTCGGCCCTGGTCGCCCGTTTCAGCTTGACCGGCGCCAGCGTGCAATTCTCGAGCGCTGTCAGGTGCGGGAACAGATTGAAGCTCTGGAACACGAAACCGATGCCGGCGCGCAGCGCGTTGACATCCAGGCCCCTGGCGTGGATGTCGCGGCCGTCGATCTCGATGCGGCCGGAATCGATCTCTTCCAGCCGGTTGAGGGTGCGGATCAGGGTCGACTTGCCGGAGCCGGACGGCCCGCACACCACCAGCACCTCGTTGTTCCCGACGCGCTCGGTGATGTCCACCAGCGCGTGGTAGTCGCCGTAGTATTTGTTGACGTTATCGAGGACGATCATCGTTGGTGGACTTTCATGAAGCTTGCGCACTGTGGCGCTGCAGGCGCCGCTCGAGCAGGAAGGCCAGGCGGGACAGGCCGAAACACAGGATGAAATAGGTCAGCGCCAGGATCAGGTACACCTCCACCGCCCGGGTGAACACCAGGGTATTGATCTGGGTGGCGATGAACGACACTTCCGACAGACCGATGATGTAGCCGAGCGAGGTCGCCTTGATGGTCGAGACCAGCTGGTTGACGATCGACGGCAGGCCATGGCGCAGGGTCTGCGGCAGCACCACGTGGCGCAGCGCGGCGCCATAGCCCAGGCCCAGCGAACGGGCGCTCTCCAGCTGCCCCTTGGGCAACGCGCGCAGGCCGGCGGCCACGATCTCGGCCAGGTAGACGCTGTCGAACACCACCAGCACCATCAGCATCGTGGTCGCCTGCGAGGTCTTGACGCCGGTGACGGCGGGCAGGAAGAAATACACCCAGAACAGCACCAGCAGCAGCGGCACGGCGCGCACCACCTGCACCAGGCCGGCCACCGGCAGGCTGATCGCGCGATACGGGCTGACGCGGGCAATGCCGAGCAGCAGGCCGAGCGGCATCGCCAGCACCAGCGCGGCGCCCGACAGCAGGATGGTCAGCACCAGGCCGCCGAGCGGCCCTTCAGGATATTGGCCGACCAGGAAGTACAGCCAGTAGGTATCGATCAGTTCGAGCATCCGTCGTCTTTCAGGCCGTCCTCACCGGATAGCGGCGCTGGAACAGGTAAGCGAGCAGCGAGATCACGAGCGAGACCGTCAGGTAGGCCAGCGTGGCGAAGGTGAACGCCTCCAGGCTGCGAAAACTGGCCGTTTCCACGCGCGCGGCCTGGTACATCAACTCCGCGGCGCCGATGACGGTGGCCACGCTCGTGTCCTTCCACAGGTTGACGGTCTGCGACAGCA
Organism: Massilia sp. UYP32; assembly: GCF_050434365.1. Taxonomy (NCBI): domain Bacteria; kingdom Pseudomonadati; phylum Pseudomonadota; class Betaproteobacteria; order Burkholderiales; family Oxalobacteraceae; genus Massilia; species Massilia sp. UYP32. Next base: position 81,015 of record NZ_JBNDIK010000002.1, read on the forward strand.
GCGGCGGCACCGAGGCGCGCAGCGCCTGCGGCAGCAGCACCAGGCGCACCGCGGCCACCCGCCCCAGGCCCAGCGAACGCGCGGCCTCGAGCTGGGTCGCGGGCACCGCGCGGATGCCGCTGCGGATGTCCTCGGCCATGTGCACGCCGGCGTACAGCGTCAATGCGATGACGGCGCAGACCACTTCGGGGTTGTTCGCGTACAGGACTTCGCGCGCGGACTCCGGCAGCAGTTCGGGGAACGCGAAGTACCAGAACAGCAGGTGCGCCAGCAGCGGCACGTTGCGGATCGCCTCGACCAGCGTCGCGCCGAGCGCGCGCAGCGGCGCGAAGGTCGAGGTGCGCATCAGCGCCACCAGCGCGCCGAAGGGCAGCGCGAAGGCGAAGCTGATGACGGTCAGCTGGATCGACAGGATGAAGCCCTGCACCAGCCAGTCGTGGTACTCGCCGGACTGCAGGATGGTCGGATCGAAGAACAAGACCAGGCTCAGATCTGGTCGGTGTGAATCTTGAAGCTGCGCTTGGCGAGGTTGGTGCGGGTGCCGGGGCCATACCATTTATTGAACAGCTGCTGGGCGGCGCCGCTGCTTTCCAGATCGCGCAGGGTCTGGTCGACCACCGCCTTGAGGCCCTTCTCGCCCTTGCGCAGGCCGAGCGCGAGCGGCTCGTTGCCGATCGACGGCGCCAGGATCGTGAAGCCCTTGGCGGCCGGGCCCAGCTTGCCGTAGTCGGACAGCAGCGAGGATTCGTCGTTGACGTAGGCGACGCCTTTCCCCTGGCGCAGCGCCTGGAAGGCTTGCTGGGTGTTCTCGAACGTCACCACCTCGACGTTCGGCACCGCCTTGCGGATATTCGTTTCCTGGGTGCCGCCGCGCACGGTCAGCACCTTCTTGCCGGCCAGTTGCGGCAAGCCGGTGATGCCGCTGGCCGCGCGCACCATGACCTTGGAACCGGTCACGAAGTGGGTCAGCGCGAAATCGACCTGCGATTCGCGCTCCTTGTTGTGGGTGAGCGAAGCGGCCAGGATGTCGACGTGGCCCTGCTGCAGCTCGGGAATGCGGGCGGCGACGGAGATCTGCTTGAACACCGGTTTCACGCCCAGCTTCTTCGCCACCGCATTGGCGATGTCGATCTCGTAGCCGACCAGCTGGCGCGATGTCGGGTCGATGAAGCTGTTCGGTTCATCGGTGCCGAGCACGCCGAACACGATCTGCCCCTTTTTCTTGATGTCGGCCAGCTGGTCGGCGTGCGCCAGGCCGGCGGACAGCGAGACGCCCAGGGCGAAGGTGCTCAGGATAAGGTGACGGCGAGTGAACATTGATGCTCCGGCTAGGATGTCGATCTTGCGAGTATAGAACAAACGCTTATATCGAAAAACGACTAATTTGCCATAAGAAAATGTCGAAAAACTCATATAGCGTGGCGCCGGCGATGCTAGCCGTGCGCCGACCACAAGAAATTGTTGTCATAATTACCTCAACCCGATCGGAGAAGCCATGCTCGTCGTAACCTACAATGTCAACAGCATCAACAGCCGGCTGGACGCCCTCGTCCAGTACCTCGGCGAGCGCCAGCCCGACGTCGTCTGCCTGCAGGAACTCAAGGCGCCGCAAGACAAATTCCCGCTGCAGGCGATCCAGGACGCCGGCTACCACGCGCTCTGGCACGGCCAGAAAAGCTGGAACGGCGTGGCGATCCTCACGCGCGAGCCGGCGCAAGAGGTGCAGCGCGGCCTGCCGGGCGACGAAACCGACGAACAAAGCCGCTACATCGAGGCGGTCTACAAGGGCATCCTCATTGCCGGCCTCTACCTGCCGAACGGGAACCCGGCGCCCGGCCCCAAGTTCGACTACAAGCTGGCCTGGATGGAGCGCCTGCGCCTGCGCGGCCTCGAGCTGCTGGCGCAAGGCATACCGGCGGTGCTGGCGGGCGACTTCAACGTCATCCCGACCGAGCGCGACGTCTACAAGCCCGAGCGCTGGGTCGACGACGCCCTGTTCCGTCCCGAGACCCGCGCCGCCTTCGAGCGCCTGATCGACCAGGGCTGGCTCGATTCGCTGCGCGCCATCCACCCGGACGAGACGATCTACACCTTCTGGGATTACTTCCGCAACGCCTTCGGGCGCGACGCCGGCATCCGCATCGATCACCTGCTGCTCAGCCCCAGGCTGCAGCCGGCGCTGAAGGACGCCGGGGTCGACAAGTTCGTGCGCGGCCGCGAAAAGCCGAGCGACCACGCGCCGACCTGGGTCGAACTGGATCCGGCGAAGATCGCACAGTAAGGACGTGAACTACCTGACCGGCGCTTGCGCATGACGCCGCATCGCCGCCCCACCCTCGCATAACAAGGAGCACACCATGAAACGACTACTCATCGCCGCCGCCGTCCTGGCCCTGCCGCTGGGCGCCCAGGCCGTATCGATGCCCGGCTTCTGCGCGCGCGGCATCGGCGCCGCCGAAGCCAAGATCTGCCAGGCGCCGGGTTCGGCCGAATCCGAAGGCATGGTCTACGCCCTGTACCGCGCCGCGCTCGAAAAACTCGACGCCGGCGCCGGCAAGGAACTGCAGGAACAGCACACCAAGTGGTGGGACGGCGTGAAGCAATGCGCCGAGTCCAAAGACATGAACGGCTGCCTCAACAACGCCTACGGCAGCCGCCTGCTGCAGCTGCAATCGACCTACAAGCTGGTCAAGACCACCGGTCCGGTCGCCTTCACCTGCGGCGACGGCAGCAAGATCAGCGCCACCTTCCTCGACACCACGCCGGCCTCGATGGTCGCGGTGCGCGACAAGGAACACGTGCTGCTGCGCGGCGAAAAGACCGCCAGCGGCATCGCCTACGGCAACCGCAGCGAGGAATTCAAGGAACACCAGGGCAAGGTCACCATCAAATGGGGCGCCAATGCCAAGGAGCTGAGCTGCAAGAAGTCGTAAGCCTGCAGGAGCCTGTCCCGGCTCTGTCACGACGGACGGACATGCGTTAAGCTGTTCGTCCGTTTCATTTTCAGACACCCGCATGCTCTCGCCCGAACAACTCTTCGGCTTTCTCGCCGCCGCCGTCCTGATCACCCTCTCGCCCGGCCCCGACAACCTGATGGTGCTCAGCACCGGCATCGCCAAGGGCCGCCTGCGCGGCATCGCCTTCGGCCTGGGGTGCGCCTTCGGCTGCATCAGCCATACGGTGCTGGCCGTGATCGGCGTCAGCGCGCTGATCGCGGCCTCGCCGGCGGCCTTCACCGCGCTCAAGGTGGCGGGCGGCCTGTACCTGATCTGGATGGGTTGGGGCGCGGTCAAGAGTCGCGGCGGCGCGCGCGTGACGACTGCCGGCGCATCCGACGAACCGGCCGGACGGCTGTTCGTCAAGGGGCTGGTGGCCGCGGCCATCAATCCCAAGGTGGTGCTGTTCTTCCTGTCCTTTCTACCCCAGTTCGTGGTCGCCGCGCGCGGCGACGCCAACCTGCAGATCGGCCTGCTGGGCATCGTGTTCACCCTGCAGGCCGCCGTCATCTTCGGCGCGCTCGGCTATTTTTCGGGGACGATCGGCCAGTGGCTCAACCGCACGCCCACGGCCGGCATGTGGCTGGACCGGATCGCGGGGGCGGTGTTCATCGGATTGGGATTGCGCCTGATCGTGGCGCGCTAAAAAAAGCGCGGTTCGGTGAACCGCGCCGTTCGTCCTTACAGCTCGATGGCGACCTGCGCCGCCTGGCCCCTGCGCGCCGGGACCTGCACTTCGAGCAGGTGCTGCTGGGCGTTGAAGACGAAGCGCGCTGCGCGGCCATCGACCGTCGCGCCACGCGGCTTCGCCCGCACATTGTGCACCTTGAGCGCGAAGGCCCGTTCCTTCGCCTGCATCGCCTTGCCGGTCTCGGTCTTGAAGCCGATCTCGAGCCGCTTGCCGGCGCTCATTTCCGTATACTTGCTGTCGAAGCGCACGATCTCGTACTTGCCCTGCTCATAAGCGCCCGCGGTCTCGCCGTCGTCGTCATACATCTTGCCGCTCGAGGCGCTCACCGACGCATCGTGATAATAGTGCAGGTCGATCTCGCGCCCGGTGTAATCGCGCGTGGTCTGCACCACCTTCGCCATCGGCACGAAGGCGCCGGCGCGCACATAGACCGGGATGTTGGCTTCGACCGGCTTTACGGTCTCGAGGATGCCGCCCTGGTGCGCCTGGCCGGTATGGAAGTCGAACCATACGCTGCCGCTGTTCGGGAAGTAGACCTCGGCGCGGGTGGCGCCCGGCTGCACGATCGGCGTGACCAGGAAGTCCGGCCCCCACAGATAGGTGGTCGAACGCTCGGCCGGCTGGGCCGGGTCCAGCTCGACGAACATCAGGGGACGCATCAGCGGCATGCCGGTCTGCTCGTTGTCGAAGGCGATGGTGTAGTTATACGGCAGCATCGCATAGCGCAGCCACACCGCCTCGCGCGCCAGCACCTTGGTACGTTCGGAGCGGAACACCGGTTCGGACGCCACCGCCTCTTGCGCATGCGGACGGAAGATCGGCTGGAACACGCCATACTGCAGCCAGCGCACATACAGCTCGTCGTCCAGCACGGCGCCGGCGAAGCCGCCCAGGTCGGAGTGCATATAGGCCAGGCCCTGCATGCCCATCTGCAGCGAGATCTCCATCTGCGACTGCAGGCCGCCCCAGCTGCGCGCGACGTCGCCCGACCACGGGATCATGCCGAAGCGCTGCGAACCCGAGTAGCCGGCGCGCATCAGGATGAAGGGGCGCTCGGCCGGGAATTCCTGCTGGTAGCCCTCGGCAATCAGGCGCGCCCAGTCGTGACCGTACACATTGTGCACCTGGTTGGCCGAACCGGCGGCATGCTGCAGATCGGATGGATGCACCTCTGGCTCGCCCAGGTCGCCCCACCAGCCGGTGACGCCTCCCTTCTTGAGGTCGCGGTAAATGCTCCACCACCAGTCGCGCCCCTCCTTCTTGTAGATGTCGATCAGGCCCGTGTTCCCGAAATAGAAATCGTAGGTGTAGGGCTTGCCCGCCTTGTACGTGGCGAGGACCTTCTTGTCCACCGCCTCGTCCCAGCGCTTGGACGTGGTCAGCACGAACGGTTCGGTGACCACCACCGTCTTGACGCCCCTGGCCTTGAAGTCGGCCATCATTTTCTCGGCGTTGGGGAAGGTGTCGCGGTCCCAGGCCAGGTTGCCCATCGTGCCCTGCACGGTCTTGCCGAACCAGTAGAGGTCGAGGATGACGGCGTCGAGCGGGATCTTCTCTTGCGCGAACTTGTCGACCACGGCGCGCGTCTCGGCCTCGGTCTTGTAGCCGAAGCGGCTGGCGAAGTTGCCGAAGGCCCAGCGCGGCGGCAGCGGCTGGCGGCCGGTCAGGCCGGTGTAGCCGGCCATCAGGTGCTCCCAGCTGTCGCCGGCCACGACCTGGTAGGTCTTGCGTCCGCCGATCACTTCGTAGCGCAGCGTGCCGTCCTTGCGGCTGTCGAAATCGAGCCAGCCGGTCTGCGGATTGTCGAAGTGGATCGCATATTTTTTGGACGACAACGCCACCGGAATCGTATAGTTGAGCAGCTCGGAGCGCTCGGCATAGCCGTAATGCGCCTTGTTGTAGAGCTGGAAGCGGTGGCCGCGGCGGTTCATGCCGACCGCGCGCGCGCCGGCGCCGTACAGGGCCTCGCCGTCTTCCAGCGCGAATTCGATCGCATCCATGCCGTCGGCGCGCCCGAAGCCACGCTTCTCGGCCACCAGCGGCTTGCCCTTGTAAGCATAGCTGATACGGAACGGCCGCTTGTCGACCGTGACGCTGATGCCGCCGTCGACGGCGTAGGTGAGGCGGCCGCCCTCGTCCCTGAGCGTGGCCTGCACCTGCACCGGCGCCAGGATCACCGCGTGCGAAGCCGGATCGAAGCGCTCGCCCTTGGGGATGAAGGTGGTCTCGACGATCGTGCTCGAATACGGCTTGATCAGGTAGCGGCCGTCGTTGGTCGCGATCTCGAGGGTATTCTGGTTGCGCGTCACGCCGGCCAGCTGGCGTTCGGCGTTCTGGGCGAACGCGAGCGGGCTGGCGGCGAGCGGGAAGGCGGCAAGGCTGAGCGCCAGGCGGGTCGTCAAGGCTTTGGTCATGTCTTCATTATCGTTGTGGTGAGATGCAGGCGAGAGCATGACAGAATTCCGCCCTCACAGACAGTCTTGACGCAAACGAAACGCCCGGCGTTGCCATGGGCAGGCGCGGGGCGCTGAAGCCAATCTGAAGCTGCGCTCGCCCCCCTCGGCTCGCCCCCTCGGCTCGCCCCCTCAGTTGGCGCCGAGTGTCAGCTGCATCAGGCGGCCCTGGCCGTCGGCGCGCTCGTTGGTCACCACGATGATGCGGCCGTCCGGATCCTGGGCGAGCGCGGACACCGACGGCGTGCTGTACTCGTCGTCGGTCGCGCGCTGGTAGCCCGGCACCAGCGCCGAGATATCGGTCCACGAATTGCCGCTGTCCTGCGACCACGCCAGATAAGGCCGGCCATGCATCTTGTCGAAGCCGCCGACCACCAGGGTATCCGGCTTGCCCTTGAGCGGCAGGAAGGCGCCGATGTAGGGATAGCCCTTGCCGCCTGATAGCGGTTCGTGGATCACGAACTTGAAGCTGTTGCCGTTGTCGACGCTGCGCAGTAGGCCGCCCTCGACGCCGACGAACACCATCTGCGTGTCCGGCACCGATTCGATGAACTGGACGTTGCGGTTCTCCATCTCGGGCAGGGCGATCGGCAGCTTGTCCTCGCTGGCCAGCGCGCCGCCGTCGCCGGTCAGGCGATAGGCCTCCACGAAAGCGAAGTCGAGCGGGCATTCGCCGCCGACCAGCACGCGGTCGCCCAGCACGTGGAACTTGGACGGATAGCACATCTGCGAATCCTTCGAGCCGCGGATCACCTGCCAGGTGTTGCCCTTGTCCTTCGAGGTCAGGAGGTTGTTGCCGGCGCCGGCATTGCTGTACAGGCGGTTGTTGGCGCCCTTGATGTCCTGCATCGACAGGGTCTCGCAGAAGTAGGGATTGCAGGTGCGCAGGTCGCCGTCGCGCGGCACGAAGCTGGCGCTATTGGCCACCAGGGTGCAGGTCGAATGGCCGTTGCTGGCGTCAGGCGTGTCGGCCCATGGCTGCATCAGCCACATGTCGCCGTCCACCATCTTGAGCTTCGGCGACCGCATGATGAAGTCGCCGACCGGGCCCATGGCGCAGGCGCCCAGGCCCACCGGGCTCCAGGTGGAGCTCGCCGACAGCGGCAGCTTCGCGCTCAGGACCGCCGAGCCCTCGGTCGCGCTGTTGGCCAGCGACAGGTAGGCGCTGCCGCCGTAGAAGGCCACGCTGTCCATCGCGCGCGCGGTGCTCGAGAGCGGATCGAGCCTGGTCGCCACCGGCTCGACGGAGACGGGCGGTGGCGGCGTCTGGTAGTCGTTGCCCGAGCCGCCGCAGGCGGCCAGCAGCAGCGCGCAGGCCGCGCCCATGATGGTGAAGGAGAGGTGTCGGTGCATGCGAATCCCAGTCAGATGAATGGACCGACGGCCGCTTGCGGCCCTCGTTCCGGAGACTGGGATTCTAGGCAAGGCACTGGCGGCGTTTGGAGGATTATTGTCGGCAGAATGTCATGATTGTGTAAGCGCGCCTCGGCCGCCCAGGTTCAGCTGCATCAGCTGGCCCTGGCCGTCGCCAGGCCGGTCAACGCAGGTACGGCACCACGTTGCGCGCCACGCGCGCGGTTTCGGCGTCGTCCAGCGGCAGGCGCAGGAAGGCCTCCCAGCCGTCCGGCGACCCGGTGTCGCCGCCCGGGTCCGAACCGTACAGCACCCGGTCCAGGCCGAGCTGGCGCAGGCGCCGCACCAGGCGCCGCGCCGCGTCGGCCGGCAGGTCGGCCTGCGCCACCGTCGCCACGTCGAACCAGACCTGGCGCATGCGCGGATCGCGCCGCGCGGCCGCCTCGGCCAGCACGGCCAGCGCTTCGCGCGCCGCCGTGTCGCCGAAGCCGGGGCCGTTGCCGGCCAGGTGCGACACCTGCACCGGCACGTCGGGCGCATACGGCAGCACCTGCTCGAGCAGCACGCGCGCCTGCGCGGCGCCATACGGCCGCCCGAGGGCGCGCGAGGCGCGCATGTCCATCACGATCGCCATGCCGCGCGCATTGGCGGCGCGGAACACCTGGCGCAGGCGCTCGACGTGGCCGGGCTGGTCGAGCTGGACGTCGGAGGCGGCGAAGTCGAGCTTGATGCCGCGCCCGAAGCCGGGGCTGGTGGCGCAGCGCCCCAGTTCGAGCAGCGCATAGTCCTTGAGCGGATTGAAGCTGCACAGGGCCACCAGGCGCTCCGGATGGCGCGCGGCCTGGGCCGCCACCCAGTCGTTCTCGGCGCGCACGCGGGCGTATTCATGGTCGATGGTGCGCGCCGGCAGGCCATAGGCATAGGCCGCCGACAGCACCGCCGCGCGCTTGACGCCGGCCGCGTCCAGCCGCGCCACCAGTTCGTCGGCGTCGACCGGCGCCAGCGCAATCGAGGACGACATCCAGGCCGCCGCCGCGGGGCTGAACAGGTGCTGGTGGTGGTCGGCCGCGGGCGCCAGGCGCGCCGGCGCGGCGCCCTCGCCGGCCCGGGCCGGACCGGATGCCGCCACCGCCATGGCGGCGCAGACCATGGCGCCGGTGGTGATGCTCAATCGCCTCATGCGAACCTCGTTGTCTGAAATCCGGCCCATGTTAGCGCAATGTCACCACCCGCTGTCAAGGCTGCGGATTCGATGCGGATGGCATAGAATCATCGGATTTGCGCCGGCCTCGCCCGGCGCCGTTGTCAAAGGAATCATATGCAGCAGCCGCACCAGCCGAACCTCGGCGCCAGGCTCCCAGCCGACCCGCCCGTCACCCAGACCCGCTCCTTCCTGACCATCGCCCTGATCGAATTGTGGGAACGCTTCGGCTACTACGGCATGCAGGCGCTGATCGTCTACTTCATGGTGCAGCGCCTGGGCTTCGACGACACCCGCGCCACCCTGGTGTGGGGCGCCGCCGCGGCCCTGATCTACGTGGCCCCGGCCATCGGCGGCTGGATCGGCGACAAGGTGCTCGGCACGCGCCGCTGCATGATCATCGGCGCCATCATCCTGTCGCTGGGCTACGCCCTGATGGGGATTCCGGTCAGCGGCACCTGGCTCACCTTCGTGGCGCTGGGCGTGATCGTGGTCGGCAACGGCCTGTTCAAGCCCAACACCGCCAACCTGGTGCGCAAGATCTACGAGGGCGACGACGCCAAGATCGACAGCGCCTTCACCATCTACTACATGGCGGTCAACGTCGGTTCGACCGTCTCGATGCTGGCCACGCCGGCGATCAAGGACCATTTCAACGCCACCTCGGGCGGTGACCTGGGCTGGCACATGGCGTTCGCCGTGTGCAGCGTCGGCCTGTGGGTCGGCCTGCTGACGGTCGGCGTGCTGCGCCGCACCGTCAACCATATCGGCTCGCCGCCGGACGAATTACCGCTGAATTGGGGCAAGCTGGCGCTGGTACTGGGCGGCGGCGTGCTCACCGTCATCGCCTCGACCTTCATCCTCGAATACCAGTGGCTGGCGCGCCTGTTCGTCTACGTCGCCGGCCTGGTGGTGCTGGGCATCTTCATCCACCTGATCCGCACCAGCCAGGCCAGCGAACGCGCCGGCCTGGTGGCGGCGCTGGTATTGACCCTGCAGACGGTGTTCTTCTTCATCTTCTACCAGCAGATGTCGACCTCGCTGTCGCTGTTCGCCCTGCGCAACGTCGACCTCGATTTCAGCCTGTTCGGCAGCCACCTGTTCACCTGGTCGCCGGCCCAGTTCCAGGCGCTCAACGCGATCTGGATCATGGTCCTCTCCCCGGTGCTGGCGTGGATCTACACGCGTTCCAGCGGCAGCCGCCTCGACCTGTCGATCGCCGCCAAGTTCGCGCTCGGTTTCGCGGTGGTGGCCGCCGGCTTCTTCACCTACGGTTTCGCCGGCGCCTTCGCCGTGAATGGCCTGACCTCGTCGTGGATCATGATCGCGGGCTACGGCCTGTATTCGCTGGGCGAGCTGCTGGTGAGCGGCCTGGGGCTGGCGATGATCGCGCGCTACGTGCCGGCGCGCATGGGCGGCTTCATGATGGGGGCCTATTTCGTCGCGGTCGGCATCTCGCAATACCTGGGCGGCCTGGTGGCCACCATGGCCAGCGTGCCGGAGGGAATGACGGATCCGCTGCAGACGCTGCCGATCTATACGAACCTGTTCAACAAGCTGGGCCTGGCGGCGATCGCCTGCACCTTCATCGCGCTGGCCGCCCTGCCCTTGATGCGGCGCCTGACCGCGGCGCATCACGCCCACGCGTAATCCAGTAAGATGGCAGGGATTTTCACTCCCTGCCATCCAGCATGTCTCTCATTACCCCCAACCGCCAGCTCCAGGTCGCCCAGCGCGTGCACGCGATCGAACCATTTCGCGTCATGGAGATGGTCAAGGCCGCCGGCGAACTGAAACGCGCCGGCCACGACGTCATCAGCATGAGCGTCGGCGAGCCCGATTTCACCGCGCCCGACATCGTCGCCAGCGCCGCGATGGAAGCGATCCGCGGCGGCGTCACCCAGTACACCGAGTCGCTGGGCCTGATCGAGCTGCGCCAGGCGATCGCGGGCCACTACGCCGCGACCCAGGGCCTGGACATCGACCCGCGCCGCATCGTGATCACCGCCGGCGCCTCGGCCGGCCTGCTGCTGGCCTGCGCCGCGCTGGTGTCCGAAGGCGACGAAGTCCTGATGCCCGACCCGTCCTATCCGTGCAACCGCCATTTCGTGGCCAGCTTCGGGGGCCGGCCGGTGCTGGTGCCTTCCTCCCACGAGGACCGCTACCAGCTCGGCGCCCACCACGTGGCCGAGCGCTGGACCGAGCGCACGCGCGGCGTGCTGGTGGCCTCGCCGTCGAACCCGACCGGCACCTCGATGACGCCGGAGCAGCTGCGCGCCATGCTGGCGGCGGTGCGCGCGCGCGGCGGCTTCGCGATCGTCGACGAGATCTACCAGGGCCTGTCCTACGACCACCAGCCCCTGAGCGCACTGGCGCTCGACCCGGACGTCATCACGGTGAACAGCTTCTCCAAGTATTTCAACATGACCGGCTGGCGCCTGGGCTGGCTGGTGGTTCCCGACAGCCTGGTGCCGACCTTCGAGAAGCTGGCCCAGAACCTGTTCATCTGCGCCCCGACCGTGGCCCAGCACGCGGCCCTGGCCTGCTTCCAGCCCGAGGCGCTGGCGATCTTCGAGGAGCGCCGGCGCGAATTCCAGCGCCGCCGCGACTACCTGGTGCCGGCGCTGCGCGAACTCGGCTTCGGGGTGCCGGTGATGCCGGACGGCGCCTTCTACGTGTACGCCGACCTCGACCGCGTGGCGCACCCGCTGCGCGGCGACAGCGCGGCGTTCAGCATGGCGGTGCTGCAGGATGCCCATGTGGCGATCGTGCCGGGCGACGATTTCGGGGTGGCGGCGCCGCAGCGCCACGTGCGCTTTTCGTATGCGACGAAGTACGAACGGATCGAGGAAGCGGTGGCGCGGCTGCGGCGCCTGTTCGTGTGAGGTCGGTGGCGTAGCCGCCGACCTTAAGGCGCCACGCCCGCCAGCGCCCCGATCAGCACGCCGGGCGCCACCGGCTTGACCAGGTAGCGGTCGAAGCCGGCCGCCAGCGCGCGTTCGCGGTCTTGCGGCTGGCCATAGCCCGACAGGGCGATCGTCAGCGGCCGGTTGTTGTCCGTGCCCGCGTCCGCGCCAGCGGCGCGCAGGCGCGCCATCAGTTCCAGGCCGTCCAGGCCCGGCAGACCGATGTCGCACACGATCGCGTCGAAGCGGCCTTCCAGCGCCAGCGCCAGGCCGGCATGGCCGTCGCCGGCGATTTCCACCTGGTGCCCTTCGACTTCGAGCAGCATGCGCAGCACGTCCGAGGCGTCGACATTGTCTTCCACGATCAGGATCCGGCGCCTGATGCCGCCGCCAACCGGCGCGGCGCCATCGGCGAGCCCGCTGGGCGCCGCGGCGCTCGACAGCGGCAGCGAGACCGTGAAGGTGCTGCCCCGCCCCAGCCCCGGGCTGGCGGCGCCGACGCTGCCGCCGTGCATGGTGACCAGATTGCGCACCACGTTCAGGCCAACCCCGAGCCCGCCCTCCGAGCGCGCCAGCGTGCGCGGCCCCTGCGTGAACAGGTCGAAGGCGCGGCCGATGGTCTCGATGGACATGCCGGAACCGTTGTCGTCGATGGTGACCGCAACGAGGCCGTCGGCGCCGACCCGGGCCGCGACCGCGATGCGGCCGCCGTCCTGCGTGTATTTCGAGGCATTGTTGAGCAGGTTGGTGAACACCTGGGTCAGGCGCACCCGGTCCCCTTCGACCACCAGGGTATCCGCCGCCTGCGCGATCGCCAGCTCCTGGCCGCGCTCGCGCACGCGCGGCATGACGGTCTCCGCCGCGTGCTCGATCAATTCGGCCAGCCGCAGCGGCTCGACCGCCAGCGTGATCTTGCCGCTGCTCAGGCGGGCGGCGTCGAGCAGGTCGTCCAGCAGGTGCGCCATATGGCCCACCTGGCGCTGGATCACGCCGGTCAGGCGGGCCAGTGCGGCGGTATTCACCGGCGAGCGTTCGAGCAGGCTGGCCGAGACGCTGATCGGCACCAGGGGGTTGCGCAGCTCGTGCGCCAGCATGGCGAGGAATTCGTTCTGGCGGCGATTGGTTTCCTCGGCGTCGTCGCGCGAGGTCTGGGCGTCGACCGCGGCCAGCACCAGGTGCTCGTTCGCTTCGCGCAGGCTCGCGGTCAGCGCGAGGCTGGCCGCGAGATCGCCGCGCAGCTGCTCTGCCTCGAGTTCCAGCGCGGCCAGGCGGAGCGCCAGGGTGCCGTCGTCGTTGCCTGGTGTCGCCGCCATGAGATTCATTCAGGGTGTCCCGCGCGCGATGGGCAAGCCGTGCAGCACGCCCTCGTATTCGGTCGCCACCGGCTCGATATTGATCCCGTCGTCGCCGATGTGGAATTCGCGCAGGTCGGTGCTGTGGGCGCTGCCGCGCACCTTGACCACCGAGATGAAGCGGCGGATCCGGCCGCCACTCTCGCCGAAGCGCATGATCACTATCGCATCGGTCAGGTAGGCGATGTCGGCCTGGCTGAGCTTGAGCTGCGTGAAGTCGTCGTCCACGCCCATCGTGACCAGCACGCTCACGCCGCGCTTGGCCAGCGAGGACAGCATCTGGAACACGGTCGAGCGCAGCTGGTTGCGGCCTTCCGGCGCCAGGTACAGCGCCAGCTCGGACAGCGAATCGACCACCACGCGGCGCGCGCCGGTGCGGTCGATCGCATCGTTCATCTCGTCGAGCAGCTCGTCGACCGTGAGGTCGATCTTGCGGCTTTCGACCATCTGCACGTCGCCGTTCGCGACCAGCGCCGCCAGCTCGGCGTTACGCAGGCGCGAGGCGCCCTTCTCGAACGAGACCGCCACGCCCTTCTCGCCCAGCCGGGCGCCCGCTTGCAGGAAGCGGGTGCCGAGGATGGTCTTGCCGCAGCCGCTCGGGCCCGATACCAGCAGCGAGTGGCCTTGCGGCAGGCCGCCGTGGAGCAGCCCGTCGAGATCGGGCGTGCCGGTGGGAATGCGCGCCGCATCGCGGTCGACCCGCGCCCCCTGGTGATGGTCGGCCGCCAGCGGCGGCAGGATGCGCGGATACACACGGATGCCATCGTCGGTGATGCGGAAGGTGTGCGAGCCGCCCAGGTGGGCCTGGCCGCGCATCTTGACCACCCGCATCTTGCGCACCACCGAGTTATCCTCGTGCACCGGGGTCAGCGAAATCATGCCGTCGGCGACCGTCATGATCGGGCTCGCCTCGGCGTCGCCGTGCAGGTATTCGCCGATCAGGAAGGTGGTGGCCTGCCAGCTCGTCATGCGGGTGCCGAGATCCTGGATGAAGTGCTGCAGGTCGGCCACGCCCTCGTTGCCGGCGCGCGCCGTCTGCGCCACCGAGCGGAAGGAGTCGACGAACACCAGGCTCGGCGAGAAATCCTCGACCTCCTTCATCAGGCGCGCCAGCACGCCGCTGAAATCGCCCGCGCGCAGGTCTTCGGCCAGGTTGACATAGCGCACGCAGGTGCCGACCATGTCCATGTCGAAGAAGCTGTACTGTTGCTGGTAACGCAGCATCTTGAGGGGCGGTTCGCCCAGCACCGTGAAGAACAGGGCGCGGCGCTCGTTGCTGGCCAGCGAAAACATGATCTGGTGGGCGAGCGTGGTCTTGCCCGACCCCGGCGGCCCGGCGATCAGGTTGAAGGAAAATTCGCTCAGCCCTCCCCCCAGGAGAACATCGAGCCCCTGCACGCCCGTGCTCAGCTTTCCAAGGGATACTTTATCGCTCATTACTTGTGCTCCTGTGCATTCTTCTCTTCCCCGTCCCGCGCGGCGGCATCGAGCAGGCGCCGTGCGAGCGCCTGGCCGATGAGGGACGCCAGCAACTCGGTAAACGTCTGGAGCAGCGCCGCATGCGCGGCTTTTGCGTGGTCGGGTGCCACGCTGGCGAGCAGCTCGTCCAGCGTGGTGATTTGGGAGTCGCGGGTCTTGCATGGCGGCGTCTCGGCCAGCCATTTGAATTCGGGACCGACCAGACGGCATGCCCGTCCATACAGCGCGCAAAAGCCGCTGTCACCGATGAGCGGACCCAACTGGTCGGCCAGGCGCCGCCAGGATTGGATGAGCTGGATATGCTCTTCAGAACGTCCGGGGCCGCCCTTACTCGTCATCATGTCTAGGTTGAATAGCAATTGCTGCCGTTATCTTCATGAAAGGTCCATGCACACTCTCGCGCGGAATCGTCGTGCTTGCCTGACGATAGATTGACGAACATTATATCTTGGCTTTCCTGCCATTCCCCGACGATCCGATGATTAAAGTTGCAGCGCACAATGCGGACGACGCGTATTGACGATACAAACATGCGATAGGCATCCACCTGTTTCCCCGCTAAGATGTGTATCGCCGAGCAATAATGCTCTTTATCAAGCAGGGGATCAATGAAAATAAGCAAGCTGGGCGCCGCCGTCTCGACGGCCGCCGTCGTGATGGGTCTGGCATTCGCACCGGCGGCCGTGGCCGCAACGAGCGCAGCCGCGGTGAATACGACTGCGACCGCCGCCGACGCGCGGTTCAAGGACATCTACACCAAGGAATGGAAGTGGCGCATCGCCGAACGCCTGGCGCGCGACGAGAACGCGCCCAATGCGAGCCCGGGTTATGCGCGGGTCGACGCCGCCGCCCAGGAAGCGCGCCGCGTCTACTGGGCCGGCATCCTGAAGGAACTCGACGCGATCCCGCCAGGCGCGCTCTCGCCCGCCGAACGCATCAACTTCGCGGTCTACCGCGCCCAGATCGCCGCCCTGCATGACGCCCAGCGCTTCCGCGAATACGAACAGCCGGTCAACGCCGACACCGCCTTCTGGTCCGACGTCGCGTATGCCGCGCGCCGCCCGCTCAAGACCGCCGACGAATACCGCAACTATCTGCGCCTGCTGGAGGGCCTGCCCGCCTACTTCGACCAGGAACTGGACAATATGCGCGCCGGCCTGGCGCGCGGCTTCACCCCGCCGAAGGTCACCCTGGCCGGCCGCGACGGCACCTTGAGCTCGGTGCTTGATGCGAAGACGCCGCAGGACGTGGTGTTCTACACCCCGTTCAGGCAGATGCCGGCCGCGATGCCGGCCGCCGAGCAGGAGGCGCTGCGCGCGCAGGCGGTGGCCCTCATCCAGGGCAAGATACAACCCGCCTACGCCAAGGCCCTGGCCTATTTCCGCGACGAGTACGTGCCGAAGGCGCGCACCACGCTGGCGGCCCAGGACATGCCGGGCGGGAAGGAATACTACCAGTCGAAGATCGTGGAATTCACCACGACCAACATGACGGCCGACCAGATCCACGCGATCGGCCTGGCCGAGATGGCCAAGATCCGCGCCGAGATGCACGACATCATGAAGCAGGTCGGGTTCAAGGGCGACTTGCAGGCCTTCCTGCACTTCCTGCGCACCGATCCGCAGTTCTATGCCAGGACGCCGCAAGAGCTGCTCAAGAGCGCGGCCTGGACGTCCAAGAAGTTCGACGCCAAGGCCGACCAGTTCTTCGGCCACCTGCCGCGCCGCCGCTTTGCGATCGTGCCGGTGCCGGACGACCAGGCGCCGTTCTGGACCGCGGGCCGCGGCGGCCCCGGCACCTACTGGGTCAATACCTATAACCTGCCGGCCCGTCCGCTCTACAGCCTGCCGGCCCTGACCCTGCACGAGTCGGCGCCGGGCCACGCCTTCCAGATCCCGCTGGCGCAGGAACAGCAAGGCGTGCCGCCGTTCCGCCGCGCCTACATCTCGGCCTATGGCGAGGGCTGGGCGCTGTACACCGAGCGCCTGGGCACCGAGATGGACATCTACGAGACCCCGTACGAGGTGTTCGGCATGCTGAGCTACCAGGCCTGGCGCGCCTCGCGCCTGGTGGTCGACACCGGCATCCACGCCAAGGGCTGGACCCGCGAACAGGCCCAGAACTACCTGCTGCAGAACACCGCGCTGTCGAAGCACGAGGTCGAGACCGAAGTCGATCGCTACATCTCGTGGCCGGGCCAGGCGCTGTCGTACTACCTGGGCCAGATGGCGATCCAGGAGGCGCGCGCACGCGCCGAGAAGGCGCTCGGGTCGAAGTTCGACATCCGCAACTTCCACGACACCGTGCTGCAGGTCGGTTCGGTGCCGCTGCCGGTGCTGCAGCAGCGGATCGACCAGTTCATCGCGGACGGCGGACCGAGTCCGTATCCGAAAGAAGGCTGATCGTTCGTGACAAAAGGGCCGCATCGCGCGGCCCTTTTTTCATTTGTCGAACAGCTTGAACTTCAGCTGGAACGAGATGCCGCCATACAGCCGGTCCTTGTAGTTCGGGATGATCCCGACATTCACGCCGACCCGCTTGTATTCATAGGTCAGGGTCGGGATCGCGCCCGGGAACCAGCCGCCGTCGCGCGTCTTCGGATAGCCGTCGAAGGCGGCCAGCGCCAGGCCCACGCGCACCGGGCCGACCGCATACGGCTGCCAGATCACGCCCGCGTAGTTCGACCAGGCGCGGTCGCTGTTGTAGAAGCGCCCGGCGGTGGCCGTCATCGTGCCCTTGAATCGGTACTCGAGCGCCAGGCCCTTGTTGTTGTCGTTCAGGTCCTTGTCGCCGTCAAAGTGCGCGGTATAGAAGCCGGTGTCGATCCACAGTTCGCTGGTCGGCGACGGGTCGATCTTCGTGAAGAAGTCGGCGGCGAGTGCCGCCGGAGCGGCAAGACAGGCGGCGCCCAGCAGCGCCAGGAAATATACGGCGCGGCTCAATCGTCGGCTCCGGGATCAAGGTGGGGGAACATGACTTCGGTGAAGCCGAAGCGGGAAAAGTCGCGGATCCGCATCGGATACAGGATGCCCAGCAGGTGATCCACTTCGTGCTGCACCACGCGCGCGTGGAAACCTTCCGCGTCACGCACGATGCGCTTGCCGAACTGGTCGAAGCCCTCGTAGCGCAGGCGCGTGTAGCGCGGCACGCTGCCGCGCAGGCCGGGCACCGACAGGCAGCCCTCGACGCCCTCTTCCATCTCGTCGGACAAGGGCGTGAGCACGGGATTGATCAGGACCGTCTCGGGCACCGGCGGCGCGTCGGGATAGCGCTGGTTGCTGCCAAAGCCGAAGATCACCAGTTGCAGGTCGACGCCGATCTGCGGCGCGGCCAGGCCGGCGCCGTTGGCGGCATGCATGGTCTCGAACATGTCGGCGATCAGGGCGTGCAGCCCGGGCGTATCGAATTCGGTGACCGGCTGCGCGACCCGCAGCAGGCGCGGGTCGCCCATCCTGAGGATCTCGCGCACCGTCATGCCGGGCCTCTTCCTTCCAGCAAACCGGCCAGCGAGGCACGGAAGCCCTCGGCCGTTTCCGGGTGCTTCAGGCCGATCGCGGCGGTGGCCTGCAGATACCCCAGCTTGGAACCGCAATCGTAGCGCTGGCCGGCGTAGCGGTAGGCCAGCACGCGCTCGTCGCGCATCAGGGCCGCGATGCCGTCGGTGAGCTGGATCTCGCCGCCGGCGCCCTTGCCGATGTTTTCCAGGTAGTCGAAGATCGACGGCGACAGCACGTAGCGGCCGACCACGGCCAGGGTCGACGGCGCGTCCGCGGGCTGCGGCTTCTCGACGATGCCGGACACCAGTTCGAGGTCCTGGCGGTAGGCCGAGGCGCTGACGATGCCGTACTGGCGGGTGTGCTCGCGCGGCACGTCCTGCACCGCCAGGATGCTGCTGCGCTCATAGGCGTAGACGTCGGCCATCTGGGCCAGCACCGGTTTCTGGCCGTCGGCGGTGTCCATGAAATCGTCCGCCAGCAGCACGGCGAAGGGTTCAATACCCACCACCGGCCGCGCGCACAGCACCGCATGGCCCAGGCCCAGGGGCGACGACTGGCGGATGTAGATGCAGTTGACGTTCTTCGGGATCACCCCGCGCACGGTCTCGAGCAGGGCCTGCTTGCCGGCCGCCTCGAGCTCGGATTCGAGTTCGTAGGCCTTGTCGAAATGGTCTTCGATGGCGCGCTTGTTGCGGCCCGTGATGAAGATCAGTTCGGTGACGCCGGCGGCCACCGCCTCTTCGACCGCGTACTGGATCAGCGGCTTGTCGACGATCGGCAGCATCTCTTTCGGCTGCGCCTTGGTCGCCGGCAGGAAGCGGCTGCCCAGGCCGGCGACGGGGAATACGGCTTTGCGGATCAGGTTCATGTGTACCAGTATGGAGGGTTGTTATTGCATTGTTATGACTGCGCCAGCAGCGCCAGCAGCGCCGCCTCGTCCAGGATCGTGACGCCGAGCTCCTCGGCCTTGGCCAGCTTGCTGCCCGCTTCGGCGCCGGCCACCACGTAGGATGTCTTCTTCGACACCGAGCCCGACACCTTGCCGCCGGCCTCCTCGATCAGCGCGCCGGCCGCGTCGCGGCTCAGGGTCGGCAAGGTGCCAGTCAGGACGAAGGTCTTGCCGGCCAGCGGTCCCTCGGGCGCGGCGGCGGCCGAGGCTTCGGGCAGGGATTCCAGCAGCGAGCGGCGCAGGGCCGCCAGCGACTGCACTAGTTCGCGGTTCGCGCGCACCGCCATCCATTCCTCGAGCGCGGCGGCGACCGTTGCCGGCAGGCCGAAGATGCCGAAGTCGGTGCGCACGCCGATGTCTTCCAGCGTCTGGCCGGCGCCCACCACCTGGCGCGCGCGCGGCTCGGTCAGTTTCGGGATGTCGAGCGCGGCCAGCAGCTTGATCTCGTCGAGCTTTTCGCGCAGCTGCACCTTCGGCGCATGCTCGCCCTTCGGCGCCACGCCGGCGTCCAGCAAGGCGTTCAGGGCGATCTGGTTCTTTTCTTCGGCGAAGAATTCGGCGATCGACTCGGCCACCGTGCCGCCGATGTCGGGCAGCACGCGCAGCAGCGCGGCCGGCGCGCGCCGCACCAGGGCCAGGCTGCCGAGCCAGTCGGCCAGCGTCTTGGCGGTCGACTCGCCCACGTGGCGGATGCCGAGCGCGAACAGCAGGCGCTCCAGCGGCGGCTGCCTGCTGGCGGCGATCGCGGCCAGCAGGTTGTCGGCCCACTTGGTCGCGACCTTGCCCTGCTTGACGGTCTCCGGGGTCGTGCCGTCGCGCTCGTCGGCCAGGCGCTTCATCTTGAGCAGGTCGTCGAGCGTGAGCTTGTAGAGATCCGCCACGCCCTTGACCAGGTTCGCCTCCACCAGGCTGTCGATGTAGCGGTCGCCCAAGCCTTCGATGTCCATCATGCGGCGGCCGGCGAAGTGGCGGATCGCTTCCTTGCGCTGGGCCGCGCAGGTCAGGCCGCCGGAGCAGCGCGCGACCGCTTCGTCGGCCTCGCGCACCACGTGCGAACCGCACACCGGGCACTGCTTCGGCAGTTCATAGACCGCCGGCTCCGGGCTCGGGCGGCGCTCCAGCACCACCGCCAGCACCTCGGGGATCACGTCGCCGGCGCGGCGCACGATCACGGTGTCGCCCACGCGCACGTCCTTGCGCCGCACTTCGTCTTCGTTGTGCAGGGTGGCGTTGGTGACGGTGACGCCGCCGACCGAGACCGGCACCAGGCGCGCCACCGGCGTGATGGCGCCGGTGCGGCCGACCTGCACCTCGATCGCCTGGACCGTGGTCAGCGCTTCCTCGGCCGGGAATTTATGGGCCAGCGCGAAACGCGGCGCGCGCGAGACGAAGCCCAGCGCGCGCTGGTCCTCGATGCGGTCGACCTTGTACACCACGCCGTCGATTTCGTAAGGGAGCGACTTGCGGCGTTCGCCGACGTCGCGGTAGAAGTCGAGCAGGCCGTCGCGGCCCGCGACCACCTTGCGTTCCTTCGCCACCGGCAGCCCGAGCGCCTCGAACCAGTCGAGCAATCCGGAATGGGTGTCGGGCAAGTCGGCGCCTTCCACCTGGCCCACGCCATAGGCGAAGAAGCGCAGCCTGCGCTCATTGGTGATGCGCGCGTCCAGCTGGCGCAGGCTGCCGGCGGCGGCATTGCGCGGGTTGGCGAATTCCTTCTGGCCGCTGGCGCGCTGGCGCTCGTTCAGGGCCTCGAAGTCGCGCTTGAACATCAGCACTTCGCCGCGCACCTCGAGCACGGCCGGCACGTCGCCGCCATGCAGCCGCATCGGGATCACGCGCACGGTGCGGATGTTGGCGGTGACGTCCTCGCCCGTGTAGCCGTCGCCGCGGGTCGCCGCCTGCACCAGGCGTCCATCCTCGTAGCGCAGGCTGATGGCCAGGCCGTCGAACTTCAGTTCGGCGTTGTAGACGACCTGGCGCACTTCCAGCCCCTCGCGCGCCTTACGGTCGAAATTGTCGATGTCGTCGTCGTTGAAGCCGTTGTTCAGCGACAGCATCGGCACCGCATGGGTGACCTGGCCGAACTCGGGAATAGGCGCGTCGCCCACGCGCCGGGTCGGCGAGTCGGGGTCGACGGCGTCCGGGTGGCTGGTCTCCAGTGCCAGCAACTCGTGGTACAGCTTGTCGTACTCGGCGTCGGGAATCGTCGGCGCGTCCAGCACATGGTAGTTGTAGCTGGCGCGGTTCAGTTCCGCGACCAGCCAACGCATTCGTTCAATGCGCCGCTGGCGGTCATTCTGTTGCTCTTGCTCGGTCACCGGGAATCCTCAGCTGAACAGGCGCAGCGCGCGGGTCGAGCCGGCCGGGATGTCGGCCGCGTCCATCTCCTGGTAGAACTCGCCCACCTGGCTCTTGATCTCATCGAGGGCCTCGTCCACCAGCGGCTGGTCGAAATCGTCGACGATGGTCGCGTCCAGGCGCTGGGTCAGGCCGCGCGCGGTCTCGACCATGCGGCCGAAGCCGTCGCGCGCGGGGGCGACGCACGGCACGTCCAGCAGCAGGGTCAGGCGCGAGGTGGTGTCGGCGCCCAGGGTGACGTTGGTCGACAGCGTAAACAGCACGCCGCCGCCCGCGCTTTCCTTGTCCGGCATCGCGAAGCGGCCGTCCGGACGCACGTCGAAGCCGGCGTTCTCGAGGGCGCCGATCAGCGTCGACATCGCCCATGGCGCGCCATTCGCGGCCAGGTTGACGCCCAGCTGGGCGTCGTGGCCGGCCACGAAGCGGTGCAGGATGCGCGCCTCGGCCATCACCTCGATCATGTCCGGCACTTCCGGCTCGGCCCCGATCTCGTCGGCCACCGCGCGCAGGCGGGTGACCAGCTCGGAGTATTCGAGTTCGTTCAGCGCCGTGGTGCGGGTCGCCATCTGCACGCCGGCCTGCAGCTTGGTGTACACGCCGCCATGGACGATCGGCTCCCATTCGCCGCTGACGGCGAAGCCGATGTAGTGGATCGGCTTGTTGCCGACGCGGCGCAGCGTTTGCAGGGCCGGCAAGATCTTGTCGCCGCGCACAGGCGTTTCGAGCGAGAGGGGGATCAGGCAGTCGATCAGCGGATCGACCAGGCATTCGGCCAGTTCGGCGGCCGGCATGCCCGGGCGGGTGCCGGGCAGCGAGGCGGCCACCGCATCCTGGGCGGCGCTGGCGCCGGCGGCGCGGTAGCTGGTGGCGGGCGGCGTGACCGGCGCCGCAGGGGCCGGGGCCGGGGCCGGGGCCGGGGCTGGCGCGGCGGCCGGCGTCGGCGTGTCCAGCTGCGGCTCGGGCTTGACGTCGGCCGGCGCGAAGGCGTCGGCGTCGAGCACTGGCTCCTTGGCGAGCACCGGCGCCTTGTCGTCGAGGCCGGCCTCGAGCACCGGCTCGTGACGGTCCACGGCCGGCACCTGCTCGCCATCGCGCATCAGGACGTCGTCGTGGTCGGAGGCGAAGGCGCGTTCGACGCTCTTCCTGGCCTTGTATTCCTGCCACTTGTTGTAGGTGATGACGCCGACGACGAAGACGCCGCCGGCTGCGATCAGGCTCATTTGGAAATCAGTCATGCTGCTTGTGCCTCAATAGCGAAATTCGCGCCGGATCCGCCAGCCTTGCGGGCCACGCGGTCCTGTTGTTCAGCGAAATGGTTAATTCGATCGAAATGCATCCGTGCGGGCGCTCTCCCCACGGAAATTCGTGCAATCATACCAACTCCCCCGCGCGGACGCCATGGATAGCCGGCGCGCCACCGCGATCATCATGCGGGCGCCGACGCGTCCGGCGCACGGCAGGCCGGCAGGGCGACCACGACTTCGCTGCCCTGCCCCTCCCCCGGGCTCGACGCGCCGACCCGGCCGCCATGCAGGTGCACCAGCCGCTTGACCAGGGCCAGCCCGATGCCCAGGCCGCCCTGCGAGCGGTCCGGGGTGCGCTGCCCCTGGCGGAACAGTTCGAACACGCCGTCGACCAGCTCGGGCGCCATGCCGATGCCGTTGTCGCTGACCGCGATCTCGACCATGCCGTCCACCCGCGCCAGCGCGACGACGATGCGCCCGCCCGGCGGCGTGTACTTGGCCGCGTTCGACAACAGGTTCGCCAGCACCTGGACCAGGCGCTTGCGGTCGCCATGGATGCAGGCCCCGCCGGCGTGGTCGGCCACCGACAGCGCGTGCGCGCGCGCCTCGATGAGGGGGCGCGCCTGCTCGACGGCCTCGTCGACCAGCAGGCGCGCCGCCACGTCTTCCTGGACCAGCGCGATCAGTCCGCGCGTCACGCGCGACACGTCCAGCAGGTCGTCGATCAGGCCGGTCATGTGGGTGACCTGGCGCGCGATCACCTGGCCGATGTGCTCGACCTTGGCCGCATCGGCCTTGGCCAGGGGCAGCAGCGCCGCCGCGCTGCGGATCGGCGCCAGCGGATTGCGCAGCTCGTGGCCGAGCATGGCGAGGAACTCGTCCTTGCGCTGGTCGGCCTCACGCAGCGCATCCTCGGTCAGCTTGTGTTCGTGGATGTCGGTGCAGGTGCCCATCCAGCGCTGTATCACCCCTCGCGCGTCGTGCACCGGCAAGGCGCGGCCCAGCACCCAGCGGTAGGCGCCGCTGTGGTGGCGCAGCCGGTATTCGATCTCGTAGGGTTCGCCGGTGGCCAGCGAATGGCGCCACCTGGCCCAGGCGGCGTCCTGGTCGTCCGGATGGAACATGCCGTTCCAGGCCTCGCCGTCGGTCGAGCCGGGCGGTACGCCGGTGAAGGCGTACCACTGGTCGTTGTAGTAATCGTGGAAGCCGTCGGGAAGGGTCGACCACACCATCTGCGGCATCGCGTTCGTGATGGCGCGAAAGCGCGCCTCGCTCTCGGCCAGCGCGCGTTCGGCGGCGCGGGTCGCCGAGATGTCGATCACCACGCCGAAGCCCTGGCGGCCATCGGCCAGCAGGTTGCCGGCGCCGACCAGCACCGGAATGCGGCGGCCGTCGCGGTGCAGGAATTCCTTCTCGATCAGCGGCATCACCCCGTGCGCCTGCAGGCGCGCAAGGCCGGCGTCGTCGACCTCGCGCCACTCGGGCGGCGTCAGCGCGCGCCAGGACAGGCCGCGGCGGCGGTCCTCCTGGCTCAGTCCCAGCATGGAGAGAAACGCGTCGTTGCAGTCGAGGATCTCGCCGTCGACGGTGTAGCGCACCACGCCGACCGGACTGAGTTCGACCAGCCGCCCCAGTTCGCGCGCGGCCTGGTCGACTTGCGGCGGCAGCGCCGCGGCCACGCCCAGCACGCCCACGATGGCGCCATCGGCTTCGCACACCGGCGACAGCGCGAGCTTGACCCGCGTGGGCAGTTCCAGCTCGGCGCCGGCCTGGGCCAGGCTGCCGTCGAGGATGCGCGCAACCGGGTCGATGGCGCCCGGCAGCAGCGTTGCGAGCGGCGTCCAGGCATCGGGAGATGCGGTCCGAGCGCCTTCCAGCAGCGCCGTGAAGGCCGGATTGGCTGCGGCCATGACGCCGCCAATCCGGCTTTCGCCGCGCACGATGAACATCGGCGCCGGCGACGCGCCGATCAGCCGCACGCCCTGCTCCAGTGCTGAAGGGATGGGGGCGGGCTGCGGTGATCTGGAGTGGTCGGTCATTGCAAGCATTCGTACAGTGGCATGTGCCCCGGCAGAGGCGGGCCAGTGTAGCACGGCGGCCCGGGAAGGCCGCGCCCGTTCAGGCGGCGGCCAGGTCGGCGGCCGACTCCATGTCCACCGCCACGATGCGCGAGACGCCCTGCTCCTGCATCGTCACCCCGATCAGCTGACTGGCCATCTCCATCGCGATCTTGTTGTGCGAGATGAACAGGAACTGGGTGTGGTCCGACATGCGCTTGACCATGCGGCAGAAGCGCTCGGTGTTGGCGTCGTCCAGCGGCGCGTCGACCTCGTCCAGCAGGCAGAATGGCGCCGGGTTCAGGCGAAACATCGAGAACACCAGCGCGGTCGCGGTCAGCGCCTTCTCGCCGCCCGACAGCAGGTGGATGGTGGCGTTCTTCTTGCCCGGCGGCTGGGCCATGACCTGCACGCCGGCGTCCAGGATCTCGTCGCCGGTCATGACCAGCCTGGCGTTGCCGCCGCCGAACAGGATCGGGAACAGTTCGGAGAAGTGGCCGTTGACGCGGTCGAAGGTGTCCTGCAGCAGGTCGCGCGTCTCGCGGTCGATGCGGCCGATCGCGTCTTCGAGCGTGGTGATGGCCTCGTTCAGGTCGGCGTTCTGCGAATCCAGGAAGCGCTTGCGCTCGGTGGCCTGGGCCAGCTCGTCGACCGCCGCGAGGTTGACCGCGCCCAGGCCGTTGATGGCGTTCGTCAGTCGGGTGACCTCGCCCTGCAGGTACTGGGGCTTCAGGTCCGGGTCGAGCTTTTCGGACAGCGCCGCCTCGTCGGCGCCGGTGGCGGCCAGCGCTTCGGCGAACTGTTCCTGGTTCAGGCGCGCGGCCTGCTCCTTCAACTGCATCTCGGTGATACGGTCGCGCTGCGGCTGCAGGCTGCGCTCGGACTGCATGCGCGACTCTTCCGCCGCGCGCAGCTGCTGGGCGACCTGGTCCAGCTCGTGGCGGGCGTCGGACAGCGCTACCTCTTGCTTCGTGCGGCGGTCCAGCAGCTCTTGCAAGCCCTCGTGGGCGGTGCCGCTTTCGAGGGCTTCCAGCTCCAGGCGTGCCTGGGCCAGGCTGGCGCCGACCTGTTCGGCCTGGGTGGCGGCGGTCGCCATCGTGCGCCGCAATTCGTCGATGCGGCTGCGCTGGGCGCGTTCGGCGAACTGCGCCTCTTGCGCGCTGCGTTCCAGTTCGCGCAGGTGCTCGCGCGCGCGGCCAAGCGCCTGCTCCTGCTCGAGGAAGGCGGTCTGGCCGTTTTCGTGCGCCTCCTGCAGCTCGGCCAGTTCCAGGTCGAGCTGCTCGAATTCCTGTTCGCTTTCCGCCTGGGCCTGGCGCTGCTCGGCCTCCTGGGCCGCGATCTCGGACAGGTCGGCCGCGATCTGGCTGCTCCGCTGGTTGAAGCGGGCCTCGATCTCGCTCTGCTTGAGCACCTCGATCTGCAGCGCGTGCACCTCGCGCTGCAAGGTGGCCACGCGGCCGCGCGCATCCTGCAGCCGGCGCGCCAGGTCGGTCACGGCGGCGTCGGCGCGCACGGCGCGCGCACGCGCCTCGTCGGCCAGCAAGGCCTGGGCCTTGAGCTGTTTACCGATGTTCTCGATCTCGTGCTGGCGCGCCAGCATGCCGTCCTGCTCGGCGTCCGGCGCGTGGAAGCGCACGCTGGAGCGGGTCACCATGTGGCCCTCGCGCGTGACGAAGGCGGCGCCCTGCGGCAGGCGCGCGCGCTCGGCGAAGGCCTGGGCCGCGTCACCGGCCACGTAGACGCCGTGCAGCCAGTCCTCGAGCACGCCGCGCACGCCGGCGTCGTTCACGCGCAGCAGGCTGGAGAACGGCTTCAAGCCGTCGGGCGGCGCCGCGTGGCCGCCCGCCTGCGGCGCGTACAGCGCCAGGCGGGCCGGCGGCGCGTCAAGCACGAACGCCTTGGCCCAGTCGATGTTCGACACCTCCAGCGCGCCGGAACGCTCGCGCAGCACGGCTTCGAGCGCGGCCTCCCAGCCCGCTTCGACCTCCAGCTTTTGCCACAGGCGCGGCAAGCCGGCCAGCTCGTGCTTCTCGAGCCAGGGCTGGACCTTGCCCTGGGTCTGCACGCGCTCCTGCATCTGGCGCAGCGCGTTCAGGCGCGCCTCCAACTGGGCGTTGGCGGCGCTCTCGACCTGCACCTGCGCATGCGCTTCCTTGCGCTCGAGTTCGACCGCCTCTTGCCGTCCGGTCGCTTCTTCCAGCAGCATGGTCTGTTCTTCCAGCGACTGCTGCTGTTCTTCGAGCTGCAGGCGCAGGTTGTCGAGGGTCGCGCTGTCGGGCAGGTTGAGGCCATTCCTCTCCTGCTGCAGGCGTTCGCGCCGCGCCGCCAGGTTGCCCAGGATGCCGGCGGCGTTGCGGCCGTGGGCCGATGCCAGCTCGATGCGCTGCTGGACCTGCATGGTGCGCGCGCGCGAGCCGGCCTGGCGTTCCTGGCCGGCGCGCCAGGCCGCTTCCAGCTCGGGCAGGCGCTCATGGTGGACCTCGACCGCGATCTGGGCGCCTTCGGCGCGCGCGGCCAGTTCCTCCAGCTGCATCTCGGCTTCTTCCTGGCCCTCGCGGTGTTCCTGCTCCTGCGCCAGCCATTGATCTCGCTGCGCGGTGAGCGTGACGATCTGGTTCTGCAGGCGGGTACGCGACTCGACCACGAACTTGATCTGCGCCTCCAGGCTGCCGATCTCGGAATTGATCTGGTACAGGGCGCCCTGGGCCGTGTGCAGGCGGTCGCCGGCGGCGAAATGGGCCTGGCGCAGGTGTTCGAGGTCGACCTCGACGTTGCGCAGCCTGGCGGTCTGCGCTTCCAGGCTGGTCTGCGCTTCTTCCATCTCGCGGAAGAACTTCACCTGTTCGGCCTTGGCCTCGTTCTTGCGCATCAGCCAGAGCAGCTTCTGCTTTTCTTCCTGGTCGGCCTGCAGCTGGCGGAAGCGGTTGGCGACCGCCGCCTGGGCTTCGAGTTTTTCGAGGTTGGCGTTAAGTTCACGCAGGATGTCCTCGACCCGCAGCAGGTTCTCGCGCGTGTCCGACAGCCGGTTCTCGGTCTCGCGGCGCCGTTCCTTGTATTTCGAGACGCCGGCCGCTTCTTCGAGGAAGACCCGCAGTTCTTCCGGGCGCGATTCGATGATGCGCGCGATCATGCCCTGGCCGATGATGGCGTAGGCGCGCGGACCGAGTCCGGTGCCGAGGAAGATGTCCTGGATGTCGCGCCGGCGCACCGGCTGGCCGTTGATGTAATAGGTGGACGTGCCGTCGCGCGTGAGCGTGCGCTTGACCGCGATCTCGGCGTACTGGCCCCACTGGCCGGCGGCCTTGCCGGCGCTGTTGTCGAACACCAGTTCGACCGAGGCGCGCCCGGCGCTCTTGCGGTGGGTGGAGCCGTTGAAGATCACGTCCTGCATCGACTCGCCGCGCAGTTCGGAGGCTTTCGACTCGCCCAGCACCCAGCGCACCGCGTCGATGATGTTGGATTTGCCGCACCCGTTGGGGCCGACGACGCCGACCAGCTGACCCGGCACCTGGAAATTGGTGGGATCGACGAACGACTTAAATCCCGACAATTTGATGGAAGAGAGGCGCACGTGGATCGGCTATTGCTGTAGAGGTAAAGCGCGCATCATACCATTGCGGGCATGGGCTTGACCGCCGCGCTCAGGATGCGGCCGACCACGCCTTCGGCCGCCACCACCCGCATCGCGCCTTCGCGCAGCAGATCGATCAGGCGCGCGGCCGGCAGCGAAAACGCTTCCTGGCGTCCGGCGCCCGAGAAGATGTACAGCGTGCGCAGCGGGCTGACCCAGGCCAGGCGCACCCGGCGCACGATGTGCGCCTCGTGCAGTTCGAGCCGCATGCCGCGCTCCAGGCCGGCCAGGATGGCGGCCGCCGGATCGCTTGCCGCGGCCTGCGCTTCCTCGGCCTGGATGCGGGCCTGCTCCCGCTCCTCTTCCTGCTCCTGCGCCTGCTCGTATGCAACTCGGCGCAGCGCATCCTGCTGGGCCGCCTCGAGCGCCAGCTCGAGCTGGCGCTCGGGCAGCAGCTCGATCGGCGCACGCACGATCGAGGCGTGGCATTCGGCCAGCTCGGCGAAGAACTGCAGGCGCTCGGCGTCCTGCCAGCGGGTGGCGTCGAGCCAGTTGTTCAGGCTTGCCAGCAGCGCCGGCAGGCGCGCGATCAGGGCCTTCCTCTGCTCCTGGGTCGCCTTCGGCTTGACGCTCCAGATCAGGTCTTCCATCGTGCGCGTGGCATTGTCGACGGCGCCCGGACGGCTGTCCTCGATCGTGTAGGCCAGCGCCAGCGCGGCGCTCCAGCGGCCTTCGAGAAAACCGGTGACGGCCGGGGTCAAGCGTTCTCCGGCCAGGCGCAGCGCCACCGCGCGCCGGGCCGAACGTTCGGCGGCGGCGCGCTTCTCATTGCGCATGGCCTGGGCGATGGGCGCCGCCATGGCCGCCTCTTCCACCCTGTCGCGGGCGGCCAGGCCGGCCTCGATGTCGGCCACGGCCGCGGCGAACTCGGGGTCGACCTGGTCGCGCACGCGCTCGACGCTGCGGCGCATGGCGCGGTAGACCGGGTCGTCCGGGTCCAGGGGGCGCTCCCAGCCGGCCTGCGACAGCAGGTCGAGCAGGCGCCGCGCCGGATGGGCCTCTCGAAAGAAGAAGCTGCGGTCGCGCAGCGCGGTGCGCAAGACCGGCAGCTGCAGGTGGCCGATCAGTTCGCGCGTCTCGGGGGCGACGCCGTCGTCCTGCAGCACGCTGCCGAACACGCGCGACAGCAGGTCGAGCGTCGTTTCGTCGCCGCGCGACAGGGCGCCCTGCGGCAGGCTGGCGCGCAGGCCTGGCAGGACCAGCACGCCGGGCGCGGCGTCCGGGCCGGCGGCGCCGGCGCGCGCCAGCAGGTCGATCAAGGGTTGAACGGACGCCACCGGCGATGCGGCGCTGCCGGCGCCACCCGACGCGTGGACGGGGCCAGCATGGGCGCCAGGGCCCGCCGCGGCGCCGGACGGGACGGCGCCCGCCGCCGGCATGGGTGGCGCCAGCGGCGCCACCGCGAAGCCGGACGCCGCGCTCGGACGCCAGCCGCCGCTGCCCTGCGGCAGGTCCGGGATCTCAGGGACGGCCAGGGCCGGGTCGAACAGCTGGCGCAGCTGCTGGGCCAGCGCGGCGTCGCGCCGGGCGCGTTCGGACTGGCGCGACGCGCGGTCGTCGGTCTTGCTGAAGCGGGTGTCGGCGTCGCCGCCCTTGCGCCACTTGAGCTTGGCGACCAGGGCTTCGTACAGCGGCCCGAGATCGAACATCAGGCCGGGACGCAGCAGCGGTGCCACCAGGCCGTGGGCGTCGGGATCGGGCTCGAACTGGCGCCAGGCCGCGTCCACGGCGGCCAGGAAGACGTCGGGCCGGAAGGGGTTGTGGGCGGCGCGCACCAGGTCGCGCCCGAGCAGCAGGCCAAGACGCACGCCCAGCGTGGCCAGGCCTTCCGAATGCTGCAGGTCGAAGGGCCGGCTGACGGCGCCGAGCGCCATTTGCTGGTCGATCTGTTCCAGCGGGACCAGGCTCAGTTCGACCGGGGCGGGCGCGGCTTCGGCCGGGGCGCCAGCGGCGTGCGGGAGCAGGCGCGCGACTTCCCGGCGCAGGGCCGCCTCGATCTCGCTCGTCGCCAGGTGGGTGAAGGCGTAACCGTTGTCCTTGAGAAGATTGCCCGATTTGACGCGCCGCATGACGGTGGCGGGGTCGAGCCCGGCCGCGGTCAGGTCGAGCAGCGCCGACACCATGCGCCGCGCCATGTCCGCCAGGCCGGACTCGGCATGGCTGCGCGCAATGTCGACCAGCTCGGCCAGCGCCGCCTGCTGGGCGGGTGCGGCCTTGCGCGCGGCAAAGGTCTGGGCGGGTGGGGTGGCCATGACGGTTCGGCGAAGTGAGGCAAGGCCCTATTCTGCCATATTCTTACCTCTCAGCAATGACCAAACACATCCCGGCCGGGGCGCCATCGGCCGCCAGCGCGACCGGCGGCGGACCGTCCCGGTTCAGATATTGCGCAGGATGGCGCCTTTCGGCGGCGCGAAGTCCAGCACCTCGTGGATCATCTTCGCCTTCTTGGCGTCGCGCGCGGTCAGGTGCAGGTCGCCGTACTGGTGCACGCTCCACTGCTCGGGCGAGAGTTCGATTTCCTTGCGCAGGATGGCCTCGGTGCGCGCATCGTCGGCGCGCAGGCCTTCGACGATGATGTTGAGCGCATCCGGCCGCGAGCCGGGCGAGGCGGTCGCATGCGACTTGTGGATCATGAAGCGCGCGGTCTCGCTGGCGTAGCGGCGCGAGCCGGCCAGGTAGAGCACCACCGCGATCGAGGCCACCGCCCCGGCGTTGTACATCACGAACCGGATCGGCGAGCTGGCCATGAAGTTATACAGGCACAGGCCGTCGCTGACGTAGCCGCCATTCGACTGCAGCAGCACATGGGCGGTATCGATCCCGTCCTCGGTCATCGCCGCCACCGCATCGAACATCCGGTGCACCATATCGCTGTTGACGTCGCCCGACAGCGTGTACCAACCCTCTTTCTCCTGCAAAGTTTTTTCTTCGTTCATAGTCTGTTCCCGCCTACAAAGTAAGTGGAACAAGTGTAGCAAATCACGACAAACACCCCGAATGCCCTGCACCAATAGTGCGCAGCAATACTTTTTAGCAATCTCGCAGTGAAACGCTACAATGAGGGTCAGAGTAGATTTATTGGGCAATTCCTCAAAGTTGTCAAACAATTCGACTCCGACCCTATTTAATTTTGGGCCGTTTAGCGCTATCAAAATCCGTATTTGATTCTCAGCGTTAAATAGTTTTCCGGATGAATGCTTTTTGTTTCCCCGGCGGTCATAAATTAAATAGGGTCGGAGTAGCATTAACGAGCAACTTCGAAAGTGGTCAAAGAAGTCGACGCTGACCCTCATTGTTGGGTAAGGGGTTGGGGGCAATAAATGGAGGGGCTTGTGTGGTTGACAGGGTTGGCGGGCTGGCATATCCTCCGCAGTCTTGATCGGGAGAGCGCAGCGACGCTGCCGCCGAAGGGGCACTCACCCATAAACTCTCAGGCAAAAGGACCGGTCAAGGGACGGCGGCGCACGGCGCGGCCGGTCAACTCTGGAGAGCGGCCGCGATGCGGCCCACCGAAGGGGCAAGCGGCGCCAGCCGCTATCTCTCAGGTACCAAGGACAGAGGGGTCGATAGCGCACGACGATCGTGCCGACACCCTATTCATGCCCGAGGATTCCATGACGCTCAAAGCGACCCCGCTCAATTCCGCTCACCGCGCCCTTGGCGCCAAGATGGTCGATTTCGGCGGCTGGGACATGCCGGTCAACTACGGCTCCCAGATCGAAGAGCACAACGCGGTGCGCAGCGACGCCGGCATGTTCGACGTGTCCCATATGTGCGTCGTGGACGTGAAGGGCGACAACACCCGCGCCTTCCTGCGCGGCCTTTTGGCCAATAACGTCGACAAGCTGCAAACGCCGGGCAAGGCCCTGTATTCGTGCATGCTCAATCCGGAAGGCGGCGTCATCGACGACCTGATCGTCTATTTTCTGTCCGAAGACTGGTTCCGCATCGTCGTCAACGCCGGCACCGCCGACAAGGACGTGGCCTGGATGAACGGGCAGAACGCCGCCACCAGCAGCGGCGTGAGCATCACCCAGCGCCGCGACGGCAACGACCCGATCGCCCTGGTCGCGGTCCAGGGCCCGAACGCCCGCGCCAAGGTGTGGCAGGTGCTGCCGACCACCCAGGCGGCGACCGAAAACCTCAAGCCCTTCAACGCCGCCATCGTCGGCGACACCGCCTTCGGCGAAGCCATGGTCGCCCGCACCGGCTACACCGGCGAAGACGGCTTCGAGATCGGCGTGCCGGCAAGCCAGGCCGAAGCGCTGTGGAACGCCCTGCTCGCCGCCGGCGTCAAGCCGGCCGGCCTCGGCGCGCGCGACACCCTGCGCCTGGAAGCCGGCATGAACCTGTACGGCCAGGACATGGACGAAACCACCAACCCGCTCGACGCCGGCCTGGCCTGGACCATCGACCTGGTCTCCGAGCGCGACTTCATCGGCAAGGCCGCGCTGCAGGCCAAGGGCCAGCAGGCGCAGTTCGTCGGCCTGATCCTGCGCGAAAAAGGCGGCATCCTGCGCGCCCACCAGCGCGTGATCGCCGCCTCCGGCAATGTCGGCGAGATCACCAGCGGCACCTTCAGCCCCAGCATGCAGCAGGCGATCGCCCTGGCGCGCGTGCCGATGGACGTCGCCGTCGGCGACACCGTGCAGGTCGCGATCCGCGACAAGCACCTGGCCGCCAGCGTGGTCAAGCTGCCGTTCGTGCGCAACGGCAAAGTGCTGGCCGCCTGAAT
This sequence comes from Massilia sp. UYP32, assembly GCF_050434365.1. Classification (NCBI taxonomy): domain Bacteria; kingdom Pseudomonadati; phylum Pseudomonadota; class Betaproteobacteria; order Burkholderiales; family Oxalobacteraceae; genus Massilia; species Massilia sp. UYP32. The sequence goes on from NZ_JBNDIK010000002.1 coordinate 113,917, forward strand.
CGCCGGACCGGATAACAAACACCTATACTAATAACCCCACCATCCTCAGGAGTTTCCATGAACATCCCTACCGACCTGAAATACACCGAATCCCATGAATGGGTGCGCCGCGAAGAAGACGGCAGCCTGACCGTGGGCATCACCGAATACGCGCAGGACGCGCTGGGCGACATCGTGTTCGTCGAACTGCCGCAGGTCGGCAAGGCATTCACCGCGGGCGACGACGCCGCCGTGGTCGAATCGGTCAAGGCCGCCAGCGACATCTACGCGCCGGTCTCGGGCACCGTCACCGCCGTCAACCAGCCGGTCGCCGACGCGCCCGACTCGATCAACCAGGATGCCTACGGCGCCTGGCTGTTCAAGCTGGCCCCGAGCGACGCTGGCGCCTACGACAAGCTGCTCGACGCCGACGCCTACGGCAAGACCACCGACCACTGATGGTCCAAGGTGCGCCCTTCCCCGGGCGCACCGCCCTGCGCATCCCCTTCTTGATCCAGCCAGCATCGGCGCCAGACCCTTCCGGACTCTTTTCTTATTATGACCCGCTCCAGCCTCACCCAACTTGAAGCACGCGATTCGTTCATCCCGCGCCACATCGGCCCGTCCGAATCCGAACAGGCAGCCATGCTGTCGACCCTCGGCTACGCCACCCGCGCCGCCCTGATCGACGCCGTGGTCCCGGCCAACATCCGCCGCAAGGACAAGCTGGACCTGGGCCAGTTCGCCGAACCGCGCACCGAAGAAGAAGCGCTGGCGCTGCTCAAGGGCCTGGCGTCCAAGAACAAGGTGCTGAAGTCGCTGATCGGCCAGGGCTACTACGGCACCCACACGCCGAAGGTCATCCTGCGCAACATCTTCGAAAACCCGGCCTGGTACACCGCCTACACCCCTTACCAGCCCGAGATCTCGCAGGGCCGCCTGGAAGCCATCCTGAACTTCCAGCAGGCGATCACCGACCTGACCGGCATGGGCATCGCCAACTCGTCGATGCTGGACGAAGGCACCGCCGCTGCCGAAGCCATGACCCTGATCCAGCGCGTCGGCAAGTCGGCCTCGAAGGTGTTCTACGTGGCCGACGACGTGCTGCCGCAGACGCGCGAGATCATCCAGACCCGCGCCGAGCCGATCGGCGTCGAAGTGCGCAGCATCGCACCCGCCGACATCGAAAAGCTCGAAGAAACCTGCTTCGGCGTGCTGCTGCAATACCCGGGCGTCGACGGCGAAGTGCGCGACTACCGCGCTGCTTGTGAGCACCTGCATGCCGCGGGCGCGATGGTGATCGTGGCCGCCGACCTGCTGGCGCTCACGGTCCTGACCCCGCCGGGCGAATGGGGCGCGGACGTCGTGGTCGGCAACAGCCAGCGCTTCGGCGTGCCGCTCGGTTTCGGCGGCCCGCACGCCGGCTACCTGGCCACCCGCGACGAATTCAAGCGCAGCATGTCGGGCCGCCTGGTCGGCGTCACCGTCGACGCCCAGGGCAACCCGGCCTACCGCCTGGCGCTGCAGACCCGCGAACAGCACATCCGCCGCGAAAAGGCGACCTCGAACATCTGCACCGCGCAGGTGCTGCTGGCCGTGATGGCCGGCATGTACGCGGTCTACCACGGCCCGCAAGGCCTGGCCCGCATCGCGCGCCGCGTGCACCGCCAGACCACCATCCTGGCCGCCGGCCTGCAGCAGCTGGGCTTCGAGCTGGCCAACAAGACCTTCTTCGACACCCTCACGGTGCGCGTGCAGGACGCCGGCGCGATCCACCAGCAGGCCACCGCGCGCGGCCTGAACCTGCGCCAGATCGACGCCACCAGCGTCGGCGTCTCGCTCGACGAAACGGTCACCCGCGACGACCTGGCCAACCTGTTCGCGGTGTTCGGCAATGGCAAGACGGTTGACCTGGACCAGCTGGACGCCGGCGTCGCCGACGCCTTCCCGGCCGCCCTCGCCCGCACCAGCGCCTACCTGACCCACCCGACCTTCAACCGCTACCACGCCGAGCACGAGATGCTGCGCTACCTGCGCGCGCTGGCCGACAAGGACCTGGCGCTGGACCGCACCATGATCCCGCTCGGCTCGTGCACCATGAAGCTCAACGCCACCGCCGAGATGGTGCCGGTCACCTGGCCCGAGTTCTCGAACGTCCACCCGCTGGCGCCGAACGAGCAGACCATCGGCTACCGCGAGATGATCGCCCAGCTGGAAGCCATGCTGTGCGCCGCCACCGGCTACGCCGCCATCTCGCTGCAGCCGAACGCCGGCTCGCAGGGCGAGTACGCGGGCCTCCTGGTGATCCAGAAGTACCATGAATCGCGCGGCGAAGGCCACCGCAACGTGTGCCTGATCCCGTCCTCGGCCCACGGCACCAACCCGGCCTCGGCCAGCATGGTCGGCATGAAGGTCGTGGTCACCGCCTGCGACGACAACGGCAACGTCGATCTCAGCGACCTGAAGGCCAAGGCCGAGCAATACAGCAAGGACCTGGCCTGCGTGATGGTCACCTACCCGTCGACCCACGGCGTGTTCGAGGAAGGCATCAAGGAACTGTGCGAGATCGTGCACGCGCACGGCGGCCAGGTCTACGTCGACGGCGCCAACATGAACGCGCTGGTCGGCCTGGCCGCGCCGGGCGCCTTCGGCGGCGACGTCAGCCACCTGAACCTGCACAAGACCTTCTGCATCCCGCACGGCGGCGGCGGCCCCGGCGTCGGCCCGATCGGCGTCGGCGCCCACCTGGCGAAATTCCTGCCGAACCAGCTGTCGACCGGCTATGTGCGGGACGAGAACGGCATCGGCGCCGTCAGCGCCGCCGCCTTCGGCTCGGCCTCGATCCTGCCGATCTCGTGGATGTACATCGCGATGATGGGCGCCGCAGGCCTCACTTCGGCCACCGAAGTGGCGATCCTCAACGCCAACTACATCGCGCGCCGCCTGGCCCCGCACTACCCGGTGCTGTACGCCGGCCACGACGGCCTGGTCGCGCACGAGTGCATCATCGACCTGCGTCCACTGCAGGACAAGACCGGCATCAGCAACGAAGACGTGGCCAAGCGCCTGATGGACTTCGGCTTCCACGCCCCGACCATGAGCTTCCCGGTGCCGGGCACCCTGATGATCGAGCCGACCGAGTCGGAATCGAAGGCCGAGATCGACCGCTTCATCGAGGCGATGATCACCATCCACGCCGAGATCGTCAAGGTCGAGCGCGGCGAGTACGACCGCATGGACAACCCGCTCAAGGGCGCGCCGCACACCGCCGAAGTCGTCACTTCCGACGCCTGGGCCCACGGCTACACGCGTGAAGTGGCGGCCTTCCCGGTCGCCGGCCTGCGCAAGAAGAAGTACTGGCCGCCGGTCGGCCGCGCCGACAATGTGTACGGCGACCGCAACCTGTTCTGCGGCTGCGCGCCGATCAGCGATTACGAGTGATCGGTTGACGCACTGACCGGGATCGTCACTTGCGGCTCGAGGCGAGCCGCAAGTGCGACGCCTGGTGACGGCGGCGTTCCCTGGTGCCCCCCCGGCGTTCGCGCGCCGGATCGAAGGGCTTCGACCAGGAAGCGCCGCCGTCGTCCTTGCGGCCGGCGTCCTGCGCCTGCGGGGCCGTTTCCCGCGCCCCCTCTTCTTCCAGCCTGAACCCCGCCACCGTGCGCGACAGCGCCAGCGCCTGCATCTGCAGGGTGCGCGCCGCGCTCGCCGCTTCTTCCACCAGCGTGCAGTTCTGGCGCGTCACCTGGTCCATCTGCACGATCGCCTGGCCCACGTCGGCCAGTTGCGTGGCCTGGCCTTCGCCGGCCGCGCCGATGCGCCCGGCCAGGTCTTCCACCTCGCGCACCGTGCCGGCGATCCGCTCCATGCTGCTGCCGGCGTGCAGGGCCCAGGCCGCGCCGCCATCGATCTCGGCCAGCGACTGCGCCGCCACGGTCCGGATCTCGCGGCTGGCGGCGGCCACCCGGCGCGCCAGCGCCCGCACCTCGCCGGCCACCGCGGCCATCGCCGGCGACTGCGCGCCGGCGTCCATGTCGGCGTCCAGGTGCGTGCGCGCCGCGTCCAGCGCCGCGTTCAGGGCCAGCGTGCCGGTCTCGCTCGCCGCCAGGTCGAGCCCGTCGACGATCTCGACCACCCGCTGCGCACCGCGGCGGCTGCCCTCGAGCGTCGCCACCAGCCGTTCGACCAGGTCGCCGCCTTCGTGCGCCGCCTCGCCCGCGCCGGCGGCCAGGCGGTGGGCGATGCGCGCCTGGTCGGCGCCCAGCTTGACGTCGGCCGCCAGCTCGCGCAGCGCGCCTTCGGTATGGGCCAGCGCGCTGGCGCGGAACACGGCGCGGCTGCCCAGGCTCAGGCTGCCGAGCTTGATGTCGCGCGAGGCGGCGCCGATCAGGCGCGCCGAGTCCAGGATCGAACGCAGGGTGCCGTTCAGGTTGCGGATGCTGGCGTCCAGCTGGCGCGACGTGTCGGCGATCTCGTCGCCGCCGTACTCGTGGTCGAGATGCGGGCGCGCCGTCAGGTCGCCGCTGGCCAGGCCGCTGGCGGCCAGCCCGATGCCGCGGATCTCGTCCAGCAGGATGCGGCGCACGGCGAAGGTGATCGCCAGCGACAGCCCGATCGCCAGCAGCACCACGGCCGGCATCAGCACCGAGATCATGCGAAAGTCGGCCTTCGCGCTGCCGGAGGCTTCGCGCGCCAGCGCTTCTTCGAGCGCGCCCAGGTCGGCCAGGCGCTGCGCCACCAGCGCGAAGGCGCTTTCGGCCTTCTGCATGGCATTCGCGCTGATCGAGCCGTCCAGCGGCGCCAGCTCGATCACCTCGCGCACCGCCTCGGCGTAGCGCAGCTGCGCCGCCGCGGCCTGCTGCACGTGGCGGTCTTCGGCCTCGGTCAGGGTCGCCTTGCCAAGGGTCTCCAGGCCGGTCGCGATGCGCCGGTGCTGGGCCAGGATGTCCTGGCGCAGCGGCTCGGTGCGCGCCAGCGGGAAGCTGCCGCCCATCCAGCTCAGCAGGCGGTAGATGTCGGCATGCGCCTTCTGCGTCTGCGCCGCCAGGCTGCTGGCGGCGCGCATGCTGGCCGCGCGCTGGCCCACGATCGATTCGAGCGAGTCGTTCTGGCGCACCATCGCGTAATAGGCGACCCAGGACAGCAGGAGCAGCAGGAGCAGGACGGCGCCGGGAGCGAGCAGGAGCTTGGGACCAATACGCAGGCGGGCCAGCATGATCATCCTTTCGGTCAGCGCCGTCTTCTCGGCGCACTCGACAATGTACCTTGCCGGAAAGATGGACACTTGTGACGGCGCAAGAATGCGAGACGCCCGCCATCCTTGCTTTTTGTTGACCGTTGGCTATGATTGTGCGCTGAGCCGCACCGCCAACCCGCATTCACCAACGAAACCGCTCTATGACGTCGTCCCGCGCACGCATGATGCTGGCCTGCGCCCTCGCTGGCCTGCTCGTCCAGGCCAACGCCGCAGCCGCCACGCCCGCCACTGCCCAACAGTCCTGCGCGCAGCCGACGCGTTGGGACGCCGACCTCCAGCACACCGGCTGGACCCGCAAGGACGGCGCGCCGGCCGGGCTGTACTCGATGGCCCAGGACGCCGACGGACTGCTGTGGTTCGCCGCCCGCGACGGCCTGTACAGCTTCGACGGCGCCCGGTTCGTGCGCAATGACAGGGTGCATGGCCACGAGCTGCACTCGCCGGTGACCATGGCGGTGGCCTCCTACGGCGACGCGATCTGGGTCGGCTACCAGTTCGGCGGCATCAGCCGGTTCGAACGCGCAGGCGCGCGGCACTACGTGAGTGGCGACGGCGCGCCGCGCGGTTCCGTGCACCAGTTCGCCCGCACCGGCGACGGCGTAATGTGGGCCGCCACCAGCGCGGGCCTGTACCGGCTCGACGGGCACGCCTGGCGCCCGGTCGGATCCGGGGCCGGCCTGCCCGAGGGCGGCCTGCTGCAGCTGACGGTGCTGAAGGACGGCAGCATGCTGGCGTACTTCCCCGACGGCGTCTATCGCAGCACGCAGGCCCCGGGAACCGGGCGCCACCGGTTCCAGAAAGTCCTCGACCGGCCTGGCGTCGAGGGCGGCGAGCTGCAGCCGGACGGACGGGTCCTGGTCAACAGCCGTGCGCACGGCATGCAGATGTTCGATCCGGACAGCGGCGCAACGACGCCGTTCGCGCTGCATAACGGCGGCCTGCCCAACCTCGGTTACTACAGCGACGCGCACGGCGGCCTGTGGGTCGGCACCGGCGAATCCGTCCAGCTGCTCGACTGCCACGGCAAGGTGGTGCGGCAATTCGTGACCGCGGGAGGCTTTACCGCATCGACGTTCAGCGCCAACCTGACCGATCGCGAGGGCAACGTGTGGTTCGTCACGCCGGAGGGCGTCGACCGTGTGCGGCCCGCCCGCCTCGCGATGGTCGCGCTGCCGGACGGCTTCACCGGCGCCATGGGCGTGACGCCGGGCGACGAGGGCGCGGTCTGGATCGGGACGTCGGACCAGCTGGAAGCCTTCAATATGCGCAGCATCGTGCTGGGAGCGGACGGCGTCCAGCGCCGCAGCGACATCGCCGGCGTGACCGCCAGCCATCGCCAGCCGGACGGCGCCCTCTGGTTCGCCACCGGCACCCATCTGTGGCAGGTGCGCGCCGGCTCGGCGCGCCGCTGGCCGCTGCCCACCGAATTCGCCGGCCGCGACGTCCAGGCCATGACCAGCGACGCGGCCGGCACGCTGTGGCTGTCGGTGGTCGGAATGGGCGTCCATACCTTCCGTGACGGCGCCTGGCTTGCCGGCGGCGGGCACCAGGAACTGGCGCAGGACACCGCCGTCACCCTTGCCCGCGACCACGAGGGACGGATCTGGTTCGGCTATACGGGCGATCGCATCGCGGTACTGGACAGGGATGAGGTACGGCGCTACGGGCACGCGCACGGACTCGCCGTCGGAAACACCCTGGCGATCCTCCACGGACGGCAGCGCACATGGATCGGCGGCGACCGTGGGCTTGGCTGGTTCGACGGCGCGCGCTTCCGCTCGCTCGGGGAACGTGGGCGGGGTTCCTTCAGCGGCGTGTCGGGCATCGTGGAGCGCGAAGACGGCGAATTGTGGCTGCACGATACCAGCGGGCTGGCGCGCATCGACGCGGCGAAGCTGAGCGGCGCCCTGCCGGCGCTGGTCGACGCCGAGCGGTTCGACCACCTCGACGGTTACCGCGGCATGCCGGCCCAGATCCGGCCGCTGCCGACGCTGGTGCAGGCGAGCGACGGCCGCTTGTGGTTCGCGACCTCGAGCGGCATCGGTCACATCGATCCGGCGGCGATCCCGCGCAATCCGCGCGCGCCGACGGTGATGGTGAGCGCCCTGCGCACCGATCGCCAGGCGTTCGCGCCGGATGGCGCCACAATCCTGCCTGCGCGCACGGCGCGCGTCGAGATCGATTTCACCGCCACCGCCCTGACGATGCCCGAGCGGGTGCGCTTTCGCTACCGTCTCGTCGGCCAGGATCCAGGGTGGCGCGAGACGGCCGGCCTGCGCCAGGCGGTCTACACCAACCTGGCCCCGGGCGCCTACACCTTCGAGGTGAGCGCCGCCAACGAGGACGGGGTCTGGAGCCCGCAGCCGGCGCGCGCATCGTTTCGCATCGAACCGGCCTTCACCCAGACCGCGTGGTTCATGCCGGCCTGCGTCCTGGCCGCGCTGGCGGCGGCCTGGCTGCTGCACCGCTGGCGCCTGGCGCGGCTCGCGTCGCGCCTGCATGCGAATCTCGACCTGCGCCTGCGCGAGCGCATGCTCGAGCGCGAGCGCATCGCGCGCACCCTGCACGACACCTTCCTGCAAAGCGTCCAGGCCCTCGTGCTGCGCATGCACGTCCTGCTGGGAAGGCTGCCGGGCGACAGCGGGCTGCGCGCCGAAGTCGAGGACGTGCTGGCGCGCGCCGAGGACGTGATCGACGAGGGCCGCGAGCGGCTGCGCCAGTTGCGCGTGCCAGGCCTGCGCCACGGTTGCCTGGCGCAGGCCTTGTCCGACGTTGGCCGCGAGCTGGCGGCGGCGACCGGCGTCGCGTTCGTGACGCGCCATAATGGCAAGATCCACGGGCTCGAGCCCGAGATCGAGGACGAACTGTTCACGATCGGGCGCGAAGCCCTGTCGAATGCGTTTCACCATGCGCGCGCAGGCAGGATCACGCTGGCGCTCGACTGCGGCGCCGATCGCCTGCGCCTGGCCGTCATGGACGACGGCTGCGGCATCGGCCCGGATATCCTGGCCAGCGGCGCGCGCGCGGGCCACTGGGGCTTGCCCGGCATGCGCGAGCGGGCCCGGCTGGCTAGTGGGGTGCTGGAGATCGACAGCAGCCCGGCAGGGACCACGGTGAGCGTATGCATACCGGTAACAACTGCTTACCAAGGCATGCGCCGTGCATGAGCACAGCGCCCTTAAACGCGCTATGCTTGCCAAATCCCCCGCTCGAGGAGCTCCGATGAAAGCACGCGCCTTCGTATTGACGCTCGGATGGCTGGCGGCCTGCACTGTCCAGGCCCAGCTGCTGCCCGACCCGTCCCCGCGCCAGCCGGCGCAGCTCGAGCGGAACGCAGCCGCCAGGCCCGACCCGTTCGCCGGCAGCCACCAGCCCTATCCGCGCGTGTATGGCGGCGACGTGGCGGCCCAGCCGAACGACCACGTGTTCACCGGCATGCGGCGCGATCCGCGCCTGATCGCCGGCGTCGAGGTGACGCCCAACGTCGCCATCGAGGGCGGTTACCTCAATCTGCCGGACAAAGACTTGCACAAGGTCGAGCCGGGCAAGCCCGCCGACGCCTCGATCCCGCTGGGCGAAAAAGGTTCCAGCAACCATCTGGCCGCCAAATATTCGCTGCCGGCCGGCGAGCGCCTGTCGGCCTACGGCAAGGCCGGCATCGCCTATACCGAAAAAAAGAAGGAACAAGGCGTGGCCGGGTCCGATACCGGTCTATACACCGGCGCCGGCGCCAGCTACAAGGTCGACAAACGCACCACGGTAAGCGGCGACTTCGTGCGCCACGGCGACGCGGCGAAGAAGTTCGACCGCGTGCGCGACGGCGTCAAGGGCAACCTGAAGATGGGCTTCTGAAAGGACGCGACATGAAACAACCGGCCTTGATCCTGGCGGCGGCCGTTGCGGCCGTTGCCGGCGCTCCGGCGCGGGCGCAACTGGTGGAACAGGCGGCCGCGCCGGTGGCGCTGGCCGACACCCGCCCGCGCAGCGTGTTCTCGGCCCCGCGCGATCCCCGTTCCCAGACCTTTCCCCGGGTCTATGGCGGGAACCTGAACGTCAACCCCAACGACCGCCTGTTCGCCGGCCTGTTCAAGACCGACCCCAGGCTGCTGATGGGCGTCGCGACGACGCCGGGGCTGGCTTTCGAGGCCGGCTACGTCAACCTGCTCGACCAGGGTTTTCGCCCGCTGAACGAGCGCGATCCCGAAGACACGACCGGCGCGATCGGCCTGCGCGGCTTCAACCTGCACGCGGCCGTCAAGGTCACGCAACCGCTCGGCGAGCGCCTGTCGGCCTACGGCAAGCTGGGCGTGGCGCACAGCCAGAACCGCCGCGGCGTGCGCAGGGGCGTCGATACCGGCCTGTACACCGGCGTCGGCGCGCAGTACAAGGTGAGCGACCGGGTCACGCTCGACGGCTCCTTCGAGAATCACGGCCACGCGGCCGAGCGTTTCGAGAATGCGACCAATTCCAGCAGCAGGGTCAGGGCCAACCTGAACGTCGGCTTCTGATCTCCCGTTCGCGGACGGGCGCGCTACACTAGCGCCCATGAGATTTCCCGCTTTCCTGGCGCGCCACCGGCGTCTGCTCGGCGTCGGCCTGGCATCGCTGTTGCTGCACCTGGCCGCCCTTGCCTGGCTCGAATTCCCCGCCCAGCGCGCGCCGGGCGTGCGCGAGCCTGCGCCGCTGACGCTGCGCATCGCGCGCGCCGGGACCGAGCGCGCAACGCCCCGGCCGGCGCCCGGCCCGCCGCCCGCATCCCGGCCCGCCCCCGAATCCGCCCCTGAATCCGCCCCGCAGCCCGCGCCAGCGCCCGATGCCGGGCCGGAAGCCACATCGCCCCCACTGCCGGCGCTCGCGCCGCTCCAGGCGGTCGGGCAAGGCGAGGTGCTGCCGGGCGCGATGCCGGGCCAGTTCCGCGTCTCGCCGGCGCCGCCGGCGCGCCTCGACTACCGCGTCAGCGGCGGGGGCGCGGCGCGCCTCGAATGGCGCACCGACGGCAGCAGCTACCGGCTCGCGCTCGACGGCATCCTGGGCGCGCTGGACAGCGAGGGCGGCCTGGACGACGGCGGCCTGGCGCCGCTGCGCGCCAGCGAGCCGGCGGGCCTGGGCCGGGCGAACACCGAATTCGATCGCGCGCGCGGGGTGATCATCTCGCACCTCGGCGCGCGCCGCGACCAGCTGGCGGGCGGCGCCCAGGACCGCGCCTCGCTGCTGCTGCAGCTGGCGGGGATGGGGCGCGCCAATCCGGACCAGCTGCGCGGCGTGCTGGCGTTCTGGATCGGCGCCGCCGGCGGGGCGCGCCAGGAACGCTACGAGGTAATGGAAATGGAGACGGTCGACACCGGGATCGGCGCCGTGGAAGCGCTGCGCCTGGCGCAGCTGGCGCCCGAGGGGGCGCCGCGGCTGGAAGTGTGGCTGGCGCCAGGCCAGGCCTGGCTGCCGGTGCAGCTGCGCCTGACCTTGCCCGACGGCGCGGTGCGCACCCAGACCCTGGACGCGCTCGAGATCGACATGGAGATCGAGAGCGCGGCCGGGCCTTGATGCGGGGGCTGCGTCAGGCCAGCTTGGCCGCGTGCTCGCGAGTCGCGTGGAACACCAGCTTGGGCCAGCGCTCCTGGGTCAGGCGCAGGTTCACGCCGGACGTCGCCAGGAAAGCCATATTGCCGGCGGCGTCGTAGGCGACCTGGTGGCCGAGCTGGTTCTCGAAGTCGGCAAGGGATTTCTTGTCGTCGCTCGAAATCCAGCGCGCGCTGCTGATGCTGCTGCTCTCGAACACGGCATCCACGCCGTACTCGTTGAGCAGGCGGCTGGCCACGACCTCGAACTGCAGCACGCCGACCGCGCCCAGGATCAGGTCCGAGCCGAGCACCGGCTTGAACACCTGCACCGCGCCCTCTTCGCCCAGCTGCTGCAAGCCCTTGTGCAGCTGCTTCACTTTCAATGGGTTGCGAATCCGCACCGTGCGGAACAGGTCCGGGGCAAAATACGGAATGCCGGTGAAGGTCAGCATCTCGCCTTCCGAGAAGCTGTCGCCGATCTGCATATTGCCGTGGTTCGGCAGGCCGATGATGTCGCCGGCGTAGGCTTCTTCGACCTGTTCGCGGCTCGAGGCCATGAAGGTCACGACCGACGACAGCTTCACTTCGCGTCCGAGGCGCAGGTGCTTGACCTTCATGCCCTTCTCGAAGCGTCCCGAGCACACGCGCAGGAAGGCGATGCGGTCGCGGTGGGCCGGGTCCATATTGGCCTGGATCTTGAACACGAAGCCCGAGAACTTGGGTTCGACCGGCGCGACCGCGCGCACGGTGGCGTCGCGTTCGCGCGGCGCCGGCGCCCAGTCGACCAGGGCCGACAGGATCTCGCGCACGCCGAAGTTGTTGATCGCCGAACCGAAGAACACCGGGGTCTGCACGCCCGACAGGAAGCGCTCGAGGTCGAACACGTGCGAAGCGCCGTGCACCAGTTCCACTTCCATCTTGAGTTGCTCGATCTCGAGCGGGAACATCTCGGCCAGCTTCGGATTGTCGATGCCCTTGACGATCTCGAAGGCGCCGTCGGCCTTCTCTTCGCCGGCCTTGAACAGCATGATCTCGTCGCGCAGCAGGTGGTACACGCCGCGGAAGTTCTTGCCCATGCCGATCGGCCAGGTCACCGGCGCGCACTCGATCTTGAGCACCGACTCGACCTCGTCGAGCAGCTCCAGCGGATCGCGGGTCTCGCGGTCCATCTTGTTCATGAAGGTGACGATCGGGGTGTCGCGCATGCGGCACACGTCGAGCAGCTTGATGGTCTGTTCCTCGACGCCCTTGGCGGCGTCGATCACCATCAGCGCCGAGTCGACCGCGGTCAGCACGCGATAGGTGTCTTCCGAGAAGTCCTGGTGGCCCGGGGTGTCGAGCAGGTTGATCACGTGCTCGCGGAACTCGAACTGCATCACCGAGGACGCGACCGAGATGCCGCGCTGCTTCTCGATGTCCATCCAGTCCGAGGTCGCGTGGCGGCCGCTCTTGCGGCCCTTGACCGTGCCGGCCAGCTGGATCGCGCCCGAGAACAGCAGCAGCTTCTCGGTCAGCGTGGTTTTACCCGCGTCGGGGTGGGAAATGATGCCGAAGGTGCGGCGGCGCGCGACTTCGCGCGCGATCGCGCCGGCCTGGCGGGGGGCGGCGACGTCGAGGTCGTCGCTGGAAATATCGGTGTCGTTGGCCATGGATCGAGCCCTGTTGTCGGGCCGCGGGCGACCCTTGTCGGAAAACCCTCGATTTTACCGTTTCCGGGGCGCGCCGTGTGAACTAAACGGCGCGCCCGGCGCGTGCATCGCCTAGTCGCGCACCCGGCGCCAGCCGGTGCGGCGCGCGTCCTGGGTCTTGGCCGGCGCCACCTCGGTGGTGATGGTGTTGCCCTTGGCGGTGGTGGTGATCAGCTTGAGCGCGCCCGACGGCAGGCGCACGATGGTCGTGCCCACCGCCGCCGCGTCGCCCGACAGCAGCACGCCGGCGATGTCGTTCGAGACCGCGGCGCCGCTGCACACGTCGACGAAATAGGCGTAGCTGATGCCGCCCACGGCGCAGGCGGTCGAGGATTGCGGCAGGTTGGACACGACGGTCAGGGTGCCGGCCACGATCTTCGGATCCAGGTTGACCCGCTCGCCGGCGTTCTTGTCGAAGTCGACGAACCAGCCGCGCTGGCGCCCCAGGTCGGCGATCGTCCCGCCGATCGTGAACTGGTTCGAGCGCGGCACGTCGGGCGCGGCGTCATCGTAGGGCCGGGTCTCGGTCAGCGTGCGTTCGGCATAGGTCTCGTCGTCGCGCCAGGCGGCGGCGTCGAAGGCGGCGCCATCGTCCTTGAGCACATAGGCGCTTTGCACCTTGGTGTTCTGGATGTCCGGCAAGTCGAGCATGCGACCGGTGCCGAAGGCCACCACGCGCCTGGTCGGCGAGGCGTCCGCCCCCTCGCCGGTCGAGCCGACCTGGCAGACGGCGACGTCGGGACGGGTGGTGATCGGCTGATCGGGGCCGGCATCGGCCATCAGCAGCCGCTGGACGCGCTCGCCGGTGAAGTCGAAGCGCCACATCTGGCCCTGGTTGTCGCCGCCGTAGACGTAGGTCACCAGCGGATCGGTGTTCGGGTTGGCCGTGATCGCCGTGATCTTCGCCAGGCCGGACGGCGTCGTGGCGTCGCCGCTGCCGGTGGTGAGCATGCCCTTGTCCAGCACGTCGCCGGCGCCCAGGTTGGCGATCGCCTCGCCGGTGGCGACGTCGATCACGAACAGGTAGCCCTTGCCGCTGCCCGACTGGATGTCGTCGGCGCCGGGAATGTTGTTGTAGCCCGAGGTCAGGAACACCACCCAGCGCTCCGCGCCGCCCACCCGGATGGTGCCGAACTGGGGATTGCCGAAGGTGAAGCCCATGTCGGGCTGGTGGTGCACGCCGCCGCACACCGTGCTGTCGGCGCAGATTTCCCACAAGGGCTTGGGATCGGCCGGATCGGTGACGTCCAGCGCATAGTAGCCGCGCCCGCCGGCGTTCAGGCCGGCGACCAGCACCGTGCGCCATTCGCCGCCGATCTTGACGTCCGCCAGCTCGGGCGAACCGTCGGTGCTGAACTGGTGGCTCGACGCGTAATTGACGCTGGCCTGCCGGTACAGCTTCTTCATCGTGATGCGCGGCATGTAAGCCCACAGCTCGGTCCCCTTCTCGGCGTCGAAGGCATGCAGCATGCCGTCGTTGGCGGCGATGAAAACGACCGGGTCGCGGCTCGCGTTCTCGCTGCGGAAGGCCGCATAGTCGGCGCTGCCGTAAGCCTTGCGCGGCTCGCGCAGGTAGGCCGGCTTGGACGACGCCACGTCGCCCAGGATCTCCAGCTGCGCGCTGTTCGGGCCGGTGTCTTCCGGCCCGGTGGTGGTGTAGGCGCGCAGCAGGACGTTGTCGGCATGCTGCTGCTGGCCGCGCAGCCAGCCGACGATGGTGCGGCCGTCGTTGACGACGGCGCGCTGGTCGGCCGACAGGCGCGCGCACTGCGGCAGCGCCGAGCACTTGTTCGAGAACCAGGCCTGGTCGGCGCCCAACTGGTCGTAGGCGAAGTCGGCGCGCGCGCCGGTGGCCGGGTTGCGCCACCAGATGCTGCGGGTGTCGGCGTCGGCGCCCACCTTCTGGCCCATGCTCCAGGAGGTCTTCCAGTCGACGTCCTGGCTGACCTCGCCCGTGACGATGTCGATCACGCGCTTGGAGAGGTTTCCCGTCCATTTCACGGTGGTGAAGGTGGCCGAGAAGATGTCGCGGTCTTCCTGCGCCACGTTGGGGGTCGAGGTGGCGGCCGCGGCGGCCGCGCCGGTGGCGACCTGGATGTCGTTCAGGACCCGGTTCAGGCTGTCGACCACCTGCAGCGGATCGGAGGCCGGGAAGTATTTGCCGCCGCCGTTGATGGCGGCGTGCCACAGGTCGTCCACCCGCGACTGCAGCGCCGTCGACAGGTCGGTGGTGCCGGTATTCGGGTCGGGCCAGACGTAGGCGCCGTTGTTGTTCCACGGGCAGCCGGTCTGTACGCCGTTGATCAGGTTGTAGAAGTCGCCGCCGACCACCGGCTTGGTGTCGTAGTCGGGCTCATAGGTCATGATGCCGTCCACGCCCAGGCCCAGGGCGTAGGTGCGCATGTGCAGGTGGTTGTTGCCGGCGCCCGGCACCTGGCCGGTCTTCGACATGTCGTCGATCTCGGGACGCAGCGACACGGTGCCGGTGCTCGAGCCGCCGTTGTACCAGTACAGCGCGACGTCGGCCAGCGACGGCAGCGTTTGCGCGCGGGTGTCGAGGCAGCCCTTCTCGCGCGTGCAGAAGCGCGCCGGGTTGACGGTGTTGTCGTTGTTGACGACGGTTTCCTCGTATTCGGCGGGCGAATTGCGGGTCGCCGCCTTGACCAGCGTCTTGGGGCTGTTGCCGTTCCAGTAGCCGTCGGTGGTCACGAACGTGAAGTTCTGCTGGCACGCATACTCCACCGTCTCCGAGCCCGCCTCCTGCCTGTACGGCGCCTGGTTGGCGAACATCTTGCCGATCGCGTGCAGCGCCAGGCGCACCGGGGTGCCGCCCGCGCTGTTCATCGCGTACAGCGCGTCGTACCAGTCGATCCGGTTCTGGCCGGTGAACGGCTTCGGACGGCTCATCGTCCCTTCCGCGGCCGCATCCTGCAGGCCCACCAGGCCGACCTTGTAGGCTTCGCCCAGCGGCTGGAAGGCCAGGCCGACGGACGTCTTCATCATCTGGTTGCGCGTCTTGTAGTAGGCGTACCAGTTGGCGAAGTTGGTCATCTCCTCGGCGTAGGTGCAGGCCGCGCCCTGGCAATCGGTGCGCTGCGCCGATTTCGGGTAGTTGTCGCGCGCCGGCACGATGTCGGTGCGGATGAACACGCCGGTATCGAAACCCGAAACCGAGGTTGGCGCGCCGTCGCTGGTCGCCGGCGCGCCTCCCCAGCTCAGGCTGGCGGGATTGTCGACCCGGGTATAGCTCAGGTTGGCGCCGGCCATGCTCAGCGGCGCCACGATGCACACCATCGAGCTGGTGGCCGCGGCGCACTGCGGCGTGACGCTGTTCGGACCCACATAGGCCTTGATCGTGCCGCGGGTGCCGATCTCGCCGGCGATCTGCGAGGCGACCTGGGCCGCCGTGTAGTTCTGGCCGAAGCGCAGCGAGTCGATCAGCGTGGTATTGCCCAGCTTCAGGCCGACCAGTCGGCTGCGGCCGTTGGTGTTGCTGCTGTTGGCGGCGCGTCCGCCCACTTGCAGCAGCGCGGTGGCGGCGGTGCCGGAATCGACCACGATCTCGTCGCCGGTGCGCTCGCCCTCCCTCACCACCGTGCAGTTGTTCTTGTTGGTGACGTTGCGGCCGCAGCTGATCGGGATCACCGCCAGCATGTCGCTCGAATCGAGCGTGATGCCGAAGTCGGAACAGGCGCGCACCACGCCGCTGGCCTGGGGCACGCAGGCGGTGAACGGACGGTCCGATACCGCCTTGTTGACGATCGAGGCCGCCAGCGCGGTGGCCAGCGCGGTGCGCTTGGCCGCGGTGTTGGTGCCGCCCGAGGCCGTGGCCGCGTCGCGGGTGATGGTCTGGGTGCCGGACACCCCGACCGCGCGCACGGCGGTGATCGAGACCGCGCTGGCGGCGCCCGAATCGTTGATGGTGATGGTCGAATACCAGTTGGCCGAGCGGTTCGGGTCGCCGTAGCGCGGGTACTTGTAGTTGCCGACGTACTTGGCCTGGCAATCGGTCAGCGCCGTGCTGTTGCACCAGCGCACCGGGGCCGGCACCGGATACCCCTGCGGCGCCGGGGCATTGACCGCGGTGCTCACGCATCGCTTCAGGCTGGCGTCGGTGCAGTATTCGGCGACGTTGATCGTGTAGTAATAGGGATTGGCGCCGACCGCCTCGGCGCTGTCGTAGGTCAGGCTCGGATAGGCGTAGCCGCCGATGTTGCGGCGGCAGTCGCCGGCGCTGTTGCACCACTGCAGGTCCGGGTAGCCGGTCAGCAGATTGGTCGTATTCTCGTTCGCATTGCGCATATTCCGCTTGTCGATGCCGAAGCCGTCGGTGGTCACGGACTTCCAGCCGTCGGTCTCGCTGGAAGTCTGGCTCGGATACGAGGTCTGGTCGGCCTTCACCGGCGGCTGGTAGCGCACCTTCGGGTCGTAGTACTGGCGGTTGAACAGCGGCGCCGCATAGGGCGGATCGCCGATCACGCAGCCGCGCGGGTTGCGCGCCGCGAGCGTCGTGCCGGCGCGGCAGGTGGTGTTGTCGTCGACGTAGTCCGGCGTATGGTTCCAGGCCATCGAGCCGGAATCGTCGTACAGCAGCATCAGGTTCGGCTTGACGGTCCCGCTGCCGGTAATGCTCATCAGGGGCAGCGAGGCCAGGCCGGTCGGGCCGGCCCAGGCCGGCGTCGACGCCAGGGTCATGGCCAGCGCCATCGCCAGCGTGGTAAGGAGAGAAAAATTCATGCGCATTCCATTCGTGGCGGCCGGCGTCAGGCGCCGATCAGGACAGCCATCTGGTTGATCACGTTGCCGCCGCGCGCGCCGTCGATGCGGGCCGTGATCACGTAGTGGATCTGGGGCGAGCTGGCATAGGCCGGCGCGTCCGACGCCAGGCTCTCGCCGATCGCCACCCGGTTGCCGATCTTGACCGTGTTGGCGGAGGTCAGCACGCACTCCTGGTTTTCGCTGCTGAAGCTTCCCGGGTTGCGGCACATGCGGTGGATGACATACTGGATCCGGATGCCGTCGGCGTCTTCGACCGCAAAGCTGTCGTCCCAGAACGCCTTGTCCTTCGGCGTCAGCGTGGTATCGAGGCTGGCGTGGTAGCCGCGCGCGAGGTCATCCTGGTTGAGGCTGGCCTTGTCGGCCGACGCGGCGTCGCTCAGCCACTGGAAGCCGGTGTGCAGGCCCAGGTCGACCGCCCGGCTCAGGGTGGCGTCGTAGGCCAGGTTCGAGGCCGCCAGGGTGGCCGAATTGCTGGAGCGCAGCAGGTAGATGCTGGTCACCAGCATCACGAGCATCATGATCAGCATGACGGGCAAGGCGACCCCGTCCTGGCTGCGGGTGCTTGTCGGTGGATGGGTCATGCGGTGGGCCTCCAGCCCGCATTGCGCAGCGGGACGATGGTCTCGAAAGTGCGGTAGCGGTAGCAGCGCCAGTCGACCGGGTCGTCCGCCACGCGCACGTCGAGTTCGACCTCCACCGGGTCGACGCCCTGCGGCTGGGCGCTGCCGAACACCTTGATGGCCTGCGGCTGCGCCGTGCACACGCCGTCGGCGCCGGGCCGCTCGGGCGTCTTGGCGCGCGCCACGACCGCGATGCGCAGCGCGGCGACGCGCTGGTAGTCGCCCGGGCCGCCGGTCACGCCATCGTCGTCGGCGTCGATCATCGCGCTCGACCATTCGCCCACCTGCATCCCCAGTTCCGGATCGAAGTCGGCGGCGGCGCGCTTGTCGAAGCCGTATTGCGCCTTGAGCGAGACGATGTTGTCGGCCACCGCATGCGCGGCCTCGCCATCCGCGCCGAGGTTGGTGGCGCGCAGGCGCAGCACCCCGTCCCGCACCAGCCAGGTGTGGAACGACAGGTTCGCTTCGCCTCCGAGGTTGAAGATGCGGCTCGCGCTGCCGTCGAAATTGCGCGCCAGGGCGCCGGCGTTGTAGCGGTAGCGCACGTCGCCGATCGAGATCGCCGGCGCCGCGCCCTGGCCCGTCAGCGCCGCGACCTGGGCCAGCGCGCACTTGCCTTCGCCGTTCTCGGGCGCGACCACGATCACGTCGCCGACCGCGAAGCCGTACAACGGCCGGTCGACCACCAGCTGGTTGCCGCCGATGTAGTTGGTGAGCAGGCGCGTGGTGCCGGTGCCGCCCGGCGCGCTGCCCGCGTACATGGTCAGCTGGTCCGGCTTGCCGTCGGCCCCCGGCACGATCACGGCAGCGGCCAGCGGCGTCACGCCGACGCCGTCGCGGCTGGCCGCTGCCAGCGCGTAGCCGCTGTTGTCCGTGAACAGCGTGTCGCAGCCGTTCAGGATCGGATCGTTCAGGCCATAACCGGCCTGCTCGGCGTCGCCGCTGATCGAGAACATCGCCATCATCCCGTTCTGCATCGAATCCGAGCCGCCCAGCGCGCCGCGCTTGGTGGTTTCGGAATCGGTCATCATGCGGGTGGCGAACAGCACCGCCAGCAGGCCGATCACGATGCTGACCATCAGCTCGACCAGCGAAAAGCCGGCCATGCGCCGCGCCTGCGCCCGGGAACTCATGCCGACCTCGCCAGGTAGGTGACGATGCGGTGCGTGTTCTGCTGCGCCTCTTCGCTGCGGCGCCACTTGATGACGATCACGACGGCGGTGCGTTCGGTGTCCGCCGCCGGCGTGACCGTGACCTCGACCGCGGCGTTCGGCAGGTGGCCGGCAAGCGCGGCATGCCAGGTCTCGAGACGCTCGCCCGGCTCCGCGTCCCTGGCCAGCGCATATTCGTCCAGGTGGTCGAGGTCGGTGCTCATCACGCCGATCAACTCGTTGGCGGCGATGGTCGCCTCGGCGCGCATGGCGGCCTCGGACAGGGCGGCCTGGGAATTGACCTGCAGGGCCAGGGTGCCGATCAGGCCGATCCCCAGCAGCAGGACGGCGATCAGCGCTTCGAGCAGCGCAACGCCGCGCTGGGCCTGGCGGAGCACGGAAATGCGGCGACCCATCATGGACACCTGCGCGCGTCGCCCGCCGCAGCGGCGCCGACCAGGTCGGGGCGGCAGGTCACCACGGCCCCGGCCAGGGTCAGCACCACGGCGGTCGGCGTGAAAACGTGCTCGGCGTCGGCGCTGCCGGGCCCGAGGTCGAAGCGCATCAGCGCCGGCTTGGCGCCGTCGACCCAGCCCAGCTCGGTGAAATAGACCGAGCGCGCCTCCGAATCGGGCGCGACGCTCAAGGCCGTGGTGCGCGGCAGCGCGGCGGCGCTGCGAAAGACCGAACTGGTCTCGACGTTGCCGTCTTCCGGACCCGGCGCCGGCTCGTCCACGGTCGACCAGCGCGCGCTGTCGGCGCCGCAGCCATCGTCCGGGACCGGGAAGCAGACGTCGACCTGCCAGTCCAGCTGGCCGCTGCCGGCGTTCTCGGTGAACACCAGGCGGCTGCGGCTGTTGTTGGCCAGCGCCTGGCTGCGCGCCAGGCGAAAACCTTCGGCGTAGAACTCGGCCGCGCCGGTGGCCGTGGTGCCGCCCAGCCAGCCGCGCATGCCGGGAATGCCGACCGCCAGCAGGATGCCGAGGATCGCCACCACGACCAGCGCCTCGAGCGCCGTGAAGCCTTTCTCGCGGGCCGCGCTTGCTGGCAGCACTGCTGGGCGAACTACTGGGCGAACTACTGGGAACACGTGCCCTCCTTGCGGTCGACCCAGCAACTATCGTTGTCGAGCCAGCCATCCGGCACCCCGGTGGTGGCCCGCTGCCCGGACTGGTCAATCGTATACACGAATCCGGCGGCGGCGTTCTTGCCGGTGGCGGTCAAGGTATAGGCCGAGGCGGTGGCGTCGTCCAGGCTGTAGTCGAAATTCAGGCCGGGCTCGGGCATGAGGCTGGCGCCTTCCGCGTCGAAACCTTCGTATTTGTGGTTGTTGCTCCAGTACTGTTCCAGCTTGTTCTGGGTGGACGCGAGCACGCCATGCGCCTCGACCAGGCGCGCGCGCATGACGTAGCTATTGTACGAAGGCACGGCGATCGCGCTGAGGATGCCGATAATCGCGACCACGATCATGAGCTCGACGAGCGTGAAGCCGGACTGGCGCTGCTGCATGGGATTCTCCTGAAGGCGGACGGACTCCGCCAATAATGTTGCCATGGAGAATGATATCCCAGGAACCTGTCATTTCCCTGAGGAAAAGCTGACAAAGTCCTGACAGCGACGCAAATACGACGCCGGCAAGCCCCTATCTTGTCGGAGCCGCAGCAAAACGCACCGTCACGCGGGTGCCGCCGCCCTCGGCGTCGTCCAGCACCACGGTGGCGCCATGCGCCAGCGCGATATCGCGCACGATGGCCAGCCCCAGGCCGCTGCCGGTGGTCTTGTCGTCCAGGCGCACATACCGTTCGAACACGGCGGCGCGCCGCGCGGGCGGGATGCCGGGGCCGGAATCTTCCACGGTAAACAGGACGGCATCGCCCTCGCGCGCGCAGCCGACGGTCACCCGCCCGCCGGCCGGCGTGTAGCGCAGGGCATTGTCGACCAGGTTGTCGACCAGGTCGCGCAGCTGGAACGCGTCCCCTTCGACCAGCGCCGGCGCCAGCTCGAAGCCGAGGTCGATGTCCTTGGCGGCCGCCTGCCCGACGAAGAACTGGATGGTTTCCTGCACGAGCCGGGCCAGGTCGAGCGCGGCGTGCTGGCCGTCCGGCCGCCCTTCCCTGGCGCGCGCCAGCGCCAGCAGTTGGTTGACCTGGCGGATCATGCGCTCGTTGGCCAGCTCCATCATGCCCAGCGAGCGCACGGTGTCGGGGTCGCGCGCATGGCGCGCGCGCAGCCATTCGAGCTGCAGCTGCATGCCGGCCAGCGGCGTGCGCAGCTGGTGCGCCATGTCGGCCAGGAAGTCGCGCTGGGCGCGCGCGCCGGCTTCGACCTTGTCGAGCAATTCGTTGAAGCCGGTGACCACCGGCGCGATCTCGTAAGGCACGCTGGCTTGCGGGATCGGCGCCAGGTCGCCGGGCCCGCGCGCGGCCAGCTCGGCGCGGATGCGCGCCAGCGGGCGCAGGCCATTGCTGACCGACAGCCAGACCACGCCGGCCAGGGTCAGGGTCACGGTCGAGACCAGCACCACCAGCGAGCGCACGATGGCCGAACGCACCTCGAGGCGCTGGCGCAGGGTGCGCGCCACGCCCAGGTGGCGTTCGCCGGCGGGCGTCGCCAGCGCCAATGCGACCACCCGCACCGGCTCGCCGTCGACCTCGGCGTCATATGGCGCGGCGCCGGGGCGCAAGGCCGGGAAGGCGGCGGCGCCGGCCAGGTGGCGCCCATGCCCGTCGCGCACCACGAACCAGTTGCGGTCGGCATCCGGCGCGCCGGGCGGCAATTGCGGCGTGGCGCCCGCGGCCAGCCGCGCGGCCAGGCCGTTGGCGGTCTCCAGCAAGCCAGCGTCGAAGGCGACCTGGGCCGGGGTCCAGGCCAGGCCGGCCACCAGCGCGGCCAGCACCAGGTTGACCAGCAGGATCGGACCCAGCAGCCACTTGAGCAGGCGCAGCCGGATGCTGCTCATGCGGCGCGCAGCATGACGCCAAGCGTCATTCGGCCGCCTCCAGCAGGTAGCCGAAGCCGCGGATGGTACGGATCGCGACGCCTGATCCGTCGAGTTTCAGGCGCAGGCGCGACACATAGACCTCGACCGCGTTCTGGGTCACGTCTTCGCCCCAGGGCAGGATGGCGTCGATGATCTGCTGCTTGGACACGACTCGCCCGGCATGCTGCAGCAGGTATTCGAGCACGCCCCACTCGCGCACCGACAGCTCGATGGGATGGCCGGCGACGCGGGCGCGGCGGGTGGCGCGGTCCAGCGACAGGCCGGCGAGCGACATCAGGGTAGAGACCGGGGCGTGGCGCCGCGCCAGCGCGCGGATGCGGGCCACCAGTTCGGCGGTGGCGAAGGGCTTCACGAGGTAGTCGTCGGCGCCGGTCTCCAGGCCGCGCACCCGGTCCTCGACCGCGTCGCGCGCCGTCAGCAACAGCACCGGCGTGGCCGCGCCGCGCGCGCGCAGGCGGCGCACCACCTCGAAGCCGTCGATGCCGGGCAGGCCGATGTCGAGCACCGCCACCTCGGTCCCGGACTCCTGCAGGGCGCGGTCGGCGGCCAGCCCGTCGGCCACCTGCGTGACCGTCATGTCCTGCGCCTGCAGCGCGCGCAGCAGGCCGTCGGCCAGCACCGCATCGTCTTCCACCAGCAATACCCGCAACCCCATATCCTCAGTCCCGTGATGCGCCCGTCATGGTCGCGCCGGCGAATTATGCGGCATTTCGGCGTTCTTCAACGAAACTTTGGCGCGGAAGGTGCGCCAGCGCACTGTCTTCCCCAGTAGGACTGGGCTGACACGACATCATGCTTGGAACCTACATGGGGGCGGATACTCGTCTTATGTGCGGCAACAGACCGTAGCCTTAAAGTACATCCATCGCGATGAGGTAAGAAAGACAAGCCTCCTGACATCGCCCCCGACGCACGATAGACATAAGAGGACATAAGATGAACAACACTCAGTTTGGTGGTCTCACCCAAAAAGCCAAGAACCAGATCCCTGCCACGAGTGAGGCAATGAAGTCCGCGTCGAAACCGGTCGTGAGCTACAGCGGCACCCAGCAGAACGAACTGCTGGCCGCCCTGCCCCGTACCGACCTGGAAGAGATGTTCGACCATCTCGAACTGGTCCCGATGCCGTTCGGTAAAGAGTTGTTCGAGTATGGCAGCAAACTGGAATACGTGTATTTCCCGACCACCGCAATCGTGTCGCTGCTGTACGTGATGGAAGACGGCGCCACCACCGAGATCGCCGTGGTCGGCCACGAAGGCGCGGTCGGCGTGTCGCTGTTCATGGGCGAACGCGCCACCTGCAGCGCCGTGGTTCAGAGCGCCGGCTACGGCTACCGCCTCAAGACCCAATACCTGCGCGACGCCTTCAACCGCGGCGGCGCCCTGCCCCAGCTCCTGATGCGCTACACCAATGCGCTGTTCGCCCAGATGGCCCAGAACGCCGTCGGCGGCCGTCACAGCTCGATCGAACAGAAGCTGTGCCGCTGGCTGCTCGACCGCCTGGACCGCTCGGCCAGCAACGAGCTGAAAGTGACGCAAGAACTGATCTCGATCATGCTGGGCGTGCGCCGCGAAAGCATCACCGCCGCCGCCGGCAAGCTGCAGGACGAAGGCCTGATCCAGTACCGCCGCGGCAACATCACCGTGCTGGACCGCGCCGGCCTGGAAGAATATGCGGGCGAATGCTACAAGGTCGCCAAATCGGAATACGACCGCCTGCTCATGGATGTGGCGCGTTGAGATGACGTGACACCGGATTCGCCTTGGCCCCGTCCGGGGCCGGCGGATCCAGCAAGACCGCTTCGGCCTGTACGCACGACAAGGCGACCGCAGCGGCAGTCATCCCCCCTGCAGCACCCGCCTCCTCATTGCCCCCCGGGGCCGACGCCGGAATCATGGCGCGCACGCAAGTTCCCACCCCATTCACACCACGCTCCACCACCAGCGTACCGCCCAGCAGCAAGGCGCGCTCGCGCATGCCGAGCAAGCCATGCGATTTCGACCTGGCCATGGCGTCAAGCGGAATGCCGATGCCGTCATCGGTGATCTCGAGGCCCCAGCCGTCGGGCTCGCGCGTCAGGTTGACGATGACGTTGCTCGCCTTGGCATACTTGGCGATATTGTTCAACGCCTCTTGCGTGATACGGAACAGCGCGATCGCCTGCATCGGGCCGGCGGCGTCGGCCTCGGCATCGATCAGGGCATCGCAATCGAGCGACGTGACGCGTGCGTAATCGGCGCAATAGCTTTGCAGCGCAGCCGACAGCCCCATATTGTCGAGCAGGCTCGGCCGTAAATTCTCGATGATGCGGCGCTTCAGCTGCACGGTGTCGACCAGGGTGCGCTTGGCGCGTCCCAGCTTCGACGCCAGTTCCGGATGGCTGGCGCGCAGGTGTTCGCCGACCGTGGACAGGTCCATGCCGATCGCCGTCAGGTTGGCGCCCATCTCGTCGTGCAGTTCGCGCGCCAGGCGCGATTTTTCTTCTTCCGACACCTTGATCAGGTGGCGCGACAGCACCGACAACTGGGCGGTGCGCTCGGCCACGACTTCTTCCAGGCCATCATTCGACCGTTGCAGGGCGCGCTCGGCCAACAGGCGCAAGCGGAAGGCGCGCTTGATCATCTTGTAGAACAGCAGCAGCACGAAGATGGCGGCGGCATTGATGCCAACGCCAAATACCACGGCGTGGCGGTATTGCTGGTAGAACTCGGCGGTGCGGGTGGCGAGCAGTTCGTTCTGCTCGCGCGTCATGATCACGACCTGCAGCCGGATCTCGTCCATCTGCGCCCGGTCGTCGGGCGAGGCGGCGATCGCCACGATATCGTTCAGCCCGCCTTCGCGGTAGACCTCGAGCGACTGCTGAAGCAGACCAAATTTCTTGTCGACCAGCGTGCGCAGCTGCTGCAAGTTCTTTGCCTGGGAAGGATTGTCGCGCAGCAGATCGCCCAGCGACCCCATCTGCTTGTCGACCTGCTGCGAGGCGCTGCGCAGCGGGCCCAGGTACACCTCGTCGCCCGACAGGAAGTAGCCGCGCAGGCTGCTTTCCGCGTCGGTGATGATCAGGTTCAGGTATTGCAGCTCGTCCGACACCTGGGCCGTCTGCGCTTGCAGCGCGTTGGCCGCCCGCAAATCGTCGAGGTTACGCGTCAGGAACACACCATTGACGACCAGCAGCACCACGCACATCAGGCACAGCAGGGTCTTGTGAAGGGGGAGACTACGGATGGTTTTCTCGTCCGCAGCGGTAGTAAAGTACATCCAGGCTTCCTTTCGCGCAAGGAATGTGGCCCTTCATTATAGGCGTATGGACGCAATGTTGCACTACGATATTCTCTGCCGTAACCTTTTGTTGCACTTGCGCTTGAGGATGTGACACACCTGTCCAGACGTGACAACGCGCCCTGGTGGGCGCGTTGTCAGATGAATCTGTCTAAAAAATCAGCAGAGATTAATCGAGCAGATTGTTCTTCATGGCGTAATAGGTCAGGTCGGAATTCGACTGCAGGCCCATTTTTTCCATGATGCGGGTACGGTAGGTGGACACGGTCTTGATCGACAGCGACAGCGCGTTGCCGATGTCGGACACGGTCGCACCCTTCGCCAGGCGCAGGAAAACCTGGAACTCGCGATCGGACAGCTCGGTGTGCAGCGCCGTATTGGGATCGCGGTCGAAACTCTGGGCCAGCAGTTCGCCGACCGTGGAGGACACATAGCGGCGGCCCTGGTAGACGGTGCGCACGGCGGTCTTGAGTTCGTCGGCTTCGCACTCCTTGTTCAGATAGCCGTTGGCGCCCATCTTGAACAGGTTGAGCGCATACTGCTGCGCCGGGTAGCCGGACAGGATCAGCACCGGCAGATTGGGCTGGCCCTGGCGGATGGTGCGCAGGATGTCGATGCCGCTCTGGTCGGGCATCGCGATGTCCAGCAGCAGCACGTCGCAGATCTCGCGGCGTGCGATATCGAGGGCCTCGCGGCCGGTGGCGCCTTCGGCGACGACTTCGAAATCGCCCGACGATGAAAAAATCTGCTTGAATCCTGCTCTAACTATCTGGTGATCGTCACAAATGGCAACGCGTATCATTGTCTTCCCTTAAATTTTCCTTGCGCAGGAAAGTGCCGGGTCTGAACCGCCCGGTTTACATGCGTTAGATTCAGCATATGCGCGGGTGACATTTTAACACTCAGAGGGCCGCGTTCAACAGGTGCACGAATGCTTGAGTATACATAAGCCGCGTGCGACCGACGTCTGACCAGCGCAACACCGGCAACTGAACCGGGGACGACCCGGCGGCGGGCGAACGCGAGATTCTGGGCGGCACGTGATCACGACTGGCCCTGCCGACGCCGGATGGCAAGCCCAGGGCTTTACGCCGGCCGCGCGCCGTTTTTAAGCAAGTCGAGAATGTCCAGCAGATCGGCGCGCAGCTTGTCGCAGTCGATCGCTGGCGGGCTGTCGGGCAGGTCCAGCTCGAACTCGGCCGCCGCGCTGGCGCGACCGTCGAGGCGGTTACGTGCGCCGCTGATGGTAAAGCCCTGCTCGTACAGCAGCGCGCGGATGCGCCGGATCAGCAGGACTTCGTGGTGCTGATAGTATCGGCGGTTTCCTCGACGTTTGACCGGCTTAAGCTGAGTAAATTCCTGCTCCCAGTAGCGCAAAACGTGGGGTTTGACTCCGCACAAGTCACTGACTTCCCCAATCGTGAAATATCGCTTGGCCGGAATCGGCGGCAGCACGTTCGGTTCGATCTTGTTCGGTCGGTCATTCATTGCTTATCGGGCGTCCTCAGGCTGCACGCGCCAGGGAACCCGCGGGTGGACTACCTGGTGTGGTCTCTTCGACCATTCCCTTGAGTTTCTGGCTGGCGTGGAATGTCACGACGCGGCGCGCCGTGATGGGGATTTCTTCCCCCGTTTTCGGATTGCGGCCGGGCCGCTGCGGTTTGTCGCGCAACTGGAAATTGCCGAAGCCGGACAGCTTGACCGCTTCGCCGCGCTCGAGCGCATTGCGGATCTCGTCAAAAAAGGTTTCGACCATGTCCTTGGCTTCGCGCTTGTTCAGGCCGACCTGCTCGAACAGCAGTTCGGCCAGCTCGGCCTTGGTCAAGGTCGGCAATGACTGTTCAGCTTCCTTGCGTACCCGCGCCACTTGCATGGCGCGGTCCAGGTCGGCGGCCAGCGCCTCCTGGAAAACGGCGGAATCAAGGTCGTTGTTGTTAATTTTGAAGCCCTGCCTTCAAGTCGAACGATGTTTCGGATGACGGGCAAGCCTGGCTTGCCCGTCATGGACTGTAGCTACTATCGGATTTCTCGGCTTGTTGCGCTACTCATGCGCGCAGCCGCGCGTGCAGTTTCGTCGACGCCGATTCGGCGACCGCTGCCATGATGGCATCGACCGCTTCGTCCTGCAGCGTCGATTGAGTATCTTGCAAGCTAAAGCGGAAAGCAAGACTTTTTTCATCCGTCTCCAGGCCCTTGCCGCGATATTCATCAAACAAAACAACGGCTTGCACGATCTTGCCTGCAGGATTGGCGGCGATCTCGGCATTGAACGCATCGATCACGCGCTGGGCCGGAACGTCTTGCTTGACCACCAGCGCCAGGTCGCGCGTGGCGCCCGGGAACTTCGAGATCTCGGTGTAACGCGGGACCACGCGCTCGCACAGGGCGTCGGCATCGACTTCGAACAGTACCGGCGCTTGCGGCAGGTCATATTTCTGCAGCCAGCGCGGATGCAGCTCGCCGACCAGGCCGATCTGCTTGCCGTCCAGCTCGACCGTGGCGCAGCGGCCCGGGTGCAGCGCCGGGTGCTCGGCCTTGGCGAAGCGCAGCTGGCGCGGAGCGAACAGCGCTTCCAGGTCGGCCTTCACGTCGAAGAAATCGACGGCGCGGGTCGGCATGCCCCACTGCTCGTCCGCGGCGGGACCGTAGGCGATCGCGGCCACGCGCTTGGGCTGATCAAAGCCGGCCACCGCCAGCGGACCATCCTGGACCTCGCCATTGCGCTTGAACACGGCGCCGACTTCGAAGGCGCGCACGCGGCCCGCCTTGCGGTTGATATTGTAGCGCACATTGGCGACCAGGCTGCCGATCAGGCTCGAACGCATCACGGAGAGCTGGCTGGCGATCGGGTTCTGCAGGCGGATCGGCTCGGGATTGCCGGCGAAATCGGCCTCCCAGGCGCTCTCGACGAAGCTCATATTGACCACTTCCTGGTAACCCAGGTCGGCCAGCTGATGGCGGATTGCGAACAGCGAACGGGTGTTTTCCGGCGCGATCAGCATGGCGCTCGGCGCCACCGGCGGATTGGCTGGAATGTTCTCGAAGCCATACACACGCGCCACTTCCTCGATCAGGTCTTCCTCGATCTCGATGTCGAAGCGGTACGACGGCGCCGTCACCAGGAACGTGCCCTCGCCGCGCGTGAACTCCAGCCCCAGGCGGGTGAAGATGTCGGCGATCAACTCGTCGCTCAGGGGCACGCCGATGACCTTCTGCGCGCGCGCCGTGCGCAGCAGCACCGGCTGGCGCTGCGGCAGATTCACGATCTGGTCGTCGACCGGGCCGACTTTGGTCTCGCCGGTGCCGCAGATCTCGACGATCAGCGCGGTGATGCGCTCGATATGGTCGGGAATGGTCGCATAGTCGACGCCGCGCTCGAAGCGGTGCGCCGCATCGGTCGAGAAGTTATAACGGCGGGCACGGCCCTGGATCGCGTTCGGCCACCAGAACGCCGCTTCCAGGTAGATGTCGGTCGTGTCCAGCGAGACGGCGGTGGAATCGCCGCCCATGATGCCGGCCAGCGACTCGATCTCCTTGTCGTCGGCGATCACGCCGACCCATTCGTCGAGCTCGACGGTATTGCCGTTCAGCAGCTTGAGCGACTCGCCCTTCTTGCCCCAGCGAACGTCGAGCGAACCGTGGATCTTGGCCAGGTCGAACACGTGCGACGGACGGCCGACTTCGAGCATCACATAGTTGGAGATGTCGACCAGGGCCGACACCGAGCGCTGGCCGCTGCGTTCCAGGCGGCGCTTCATCCATTCCGGGGTGGCCGCGCGCGCGTTCAGGCCGCGGATCACGCGGCCGGCGAAACGGCCGCACAGGTCTGGCGCCGACACCTTGACCGGCAGGATTTCGTCGCTGCTCACCGGCACGGCGCGCGTCGGCGCCAGGCTCAGGGGCGAGCCGGTCAGGGCCGACACTTCACGCGCCACGCCCAGCACCGACAGGCAGTCGGCCTTGTTCGGGGTCAGCTTGATGGTGAACTTGAGGTCGTTCAGGCCCAGGTAGTCGCGGATGTTCTGGCCGACCGGGGCGTCTTCCGGCAGTTCCATCAGGCCGCTGCTCTCTTCCGAGATGCCCAGCTCCTTGCTTGAACACATCATGCCCTGCGACTCGACGCCGCGCAACTTGCCGGTCTTGATCTCGAACGGCTTGCCGTCGGCGCCCGGCGGCAGCAGCGCGCCGGACTTGGCGCAGATCGCCTTCATGCCGGCGCGCACGTTCGGCGCGCCGCACACGATATTCAGCAGCGTGCCAGTACCGGCATCGACCTGGCACACGTTCAGGCGGTCGGCGTTCGGGTGCTTCACCACTTCCTTGACTTCGGCCACCACCACGTTCGAGAACGGCGGCGCGACCGCCTCGACCTCTTCCACTTCGAGGCCGGACATGGTCAGCAGATGGGACAGCTCATCCGAACTCATCTTCGGATCGACGATGGAACGGAGCCAGTTTTCCGAGAATTGCATATTCTTTCTACCTCAGCTTCGCAAATTAATTGAACTGCTTCAGGAAACGCAGATCGCCTTCATAGAACAGGCGCAGGTCGTTGATTCCATAACGCAGCATCGTCAGGCGCTCGAGGCCGGAGCCGAACGCGAAGCCGATGAATTTTTCCGGATCCAGTCCGAAATTGCGCACGACGGTCGGGTGCACCTGGCCGGCGCCCGACACTTCCAGCCAGCGGCCCTTGAGCGGACCGGAACCGAAGGCGATATCGATCTCGGCCGACGGCTCGGTAAACGGGAAGTATGACGGACGGAAGCGCACTTGCAGGTCGTCGGTCTCGAAGAACGCCTTGACGAAGTTCAGGTACACGCCCTTGAGGTCGGCAAAACTGATGTCCTCGCCGATCCACAGGCCTTCGACCTGGTGGAACATCGGCGAGTGGGTGGCGTCGCTGTCGACGCGGTAGGTGCGGCCCGGCGCGATCACCTTGATCGGTGGCGTATGGGTGCGCGCGTAGCGCACCTGCATCGGGCTGGTGTGGGTGCGCAGCAGCAGCGGCTTGCCGCTGCTGTCGTTGCCCTCGATATAGAAGGTGTCCTGCATCGAACGCGCCGGATGGTTCTCGGGGCTGTTCAGTGCGGTGAAGTTGGTCCAGTCGGTCTCGATCTCGGGACCGTCGGCGACGTCGAAGCCGATCGAGCGGAAGATCTGCTCCACACGCTCCCAGGTGCGCATCACCGGGTGGATGCCGCCCTTCGAGCGGCCGCGGCCCGGCAGGGTGACGTCGATGCTCTCGGCGGACAGGCGCAGCATCAGCTGCGCTTCGGCGAGCGCCTCGCGGCGCGCGGTCAAGGCCTGTTCGATTTGTTCTTTGGCGGCATTGATCAGGGCGCCCTGCGCCTTGCGCTGTTCAGGGTCGAGCTTGCCGAGGCCCTTCATGAGGTCGGTCACCTGGCCGGTCTTGCCCAGGTACTTGGCTTTCGCATTTTCGAGCGCGGCGGCATCCAGGCTGGCCGCGAAGTCGGACCTAGCCGCGACGACGAGTTCTTCCAGGTTCATGCTTGTTCTTTTCCTGTTTTTCGTTGGCGGGAGACGCCAGAATCAAAAACGGGGCACAGGTGTGACCCTTGCCCCGCTTCTAGTGCGCCGCGCTATTGCTAACGCGGCACTGACTTGCTAGCAGACTGCTTGAATTAAGCGGCCAGCTTGGCCTTGACGGCGCTGACGATCGCGGCGAATGCCGGCTTGTCATGCACAGCCATGTCGGCCAGGACTTTACGGTCCAGTTCAATCGCGGACTTCTTCAGGCCGTTCATGAAGGCGCTGTAGGTCATGCCGTGCGAACGCGAAGCCGCGTTGATACGGGTGATCCACAGTGCGCGGAAGACGCGCTTCTTGTTGCGGCGATCGCGGTAGGCATACTGGCCAGCGCGCATGACTGCTTGCTTGGCAATACGGTATACCTTGCTGCGGCGGCCACGGTAGCCTTTGGCAAGTTCAAGAACTTTCTTGTGACGGGCACGTGCAGTAACCCCACGTTTTACTCGAGGCATATTAGCTCCTTAGTGTGAGATTAAACAGCAGATGGCATCATGCGGTAGACGCTGGTCACGTCCGACGCATTGATGTTACGGGTGCCGCGCAGCTGGCGCTTGTTCTTGGTGGTCTTCTTGGTCAGGATGTGACGCTTGAAGGCCATGCCCGACTTGACGGTACCGCCCGGACGCACGCGAAAACGTTTCTTCGCGGAGCTCTTGGTTTTCATTTTTGGCATAGTCATCTGCCCTTGCGGACAGCCTCATATGGGACAGGATTGCAGGTGGCAGCAACGCTGCTCTTGGATGCCTACTTTCACTTGTCTTGCAGCAGAAGCGAGTCTGCTACAACCTGTTTCTAAAAACAGGAATCGCAGATTGTAGCACAGGTTTTGGGGGAATAGCATGGCCCCCGGCAACTCATCCGGCAATCCGCACACCCGCCCGCGCGACACGGACGTGTGAAAGCCGGGCCGCGGCGCCGGCTTTCGCCAGCACCACGGACCCGGCCGTGTATCTACCTCGCGCGAAGAATTACTTCTTCTTTTTCGGCGCGACCACCATGATCATCTGGCGACCTTCGAGCTTCGGGAACTGCTCGACCTGGCCATACGGCTCCAGGTCGCCGCGCAGGCGCTCGAGCATGCGCAGGCCGATGTCCTGGTGCGCCATCTCGCGGCCACGGAAGCGCAAGGTGATCTTGGTCTTGTCGCCTTCTTCCAGGAACTTGATGAGGTTGCGCAGCTTGATGCTGTAGTCGCCTTCATCGGTGCCCGGACGGAACTTGATTTCCTTGACCTGAATGATCTTCTGCTTGAGCTTGGCTTCGTGGGCCTTCTTCTGCTCCGAATACTTGAACTTGCCGTAGTCCATCAGGCGGCAAACCGGAGGGACCGCATTTGGCGCGATCTCAACCAGGTCGACGTTCTTTTCTTCGGCCAGACGGAACGCTTCGGCCAGGGTCACGATGCCCAGCGGCTCGTTGTCCACACCGTTCAAACGCATTTCCGGATGGGTGATCTCGCCATTGATGCGATTCTGCTTGTCAGTAGCTATGTCTTTTCCTTTGAATGTATTGGTATTGGCCGGGATTATTTCGTCTTGGCGGCAACTTCGCCTACCAGACGCTCCACGAGCGCGTCGACGGACATCACGCCCAGATCGACATTGCCGCGGGCACGCACGGCCACAGTGTTCGCGTCCTTTTCCTTATCCCCGACAACGAGGATATACGGCAGTTTTTGGACGGAATGTTCACGTATTTTATAGGTGATCTTCTCGTTCCGCAAATCAGCGTGAACGCGCAGGCCCGCCTGGCGCAGCTTTTGCTCAACTTCCTTGACGTAGTCAGCCTGTGCGTCGGAGATATTGAGCACCGCTACTTGCACCGGCGCAAGCCACAGCGGCAGCGCGCCGGCATAGTTCTCGATCAGGATACCGATGAAGCGCTCCATCGAGCCCACGATCGCGCGGTGCAGCATCACCGGCACCTTGCGGGTATTGTCTTCCGCGACATACTCGGAACCGAGGCGGCCCGGCATCGAGAAGTCGACCTGCATCGTGCCGACCTGCCATGGACGGCCGAGGCTATCCTTCAGGTGGTACTCGATCTTCGGGCCATAGAAGGCGCCCTCGCCCGGCAGCTCGGTCCATTCCACGCCACAGGCGCGCAGCGCCGAACGCAGCGCCTCTTCGGCCTGGTCCCAGACTTCGTCGGAGCCGATGCGGCCCTCCGGACGCAGCGCCAGCTTGACGTCGATGTTGGCGAAGCCGAAATCGTCGTACACCGCCATCGCCTGCGAGTGGAAGGCGGTCACTTCGGCCTCGATCTGCTCTTCGGTGCAGAAAATGTGGCCGTCGTCCTGGGTGAAGCCGCGCACGCGCATCAGGCCGTGCAGCGCGCCCGAGGATTCGTTGCGGTGGCACTGGCCGAATTCGCCGAAGCGCAGCGGCAGGTCGCGGTAGGAGCGCAGGCCCGAGTTATAGATCTGCACGTGGCCCGGGCAGTTCATCGGCTTGAGGGCGTACGAGCGGTTTTCCGACTCGGTGGTGAACATATTGTCACGGTAGTTTTCCCAGTGACCGGTCTTTTCCCACAGGGTGCGGTCGAGGATCTGCGGCGCCTTGACTTCGCTGTAGCCGCTGGCCTGGTACTTGTGGCGCATGTACTGCTCCACCTGTTGCCAGACGGTCCAGCCCTTCGGGTGCCAGAACACCAGGCCCGGCGCTTCTTCCTGGAAGTGGAACAGGTCCAATGCCTTGCCGAGCTTGCGGTGGTCGCGCTTTTCCGCTTCTTCGAGCATGTGCAGGTACTGCTCCTGGTCTTCCTTCTTGGTCCAGGCGGTGCCATACACGCGCTGCAGCATCTCGTTCTTCGAGTCGCCGCGCCAGTAGGCGCCGGCCAGCTTCATCAGCTTGAAGACCTTCAGCTTGCCGGTCGACGGCACGTGCGGGCCGCGGCACAGGTCGGTGAAGCCGCCTTCGCTGTACAGCGACACGTCTTCATTGGCGGGGATCGAGGCGATGATCTCGGCCTTATAGGCTTCGCCGATCGACTTGAAATAGGCCACGGCTTCGTCGCGCGGCAGCACCTTGCGGGTGACCGGCTCGTCCTTCTTGGCCAGCTCGACCATTTTCTTTTCGATGGCGGCCAGGTCGTCCGGGGTGAATGGACGCTTGTACGAGAAATCGTAGTAGAAGCCATTCTCGATGACCGGGCCGATGGTGACCTGGGCTTCCGGGAACAATTCCTTGACCGCATAGGCCAGCAGGTGGGCGGTCGAGTGACGGATCACGTCCAGGCCTTCCGGGTCGCGGTCGGTCACGATCGCCAGATCCGCATCACTCTCGATCAAGTGCGAGGTATCGACCACCTTGCCGTTGACCTTGCCGGCCAGGGCGGCCTTGGCCAGGCTCGGGGCAATACTCTGTGCTACCTGGGCCACCGTCACGGGGCCGTCGAATTGACGGCTGGAGCCATCGGGAAGTCGAACGTTCAGCATGCTGTTCTCCAATTGGCGCACGCGCCGGTGAAAATAAACAAAAAGACAATGAAAATTTAAAAGACGAAAAAAAAACGCGGCACTAGCCGCGTTTTTCCGTTGTGTTGAGCAAAAGCACACCCCTTCGCGTCTAGCGATTCCCCCACAACCAGGTTGTAGTTCGCGGTGTCATAACCGTCGGTGCCTTTCTCGCTCTTACTCAACGAAACCCAAACAAGCTACTGCGCGTTCGCATTTCCGGTTTGCGATGCTCGCCGTACTAAAGTACGGCTGCGCTTCTCAACCAGAACTGCTTCCGCTCGCTACGCTTCTTTGAATTTCTGTGTTCTGGTGGGCGGTGCAGAATTCGAATCTGCGACCCCTTGGATGTCGACCAAGTATTCTAACCAGCTGAACTAACCGCCCGATGCCGCCATTATAAGGACCGCATGGCGGAACCGCAACCCTCGCACGGAAATAGTTGCCGCAGGGCCCGCCCCTGCCCTCTGGCGTATGCTTTACACTTGCGGTCAGCCACCATATTTACTTCGCAAGCGATGACCTACAAGCCGCTCGACCCTTCGCACCTGCACGCCCACCTGGACGGCGACGCCAGCCATTCGCACTCGATCGAGGCGCGCAGCCAGAAGGCGCTGGCGGTGGCGCTCGGCCTGACCCTGCTGTTCGCCGTGATCGAAGTGATCACCGGCTTCCTGTCCAACTCGCTGGCCCTGATCTCGGATGCCGGTCACATGGTGACCGATGCCGCCGCCCTCGGCCTGGCCCTGCTGGCCCAGCTGATCGCCAAGCGTCCGCCGTCGGCCCGCCACTCCTTCGGCTTCGTGCGCGCCGAGGCGCTGGCCGCCTTCGTCAACTGCCTGGCGATGCTGGGCCTGGTGGCCTGGATCGGTTACGAGGCGGTGCAGCGCCTGATCCATCCCGAGCATGTACAAGGCGGCATCGTGCTGGTGGTCGCGGCCCTGGGCGCGTCGATCAATCTGCTGGTGGCATGGATTCTTTCGCGCAATAACGACAGCATCAATACCCGCGCCGCCCTGGTCAATGTCATGGGCGACCTGCTCGGCTCGCTGGCCGCGATCGCCTCCGGCGCCATCATCTACATCACCGGCTGGGTGCAGGCCGACCCGATCCTGTCGATCTTCGTCGCCCTCCTGATCCTGCGCTCGACCAGCGGCATCCTGCGCGAGTCGTACCACTTCCTGATGGAAGGCGTGCCGCACGCGATCGACTACGTGCAGGTCGGCGCCGACATGGCCGCCGTCGACGGCGTGCTGGCCGTGCATGATATGCATGTGTGGGACATGTCGCCAGGCCACCCCGCCCTGATCGGCCACATCGAGATCCGCAGCCTGGAAGAATGGCCGCCGGTGCTGGAAGCGGTGCGCGCCATGCTGCGCGAACGGCACGGCATCGATCACGTGACCCTGCAGCCCGAGGCCGCGGGCGGCAAATCGCTCTGAGGGCGCGCCTGTAAGCCGATGCCGACCCGGCGTTGAGGCACGCGCCGATAGCCTGCCGGCGAGCGGCTCGGGATAATCGGCCGCATGGAACTGAAAACCAATGTATTCGACACGCTCATCGTCGGCGGCGGGCCCGGCGGCCTGACCGCCGCCATCTACCTGCACCGCTTCACCCGCAACGTCGCCCTGGTCGACAAGGGCAATAGCCGGCTGGGCTGGATTCCCGTCTCGCACAACTATCCGGGCTTTCCGGACGGAATCAACGGCAAGCAGTTGCTGGACCAGCTCCGTTGCCAGCTCGGCAATTACGGCGGCCATGTGATTCCGGGCGAAATCACGAACCTGCGCATCGAGGACGGGCTGTTCGAGGCCGACTGCTGCAGTCCCGAGGGAGATTTGACGACCCTGCGCGCCCATACGGTGCTGCTGGCCACCGGCGTGGCCGACGCCGGCATGCCGGTCGAGCGCTGGGAAGAAGCGGTGGCCGCCGGCGCCGTGCGCCTGTGCCCGGTGTGCGACGGCTTCGACGTGATCGACAAGCGCATCGCGGTGGCCACCTCCGAGGTCAATCCGGTCGGCCATGCGCTGTTCATGCGCAGCTTCAGCACCGAGGTGCTGCTGTTCGAGCGGACCGAGGAATCGGCGGTCGACGCCGACGAAAAACGCCAGCTGGAAGCGGCGAACGTGCGGCACATCACCTCGCCGCTGGCCGGCGTGACCCTGACCGACGAGCTGCGACCGGTGCTGCACACGCGCGACGGCCAGGACTATGCATGCGATGTGTTCTATCCCATGCTCGGGGAAAGCGCACGTTCGGGACTGGCTGCGGCGCTTGGCGCCGAGACCGTCGAGTGCGACAAGCTGCTGGTGGATGACCATTGCCGCACCTCGGTGCCGGGCCTGTTCGCCATCGGCGACGTCACCCGCGGACTGAACCAGATCGCGGTGGCCGCGGGCCAGGCTGCGATTGCAGCCACGACCATCCACAATACGCTCCCGTGGGCGCTGCGCGCCCGACCGTAACTGACTGTCGATAAAACTTACAACAGAATAACTTAAGTTTTAGATACTGAACAAAATCAAGTGATTGCAGATAGGCATGGGAATTGCATGGCGATACCCATCGTCCGAATCATCATCGATTGATGGCGGCGCGACCGATCAACGTTGCCAGCGACCCCGATGCTGAATATCCTGACGTTCTCTACTCTGTACCCGAATGCCGTGGAGCCGCACCACGGCATTTTCACCGAGACCAGCCTGCGCCAGCAGTTGCGCCTTCACCCCATGCGCGCGGTGGTGGTCGCGCCGGTGCCGTGGTTCCCGTCGACCGCGGGCCTCTTCGGGCGCTATGCCCGCTATGCGCGGGTACCGCTCGAGGAAGTCCGTAACGGCGTGCACGTGCTGCATCCACGCTACGCGAATGTGCCCCGGATCGGCATGTACATGACGCCCTGGACGCTGTATCACGCCGCACGCCGGGCCATCGATGGCCTGCTCGCGCAGGGCGGCGATTTCGACGTGATCGACGCTCACTACTTTTATCCCGATGGCGTGGCTGCAGCCATGCTGGGGCGCCATTATGGCAAGCCGGTCGTCATCAGCGCCCTCGGCAGCGACATCACGCAGCTGCCGGGCCACGCCTGGCCACGCCGCCTGATCCGCCAGGCCGCGCATGCCGCGTACGCAATGATCAGCGTGTGCGAGGCGCTGCGCCAGGACATGATCCGCCTCGGCCTGCCAGGAGAACGCATCCATGCGCTGCGCAACGGCGTCGATCTCGATCTGTTCTATCCGGAACCCTATGCGCGATCACGTGCGACGCTGGGCGTCGAGGGCTTTACCCTGCTCTCGGTCGGTCACCTGATCGAACGCAAGGGTCACGACAAGGTCATCGCCGCGCTGCCGGAACTGCCCGGCGTGCGCCTGATGATCGTTGGCGCCGGCCCGGAACGCGGCGAGCTCATGGCCCTGTGCCACGAACTCGGCGTGCACGAGCGCGTTCGCTTCCTCGGCCTCCTCACACAGGACCAACTGCGCACCTGCTACAGCGCCGCCGACGCGCTGGTGCTGGCTTCGAACCGCGAAGGCTGGGCCAACGTGCTGCTCGAGGCGATGGCCTGCGGTGCGCCGGCCCTGGCCAGCGACGTGGGCGGCACCGCCGAAGTGGTGCGCTGCCATGCGGCCGGGTTGCTGCTGCGCGCCAATTCGGCGGCAGGCGTGGCCGACGCCGTGCGGCGCCTGCGCGCCGACATGCCCGCGCGCGAAGCCACCTGCGCGCATGCGCGCCTGCACTCCTGGCATGCGACCACGCATGCCCAATTCAACCTGTTCTCCAACGCCGCCGGATTCTCCATCGACCATGCTCTCCACCGACCAGCTGCTTGACCTGACGCTCCAGTACAATACACAAGGATTCGTTCACCTGAAACAGTTGCTGCCGCAGGCGGTGCGGGACGCCGCGCGCAGCGCCTTCGATGCCGCCGCCGCCCGTCACGCGCAGGCGACGGACCAGGCGCGCGCCAGCGGCAAGCGCTTCCACGACCTGCCTGCCATCCTCGACGCCGACCCGGTATTCGTCGACCTCGTCGACCTGCCGCAGCTGCTCCCGCTGCTGCGGGCGACGGTGGGCGAGGATATCGCGTTGCAGGAGACCAGTGCGCGCCTGTTCTTTCCCGGCCCGACCTTCACCAGCCCCTACCACTCCGACATCGCGCGCGTCTCGGGCGTCAATCCCGCCCACGCGCCGGGCTTCCTGGCCAAAGCCCATTTTTACCTGGAAGACCTGGCGCCGAACCAGGGCTGCCTGTCATTCATCCCCGGCAGCCAGCACCTGCCGCCACTGCACGTGAATCCGCATCGACCGACGCTGGCCGGGTCCGGCGCCACGGTGCGCATCGTGCCGCGCGCCGGTGACGTCGTGCTGTTCAACACCCACGTGCTGCACATGGCCGAAGCCAACGAAACCGATCGCGTGCGTAAATCGCTCATTTACACCTACGGGCACTTCTGGATGAAAGCCTTCCGCAGCGCGGCGCCGTCCGATCTGGGGCGTTTCGATAACGACCCGCAACGCCAGCAATTGTTCGGGGTCGAGCTGCCGGGCGTCAGCCATTTCGGCCGCCGCCTGGACCTCCTGGCGCCCGCCGGCACAGCGAATCGCTTGCGCCGCTTGTCGGAGAAACTGGTGCATCGCCTGCTGCCGATGGACACCCTGCCTCCGCGAGCCTGAATCGAGACCGCCATCGGCACGCCCGACGGCGTTCCCATCGTCGCTTTGGCCTTCTCGACAATTCACTCAAGCCCCGGGCGTGCCCTCGTCGATGCGCGCACGCGCCAGTTTCCAGTCCAGGTCCTGCAGGATTTGCATGAGGCTGCGCGCAGTCACCTTCGGCAGCGCCGAGTCCGGCGCGGCACGCGCCGAGCGACCTCCCGGGTCGGTCAAATCCCTGTATTTCACCTCTCCCGGAATCGCCTTCAGGATGTCGGCGATGCGGGCGTCGGCCAAGGCCAGCCCCTCGCCATCATTGGTCAGTTGCGCGCCGTAGGCTTCCCGCTCGAGGTGGGTGACGCCGGAGTCGTAGATCGTCGCCAACGTCTTGCCGCCCAAGGTGATCTGGGCATGGATCTTGTCGGGATGCAGGTCGGCGTAACGGCGCCCTGCTTCCAGGCGCGCGGCCATCTGCTCATCGTGCAGCCTGGCCTCGGCGACCAGTTCGTCGGGCATCTTGTAGACCACGTCAGGGTTCTTCTTGGCCAGCTCGCCGAAGGAAGTGATCGTGCCTTGCACGCGGTAGGGACTGGCGAAGTCGATGCGGGACATGGCGCTGCTCCATGGTAGATTTGTACACGGTTGGCTTCATCGGACTGCACGGCCAGTCTACAAGCGCCAAGCCGCGGTCAAATGACCGATTAACCAAGGTTTACAACCGCATAACAACGGATACCCTCATTGCCCAGCCGGCAGCGTGCCGGACACCAGCGCCATCCGACGCCGGATCTGCTCCGTCGCGCCGGTATCGCCCGCTGCCTTGGCACGCTGCTCCTGCACCCCGAGCCAGGTCAGCAAGGGTCGCCGCCAGCCCTGGCTCGACGCCGTGTCGACAGCGAGCGCGATGCCCTGCGGCGTCATGCGCCCGGCCTTGAACAGCGCCCCGGCCGCCACCATACGCGACAACGGGTCTTCGATCTTGTCCAGCGCCCCGCCGCCCACCACGGCGCGATGCTGCTCGGGCAGCAGCGCCACGTCCAGGCCTTCCCACTGCCCCGCCAGGTAGGCGGCATACGCGCGCTGGGCCGGCGTGGCGTCGGCGGCCAGCGCCGCATAGCCCGGGCACTCCTCGAACACCAGGCTGGCCGCCTGCGCCGCGCAGCGCACCAGCTCCACCTGGGCCACGCGGTCTAGCCGGCCGGTGGCAGCCGTCTCGCGCCGCGCCTCGCGGAATTCGGCCTCGGAAGCCGCCGTGTGCCCCTTCAGGTAGTCGTCGACCGACGCGTCCAGGGCGCCCTTGGCGTTGGCTTGCCAGTCCGGCGGCAACGGCTTGCTGGCGCAGCCGGCCAGCACGGCCGCAATGCATACGTATGCGATCTTCATGGAAGCTTGATCTCCTGGCTGCTGCGCGCGAACGGCCATTTGCGGTTGATTTCTTCGACCAGGCGGTTCACCTTGCGCAGGCTGGCGTCGACTTCGCCGCGCAGCGCGCCCAGGTCTTCGGTGGCCGCGCGCGTGTTGGCGCCGACCGCCTGGGCCTCGACCAGCACCGCGTCGACCTTCTTCAGCGTGGCGCTGGCGTCCTGCAGCACCACGTCCAGCTGGCGGATCGCGGCTTGCGTGTCGTCCATCACGCCGGCCTTGCCGAACACGCGCTGGTCGGCCTTGGCCAGGATGGCGTTGACCCGGTCCAGCGCCTCCATCAGCTTCTTCGCCTCTTCGTCGCCGCCCAGCGCGCCCCCCAGCACCCCGTAGCGGCCCGACATGCGGCCCGTCACCGCCGACAGGTTGGCCAGGCTGGCGTTGACGTCCGAGCCGGAGGCGGTCATGGTTTCCAGGTTTTCCAGCAGCGCCCTGGCGGTGGCGACGATGCGCGGGATCTCGGCGGTGGCGTCGCCGCGCAGCACGGTGCGGGTGGAGTTCGGCGGCAGCGGCGCGTCGGTCAGCACCCCGGTATAGGCGCGCAGGCGGGTCTCGCCGACGATGCTCGACTCGAGCGTGAACACGCTCGAGGCGCGCAGCCACTTGGCGTCCTTGCTCTGGACGTCGACCGTGATCTGCACCTTGCCGTCGTCGCCCAGGTCGACCTGGCGCACGCGCCCGATCGGAAAGCCCGCGAACGTCATGTCCATGCCGGGGATGACGCCGGACGAATCCTCGGCCACCAGGGTCAGGCGCTGGGTCGGCTCGAACACGCCGCGCGCGTACATCACGTACAGCACGAAGGCCGCGATCAACAGGCCGAGCATCACCAGGACGATCGCCGCCTTGGCTTCGACGTTCTTCGGCTCATCAAGAATGGATGGATCAGGAGTCAGGTCCGGCATGTAGTTCTCGTTCCAGGATTCAGATGTATTTCAGGGCCAGCGAGCCGGCCTCGATCACGATCAGCACGAACAG
Source organism: Massilia sp. UYP32 (assembly GCF_050434365.1). Lineage (NCBI taxonomy): Bacteria > Pseudomonadati > Pseudomonadota > Betaproteobacteria > Burkholderiales > Oxalobacteraceae > Massilia > Massilia sp. UYP32. Next base: position 155,290 of record NZ_JBNDIK010000002.1, read on the forward strand.
CAGGCGCAGCGCGCCGGGCTGCACGGTGGTGGCAAGGGCGCGCGGATAGCGCTGCAGCTCGAGCACGGCGGCGGTCGGGATCAGGGCCACGGCCAGGCCGAACAGCACCGTCTTGAGCACGAAGCCGGCCGTCACCACCGGCGCGAACACGCGGCCCACGGTGCGGGTGTAGTCGGGAATGCCCCAGGGCGACAGGCCATACACGTTCAGGTAAGCCAGCAGCAGCACGATGATCGAGGTGACCATCGCCAGCGAGAGCACCGCCACCGCATTGGCGATCAGCTGGGGCACCAGGTCGCGCCGCACGCGGCGCAGGGCTTCGTCGCTGGCGGCGCGGATCGACAGGCCCGAGCGCGCCAGGCCCAGGGCCGAGGCGTCGAAGGCCATGCTGGCGCGCAGCGCCACGAACAGCGCTGCCGACAGCGGGATCAGCTCCAGCACCAGCACCCGCACCACCATCTCGAGCGCGAGGCCGGACAGGCCGTAGCTCCTGGCCGTGACCAGCACGATGCGGATGATGACCAGGCTGACCAGGCAGGAGGCGAGCGTGAACCAGGGCAGCACCTGCCAGGTGCTGGCGTGGATGTGGCGCGCGGTGGCATGGAAGCTCGCGCGGCGCCAGGTGGAAGGCGAGAGCGCCGTGACGACGGCGATCGCGCCCAGGTGGATCATGTACCACCAGCTGCGCAGGTAGCGCGCCAGGTAGGCGGGCCACAGGGTCGGTTGGGCGATGGGCGGGATCGTTCGCGGCATGGGCTGAATGATACTTCGGTTACAGGCAATTGCGCGGACCCGTGACAAATGATTACGTTCGCACGGTCCGCGGCGGCAAGGCCGGCGCCCTGCTGCGCCCTATTGCCTGCGCGCCTCCATCACCCCCGAGACCTCCATGATCGCCGCCAGCGCCTTCTGCGCCTGCGCCGTCGACCCGATCTCCGCCGTGAACACCATGCGGGCCTGGCCCCTGGCGCTCTGGGTGTTCACCCCGATCACATTGATCTTCTCGCGCGAGAACACCTCGGAGATGTCGCGCAGCAGGCCCTGGCGGTCTTGCGCCAGGATGAACAGGTCGACCGGATACACGGTCTCGAAGCCGGCCGTGCCCCACTCCACCTGGATCACGCGCTCGGGCGACTTGGCCTGCATCTCGGCGAAGTTCTTGCAGCTGAGGCGGTGGATCGAGACGCCCTTGCCGCGCGTGACGAAGCCGACGATCGGGTCCGGGGGCGCAGGTTTGCAGCACTTGGCCAGCATCGTCATCAGGCCCTCGGTGCCCACCACCAGCACGCCCGACTTGGCGCCCTGCTCCACGCTCGAGGCGCGGCTCTTGTTGACCACCGCCGCGTCTTCGACCGGCGCCGGCTCGGCGTTCTCGTGCAGCGCGGCTTCCACGTGGCGCAGGCTGAATTTGTCCTTGCCGACCTCGATGAACAATTCGTCCACCTTGGCGAAGCCCAGCTTCTGCGCCAGCAGCTCGAGGTTGACCGCGGTCTTGCCCTCGCGCTGCAGGGATTTCTCGACCAGCGCCCGGCCATGGGCCAGCGTTTCGGCCATGTCCAGCGCATGGAACCAGGCGCGGATCTTGGACCGGGTGCGGCTCGAGACCGTGTACTCGGGACTGAGCCAGTCGCGCGACGGGCCCTGGCTGCCGGCGCCGCCCTTGGCGGTGATGATCTCGCAGGTCTGGCCGTTCTTGAGCGGGGTGTTCAGCGGCACCATCACGCCGTCGATCTTGGCGCCGCGGCAGCGGTGCCCGACCTCGCTGTGCAGGTGGTAGGCGAAGTCGATCGGCGTGGCGCCGACCGGCAGCTCCAGCACCCGCGCCTGCGGCGTGAGCACGAAGATGCGGTCGTCCAGGCTGGCCGCCTTGAGCTTCTCGACCCATTCCTTCTGCTGCTCTTCCTGGCCGGCCACGGCGTCGGCCACGTCGGTCTTCCAGGCCAGCAGCTGGCGCAGCCAGGCGATCTTCTCGTCGTACTGCTGGCTCTTGAAGTTGGACCCGCCCTCTTCCTTGTAGCGCCAGTGGGCGGCGATGCCGTACTCGGCGAAATTGTGCATCTCTTGCGTCCGGATCTGCACTTCCAGCGGCCGGCCGTCGTCGGCCGTCACCACCGTGTGCAGCGAGCGGTAGCCGTTCGGCTTGGGACGCGAGATGTAGTCGTCGAACTCCTTCGGCACCGGGGTCCAGATATTGTGGATCACGCCCAGCACCGTGTAGCAGGTCTTGACGTCCGCCACGATCACGCGGAAGGCGCGCACGTCATACAGCTCGGAGAAATCGAGCTCCTTGCCGCGCATCTTGCTCCAGATGCTGTAGATGTGCTTCGGCCGTCCCGAGACGTCGGCCTTGATGCCGGCCGCCGCCAGCTCGCTTTGCAGGCGCGCGATCGACGAGGCCACGAAGCTCTCGCGCGACATGCGCTTTTCTTCGAGCATCCTGGCGATGCGCTTGTAGGTGTCCGGCTCGATGAAGCGGAACGCCAGGTCTTCCAGCTCCCACTTCAGTTGCCAGATGCCGAGCCGGTTGGCCAGCGGCGCATAGAAGTCCAGCACCTCGCGGCCATAGGCGCGCGTGACCTCGTCGAAGCGCTTGTGTTCGGCGAAGTGGCGCAAGGTGGCGGCGCACGAGGCCAGGCGCATCAGGACCACGCGCATGTCGGTGGCCATCGCCAGCAGCATCTTGCGCAGGGTTTCGTTGTGGGCCGCGGCCTGCTGGGCCGCGTTCTTGCCGCTGCCCACCGGCGCCTGGCCGACGGTCAGGTCGCGCAGGCGGATCAGCTGGTGCACGCCCTGCACCAGCGCCGCCACCTCGGGGCCGAAGCGCTCCTCGATGCGCCCGAAGGTGGACGGATCCATCAGCGCCAGCTCGAACAGCAGGCCCGCGATGCGGGTCTCGGCGTCGGTGTTCAGGTAGGCCAGGGTGCCGGCCGCGCCGAGCGAGAACTCGAAGGCGCCCTGGCCCGACGAGGCGACCCGCTCGCCATAGCTCGCGGCCGCGTAGTCGAGCGCCGCGTGCACGCGCGCGCAGTCCTCCTGCCCCAGTCCCTGGACCAGGCCGCTGTTGACGTCGCCCAACAGGGCGGTCGATACCATACGACGGTTCTGCCTTAGCGCAGGGCGGCGACGACGCAGACCTCGACCAGGCAGGCGGGGTTGGCGAGCCTGGCTTCGACGGTCGCGCGCGGCGGGGTATGGCCCTGCGCCACCCACTCGTCCCACACGCTGTTCATGCCGGGGAAGTTGTCCATGCTGGAGATAAAGATCTGGCAGGAGAGGATGCAGGTCTTGTCGCTGCCGGCCTCGCCCAGCAGGCGGTCGACGTGGCCCAGCACCTCGCGCATCTGGCCCTCGATGCCCTGGCTGGTGTCTTCGGCGATCTGGCCGGCCAGGTAGACGGTTTCGTTGTGGATCGCCACTTCGGACAGGCGCTTGCCTACGTGCAGTCGTTTGATTTCCATGATCTCTTTCTTCTAGGTTTGTGAGGAACCGTTCAGGTCCGGATTAATAATTCAGCCGATCAAAAATTCACGCGCGATCGCGATCTGGTCGTCGTGCACGAAGGTCGGCGCATGGCCCACCCCGGGGATCTCGACCAGGCGCGGACGCGGTCCGCGCTGCGTCATCTGCTGCGCGGTCGCGCGCGACAGCAGGTCGGACTGCTCGCCGCGCACCAGCAGGGTCGGGCAGCGGATCGCGTCCCAGGCCGCCCACAGCGCGGCCTCGTCCTGGGCGGCCCCTTCCAGGGTGATGGCCCGGAACGGCTGCGCCAGGTGCAAGTCGTAATGGCGTTCCCACTGGCCGTCCTGCCCCTGGCGCAGGACGTCGGCCGCCAGCTTGCGCCATTCGTCGTCGGAGTGCGGGCCGAACGATGCCGAGACCGTTTTCACGAACTCGGCCCCGGCGGCAAAGCTCGGAAAGCGCAGGTCCTGGCCGATGTAGTCGCCGATGCGCCGCAAGGCGGCGCCATCGAGCACCGGACCGATATCGTTGAGCACGAACTTGCGTATCGGGCTGCCCTCGAGCGCGGCCAGCGCCATGCCGATCAGGCCGCCCATCGAGGTGCCGAACCAGGCCACGTCCTCGCTATCGGCCCCACCCCGGGCGCCGGCAGTGATGCGCGCGATCAGGGTCACCATGTCGGCCATGTATTGCGGCACCGTGTAATAGGCCGGATCGCGCAGGCGCTCCGAGCGCCCGCGCCCGACGATATCCGGGCATACCACGCGATAGTCGTCGCACAGGGTGCGCGCCAGGTGGTCGAAATCGTCGCCCACGCGGGTCACGCCGTGCACGCAGACCAGCACCTTCGGATTGTCCGCGTCGCCCCATTCCTTGTAGGCGACGCGGTGCAGCCCGGCGGGCGAGCTGCACTGGACGCTTTTTAATCTGGGTTCAGACATCGTGACTCCGTCATGACAATATGTAGCCGCCGCTTCGCGGCGCTCTGCAAATCACCACCGCGATGGCGTTGCGATTAGAATTCTACCAATTCTGAGGAAGTTCCCCCGATCACCTTCATATAGAGGACACAATGAAATCCACCATGCTAAGTGGCAAAACGGCTCTCGTCACCGGTTCGACCTCGGGCATCGGGCTCGGGATCGCGCGCTCGCTGGCCGAACAGGGCGCCAACATCGTATTCAACGGCTTCGGCGACGCCCAGCAGATCGAGAAGCTGTACACCGACATCGGCGCCGAGTTCGGGGTGCAGACCGCCTACCACAACGCAGACATGTCCAAGCCAGGAGAGATCGAGGCCATGATGGCATACGCCACCGAGAAATTTGGCGGGGTCGACATCCTGGTCAACAATGCCGGCATCCAGCACGTGGCGGCGGTCGAGGACTTCCCCATCGAGAAATGGGACGCCATCATCGCCATCAACCTCAGCTCGGCCTTCCATACCACCCGCCTGGCCCTGCCCGCGATGAAGCGGAAAAACTGGGGCCGCATCATCAACCTGGCCTCGGTGCACGGCCTGGTCGGGTCGAGCCAGAAATCGGCCTACGTCGCCGCCAAGCACGGCCTGGTCGGCTTCACGAAGGTGACGGCGCTCGAGACGGCGCAGACCGGCGTGACCGCGAACGCGATCTGCCCCGGTTTCGTGCTGACCCCGCTGGTGCAGAAGCAGGTCGACGACCGCGCCGCGCGCGAGGGCCTGGACAACGACGCCGCGCGCAAGGCCTTGCTGCTTGAGAAACAACCGTCGGGCGAATTCGTCACCCCGGAAGAACTGGGCGCGCTGGCCGTGTTCTTCTGCAGCCCGGCAGCCGACCAGGTGCGCGGCGTGGCCTGGAACATGGATGGAGGCTGGGCTGCGCAGTAAGCCCGACCTGGCCGGCGCCGCCGCCGCCCAGGGCGTGGATGCGCTCAGCCGCCTGCTGTCGCTGTTCACCCTGCGCACCTCGCTCGACATCCGCTGCGCGCTGGCCGCGCCCTGGGTGCTGGAGCAGCCGGCGGCCAGCGCCGGCGTCGCGCCCTATCACCTGATCGTCGAGGGCGAAGCCGCGGTCGACACGCCCGGCGGCGAACGGGTCAGGCTCGCCGCCGGCGACATCGTCGTCTTCCCGCAGGGCGGCGCCCACCGGCTGCATGCGGGGACGCCGGAACAGGCGCGCGCCCTGGTGGACGTGCCGGGCCCGGCGCCGCTGCGCTGGGTGTCGAATGACGGCGCCGGCGCGCCGACCGGCATCCTGTGCGGCCAGTTCGTGTTCGACGATGGCGCGCGCCGTGTCCTGCAGCCGGCGCTGCCCGCCATGATCGTCGTTCACGCCTCTTCACGTCCCGACTTCGCCGGCCTGCTCGCGCTGGTGACGATGCTGCGCAGCGAAGCCGACAGCGCACGGCCCGGCGCCGCGGCCGTGGTGGCGCAGCTGTCCGGAGCGCTGTTCACGCTGTTGCTGCGCGCCTGGCTCGACGACGGCCCGACCACCCCCGGCCTGCTGGCGGTGCTGGCCGACCGCCGCCTCGGCCCCGCGCTGCGCCTGATGCTGGCGCAACTGGAGCGCTCCTGGCTGGTGGAAGAACTGGCGGCGGCCTGCTTCATGTCGCGCGCCACCTTCGCGCGCCTGTTCCGCCAGCTGGCGGGCACGACGCCACTCGACGCCCTTGTGCAGTTGCGCATGATTCAGGCCGCCCAGTGGCTGGCGCGCGACACGCGGCCGGTCGCGGCGATCGGCGAAGCGGTCGGTTACCAGTCCGAGGCGGCCTTCAACCGGGTCTTCAAGCGCAGCTACGGCGTGGGGCCGGGCGCCTGGCGGCGCGCGGCATTGGCCGCCTCGAGCTAGTCATTTTCCTCTGCCCGACCTGGGCATGGCAAACACGCCACCTGCTGCGCTTGCCTGCCGCACCGCTGCGGTGCGTGGTCATCCGTGATGCCCTGGTGCAGTGCAGCATGCGGATTTCCACAATAGCTTGCCGGGAACGATTGCTCCAACATGGAACAACCACCAACCTCGTTGAAGAGTTGCCATGAAGAAGCCTTTTTATAAAGTACTGTATGTCCAGGTGCTGATCGCCATCGTCCTTGGCGTGTTGCTGGGGGTGTTCTACCCCGAACTGGGCACCGCGATGAAGCCTTTGGGAGACGGCTTCATCAAACTGATCAAGATGATCATCGCCCCCGTGATCTTCTGTACCGTCGTCGCCGGCATCGCCGGGATGCAGGACATGAAGAAGATCGGCCGCGTCGGCGGCAAGGCGCTGATCTATTTCGAAGTCGTGTCGACCTTCGCCCTGGCCATCGGCCTGGTGGTCGCCAACCTGGCCAAGCCGGGCGCCGGCTTCAACGTCGATCCGGCCCACCTCGATTCGAGCTCGATCGCGCAATACACCACCAATGCGCATGCACAGACCACGACCGAGTTCATCATGCACATCATCCCGAATACCTTCGTGGATGCTTTCGCTACCGGTAATATCCTGCAGGTCCTGCTGATCGCGATCCTGTTCGGCTTCGCGCTGTCGATGATGGGCGAACGCGGCCGTCCGGTGACCAAGTTCATCGACGACATTGCCCACGTGATCTTCGGCATCGTCAACATCGTCATGAAAGTCGCGCCGATCGGCGCCTTCGGCGCGATGGCCTTTACCATCGGCAAATATGGCCTGGAATCGCTGCTGCCGCTGGCCAAGCTGATGGGTTCGTTCTACCTGACCTGCGCGCTGTTCGTGTTCGTGGTGCTGGGCGCGATCGCCAAGTTCACCGGCTTCTCGATCTTCAAGTTCATCAAGTACATCAAGGAAGAACTGCTGATCGTGCTGGGCACCTCGTCGTCGGAAAGCGCGCTGCCGAACCTGATGCGCAAGCTGGAAAAGCTGGGCTGCTCGAAGCCAGTGGTCGGCCTGGTCGTCCCGACCGGCTACTCGTTCAACCTGGACGGCACCAATATCTACATGACGATGGCAGCGCTGTTCGTGGCGCAGGCGACCAACACCGACCTGACCCTGACCCAGGAACTGACCATCCTGCTGGTGGCGATGCTGACCTCGAAAGGCGCATCGGGCATCACCGGCGCCGGCTTCATCACGCTGGCCGCGACCCTGGCCGTGGTGCCGACGATCCCGGTGGCCGGCATGGCCCTGATCCTGGGCATCGACCGCTTCATGAGCGAAGCGCGCGCCCTGACCAACTTCATCGGCAACGGCGTCGCGACGGTCGTGGTGTCGAAGTGGGAAAAGGAACTGGATTCGGCGCGCATGGACGACGTCCTGAGCGGCCGTGTGCATGTCGAAGACCAGAACAGCCTGAAGGAAGTGCGCGAAGCGGCGTAATCCCAATCGCTGCCCACCCTGAAAACCGTGTCCTCGTGACACGGTTTTTTTATGCCCGCAAGCAGTCTGCTATATTGCGGCCATCCCGATCGACGACCGCCCTGCGGGCTCCACGATGCACATCGCCGCCACACCCGACAACGAAGCCGCGCGCCTGGCCGCGCTGTACGAGCTCTTGATCCTCGATACCCCGCCCGAGGAACGCTTCGACAGGATCGCGCAATTCGCCGCCGCCGAGTTCGACATGCCGATCGTGCTGGTCACGCTGGTCGACGCCGATCGCCAGTGGTTCAAGGCGCGCGTGGGCATGCCGGTGTGCGAGACGGGGCGCGACGTGTCCTTCTGCGCGCACGCCATCCTGCGCGACGAGATCATGGTGGTCGACGACGCGCTGCACGACCCGCGCTTCGCCGACAACCCGCTGGTGACGGGCGCGCCTCATATCCGCTTCTATGCCGGCGCCCCATTGGCGCTGCCATCCGGCCCGCGCCTGGGCAGCCTGTGCCTGATCGACCGCCGTCCGCGCACCCTCGATGCGATGGAGCTGGCGATCCTGGGCACCTTGCGCGACCTGGCGCTGATGGAATTGACGAACACGGTGGAGCACGCCGATGGCTGAATCCACACAGATTTTGCTGGTGGAACCGGAGCCGATGCTGCGCCGCACCGTGGCGATGACCGCGCGCAGCCTGGGGCTGAGTCAGGTGCACGAAGCCGCCAGCATCGAGGCCGCGCGCCGCATGCTGCGCGCACGCGCCTTCCACGGCGCGGTGATCGCGGTCGACTGCGTCGGTCGCGGCGGCGAACGGCGCTACGACCTGAGCCTGGTGGACGAACTGCGCGCCGGCGGCGCGGCGAACGGGACGATCCCGATCGCGATCATGGCCGAGCAGGCGACCGCCGAACTACTGCACGAGCTGCGCGACCGCAGGATCAGCCGGGTCATCCTGAAGCCGTTCCGCGCCAAGGTGCTGCTGGAAACGATCGAGCAGTTCGGCGCCGCCGGCAAACCGCGGCCCGGCCTTCCCCAGCGCCCGGCCTGAGCCGGCGTTCATTTTATTCAGCCTGCATCGCCACCCACACGGATTAGTGTAGACATCTCGATCTAGACAGGATAATCTAGATTCATCCTGAACAGACGAGGTCATGCCATGCCGCGCTCCCCCGACGCTCCCAAGCCCACGCCCGCCGAACTCGACCTGCTGCAAGTGCTCTGGCCGCTCGGCGCGGCCACCGCCAAGCAGGTGCACGAGGCGATGCTCCCGCAACGTCCCGACGTCACGTATGCCACGGTCTTGCGCCTGATGCAGGTCATGCACGGCAAGGGCTTGCTCAGCCGCGACGAGAGCGAACGTTCCCACGTGTATGCGCCCGTCCATGAACGCGACGCCCTGCAGACCAATCTGCTGCAAGACCTGATGCAGCGCGCCTTCTCGGGCTCGGCCAAGGCGCTGGTGCTGGCCGCGCTCAAAAGCGGCATTTCGAAGAAGGAACGCGACGAGATCGAACAGCTCCTGAAAGACGAGGACAAGCGATGAGCGCATTCGAGATCGTCAACAGCATCGGCTGGACGCTGGTCCATTTCAGCTGGCAGGGCGCGCTGGTCGGCGCCCAGACCGCCCTTGCCCTCGCCCTGCTGAGCAAGGCGCGTCCGCAGACGCGCTACCTCGTCGCCTGCGCCGGGCTGCTGTTGTGCGTGGCATGGCCGGCGACCGAACTCTACCTGCGCCTGAGCGGCGATGCCGGCGCCGGCGGCGGCTTCGCGATCGTGCTGGCAGGCGCCGCGCAAGGCGTCGCCGAGGACGGCGGCTGGAGCGGCCTGTTCCAGCGCAACCTGGCCTGGATCGTGGGCGCCTGGGCCGCCTGCGCGCTGTGCCTGGCGCTGCGCATGATCGCAGGGCTGTTGTGGGTGCGGCGCGCGGCGACGCGGGAAGGCCGCGATCCGGCATGGCAGGGGCGCGTCGACCGGCTCGCCGCGCAGTTCGGCCTGGCGCGGCCGGTCCGACTGCGCATCGTCGGCGGTTTGTCCAGCCCGGTCACCGCCGGCTGTGGCGCCCGGTCGTGCTGGTGCCGGCATCGCTGGTGACCACCATGCCCCCGCACCTGCTGGAAGCGCTGCTGGCGCATGAACTGGCGCATATCCAGCGCCACGACTACCTGGTCAACCTGTGCCAGAACGTCATCGAATCGCTGTTGTTCTACCACCCGGCGGTCTGGTGGATCTCGCGCCGCATCCGCGTCGAGCGGGAACAGATCGCCGACGCCATCGCGGCACGGCAGCTGGGCGAACCACGCCGCCTGGCCCTGGCCCTCTCGGAACTGGAAAAACTCCAGTTCTCCACCCACCACCTGGCCCAGGCGGCCAACGGAGGAGATCTCATGTCACGCATCAAACAACTGGTACGTCCCGATACCGAAGCGCTGAACTGGAAAGCCGCGATCCCGGTGCTCGGATTCCTGCTCGCCGGGCTGGCTGGCTGCGCCCAGACGCCGGCATCGACCGCGGCGACGGCCAACGCGAACAGCATCGTCGATCTCCCGACGGTGAAATTCGACTCCTGCGAACGGCCGAAGTACCCGGCCGAGGCGCTGGCGCGCAATATCGAGGGCACGGTGACTCTCGGCTTCCTGGTCGGCGCCGGAGGGGCCGTGCTCGAGACCACCTTGCGCAAGTCGAGCGGCGACAGCTCGCTGGACGAGGCGGCCCGCACGGCGCTGGCCAAGTGCACGTTCAAGCCCGGCACGGTCGATGGCAAGCCGACCGAGCAGTGGACCGAGGTGCAGTACGTCTGGGTATCGAAGTGAGCGCAGCGGTCCGCGTCGTACGTCGCCTCGTCGGCCTAGTCGTGCCGTGCACGAGCAGGCTGGGCGCCGCAGCGGTCGATTTCACCTTTGAGCGTGCCCCGGGGCCGGTGTCGGTCGGATCCCAGGTTGAACGGGCGCGGCCGTCGAGGCAGCAGCCGACGCCTTCTTCGCGCTCAACTACGCGCCGCCGGGCGCACATATGCAGCAGCTCCGGGAACAGCCGGCCGCGCCGAGCAGCGGCTGCAGGACCTCGAGAATGACATGCATAAACTGGCAATATTGCAGTGATAAGCTATCATTTTGCCTGAGCCCGTGAATAGGAGTGGATCTTGATGCGTGAGTCGTTGTTCAAATGGCGCAATACATGCCGTCCGATGCTGGCGTCCGGATTGGCGGTGGCGGCCCTGGCCGGCTGTACCCAGACGGCGCCGGTCAATCCCTTCGCCGCGATGCCGGACAGTGTCACCACCGAGCCGGTCGCGAATTTCAAATCCTGCCGCAAGCCGGAGTATCCCCCGCAGGCGCTGGCCGCCAAGGCCGAAGGTACGGTCACCCTCGCCTTCCTGGTCCGGGCCGACGGCACGGTGCGCGAAGCGGTGGTGCGCAAGACCAGCGGCAATGCCTCGCTCGACGAGACGGCGCGCGCTGCGCTCGCCAAGTGCCGGTTCCACCCGGGTACGGTAAACGGTGCGCCGAAGGAGCAATGGACCGAGCTGAAATACACCTGGGCGCCTGAATGAAGCCGAGCCTGGGTATGCCCGCGGCCTTTGGCGTGGCCGTCGCCGTCCTGGCCGGTTGCGCACAGGCGCCGGTGGTGGAACAAGCCGCCGCGAATCCGAACGCGGCGCAGCGGCCGGTTGTGGATTTCGCTTCCTGCCATCGACCGGTGTATCCGCCACAAGCTCTCGCCGACAGGATCGAAGGCACGTCGACGATCGGCTTCCTCGTCGGTCCCGACGGCAAGGTGATCGCATCGAGGGTCTATGCCTCGAGCGGCGACGCGTCGCTCGACGAGGCGGCCCGCAGCGCGATCTCGCAATGCGCGTTCAGGCCGCCGACCGACAAGGGCAAGCCGGTCCAGGCCTGGATTCCCGTGCAATACGTCTGGAAAATGGATTAAGCATCATTCGGCACGCTGTAACGACATAGGGCGTCAGAAACATCCAGCGCCCTTTGCCGTTCGACACCGCGCCGACTACAGCGCCGAGGTATCCAGCTCGCAGCCGGTGGCGGCCACGATCTCGTCACGGCTCACGCCCGGCGCCAACTCCACTACCTTGAGGCCGGTATCGGTCACATCGATCACCCCGAGGTCGGTGATGATGCGGTCGACCACGCCCACGCCGGTCAGGGGCAAGTCGCACTTTTTCAGGATCTTGTGGCTGGTGGAACCATCCTTGGCGGTGGCGACATGTTCCATCACGACCACCACGCGCTTGACGCCGGCGACCAGGTCCATCGCGCCGCCCATGCCCTTCACCATCTTGCCTGGGATCATCCAGTTGGCCAGGTCGCCGTGTTCCGACACCTGCATCGCGCCCAGGATCGCCAGGTTGATCTTGCCGCCACGAATCATGCCAAAGGAGTCGGCCGAGCTGAAGTAGGCGGAACCGGGCAGCGCCGTCACGGTCTGCTTGCCGGCGTTGATCAGGTCGGCGTCGACTTCGGCTTCGGTGGGGAACGGGCCGATGCCCAGCAGGCCGTTCTCGGACTGCAGGAACACCTCGATATCCTTGGGTACATAGTTGGCGACGAGGGTCGGCAAGCCGATGCCCAGGTTCACATAGAAGCCGTCCTGCAGCTCCCGGGCCGCGCGCGCGGCCATTTCATCACGAGTCCATGCCATGTTCTTGTCTCCGAATGTGTGTGATCAAGCGCGTACGGTGCGCTGTTCGATGCGTTTCTCGGGCGTCGGATTGTGGACGATGCGGTGCACGAAGATGCTGGCCAGGTGCACCTGGTCCGGATCGATCTCGCCGATCTCGACCAGTTTCTCGACTTCCACGATGCAGACCTTGCCGGCCATGGCCACGTTCGGATTGAAGTTGCGTGCTGTCTTGCGGAACACCAGGTTGCCGGCGCGGTCGGCCATATGGGCCTTGACCAGCGACACGTCCGGGAACAGCGCGTGTTCCATCACGTAGTGCTCGCCGTTGAACTCACGGGTTTCCTTGCCCTCGGCGACGATGGTGCCGTAGCCGGTCTTGGTGAAGAAGGCCGGAATGCCGGCGCCACCGGCGCGCAGCTTCTCGGCCAGGGTGCCCTGCGGGGTGAACTCGAGCTCGAGTTCGCCGGCCAGGAACTGGCGCGCGAATTCCTTGTTTTCGCCCACATAGGACGAAATCATCTTCTTGATCTGGCGCGTTTCCAGCAGCTGGCCGAGGCCGAAACCGTCCACGCCGGCATTGTTGGAAATGGCGGTGAGGTTCTTGACGCCCGAATCGCGCAGCGCCGCGATCAGGGCTTCCGGAATGCCGCACAGGCCGAAGCCGCCCACGGCGATGGTCTGGCCGTCTTGAACGATGCCGGCCAGGGCGGCGCGCGCGTCAGGATAAACTTTATTCATACCCGTCCCTTTTATAGGTTAAGCCAAAGCTCTTTTGTACTACTGAGTAGACTCTAAGCATAGAATACGTGACAACGAAGCACAATACCGTAGAACTACGGCCAATCCCAACACATAGCACGGCGAATGAAGACGGCTGTCGATCTGCATCAGATGAACCACCAAAACCCACAGAGTCCGGGCATCGACTATGAAATGATCTTCCAGCACGCGCCGGTCGGCATGTGCGTGTCGCTCGACCGCGTGATCCAGACCTGCAATGGCGCGCTGGAGGAAATGTTCGGCTATCCGCCGGGTCACCTTCAAAGCCTGTCGTTCAGCGTGCTGTACCCGACGATGGACGAATTCCTGCGTACCGGCGACCGCATCATCCCCATCATGAATACCCGGGGCCGCTATTCTGACGAGCGCATCATGCGCCGCGCCAGCGGCGAACTGTTCTGGTGCCACGTGACGGGCCGCGCACTGGACCCGGCCCAACCCCTGGGCGCCGGTGTCTGGACCTTCGAGGACGTCAGCGAAAAACGTCCGGTGACGGCGCAACTGACCCCGCGCGAGCGCGAGATCGCGGCGCTGCTGGTCGAAGGAAAGACGAGCAAGATGATTGCACGCGATACGGCCCTGAGCCCGCGCACGGTGGAAATGCACCGGGCCAGCCTGATGCGCAAATTCGCGGCATCGACGTCGTCGGAGCTGGTGCACAAGCTGGTGGGCGTGCGCGGATAGCGGCCCGTTCGCGCCGGGCGAATACGACGGCGCGTCACCGGTGGCCATGAAGGGCCGATGGCCCGCATTCACGCACAGGGGTTGAGCGCCGCGTCAGGACGAAGACCAGGGCCGCGATCCAGGCCGCCCCGGTCCAGCCCAGCAGCGCGCACCACAGGAAGACCCGGTCGGCGTGGGGATAGTCGCGCTTCATGGCGATCACGCCCGGCAACAGCAACAGATACACCAGGACCCCAAGGGACACGAGGGCGATGCGCAGGACGCACAACACGCCAGCGGCCAGCAGGACGATTCCGATACGCGCGACCCGGTTCATGCATCCCCCCCATACTGCTGGCGCAGCCGCTCACGCAAGGTCAGGAAAAAGGCCCCGCCGATGCCAAAGAACAGGCCGAGCACGACGGAGATGGCGACGATCGCCTTGCGCGAACCGGCCGGCTTCGTTGGCACGACCGCCTCGTCGACGATCCTGACGTTGCTGGAGCGGTCTCCGGCATCGACGTCGAGTTCCTCGGTCCGGCGCAGCACCGCGTTGTACAGGTCGGTCTCGGCCTTCAGGTCGCGCGCGCGGCGCTCGAGCTCGGTCGCCACGGCGGGGAGGCGCCCGGTGTCCGCTTCGAGGCCGGCGATCTCGCGACGCGCCCCTTCGAGCTGCCGGTCGAGCGCCAGCAGTTCCGGATGCTGGTCCCCGAAGCGCACGCCCAGCTCGGCGCGCCGGCGCTGCAACTGGGCCAATTGCTCGCGGGTCGAGGACAGCCGGCCCAGCGCCAGGCGCGTATCCTCGACGACGTCCGCGGCGCCGTGCTGGCGGCGGTAGGATTCGTAGCGCTCCTCGGCGGCGGCGACGCGCTGGCGCAGCCCGGGAAGGCGCGCGCGCAGGACGTCCATCGAGCCGGTCGACTCGCTCGCTTTCTGGCGATGCACATGCTCCATGTAGACGTTGCCGATCTCGTTGAGGACGGCCGTGATGCGGCGCGGCTCGGCGCCCTGGAGCCTCACGCTGAGGACGCCGGTATCCTTGCCGAGCTCGGCAATGTCCAGCCCGGCGTCGATCTCCTCGATCACGGCCGGCACCGAGCGCCGCGCCACCAGGTAGTCGGTGCCCGGCGCGCCCTCCAGTGCGTCGATCGTCAGGTGCACGCTGCCGCCGTCCAGCGCCGCCGCCAGCGGCGTGCCGACCCGGCCGACGACGGCGCGGGGGCCGTCCCCGGCGCGCAGGCTGTAGCGTTCCCGGTCGAGGCGCGTGACAAGGAGCGGCTGGTCGAGGAGCTCCGGGGGCACGGTCAGTTCGCTGACCCGGATGCGCTCGCCGCCCCAGGCATAGCCGCCGTACGGCGCCGGCGCCAGGCCGTGGCGCGCATTCCAGCGCGCCAGCGCCGTGCCGATCACCGGGAAGTAGCGCGGCTCGGCCACCACGTCCAGCCGCAGGCGCGTCGCGGCGGTCCCGATGACCGCGCGTGAGCGCAGCAGTTCGGCTTCGGACATGGCGCGCTTGTAGGCCGAACCCGGCGTCGTCTCGCCGAGCAGCGTGCGCGGTTCGGACGAGCGCATGTCGGTCACGTGGATGAGCAGGTTGGCCGTGTAGGACTGAGGCCGCGCCAGGGCATAGAGGGTGCCCAGCGCCGCCACCGACAGGGTGACCAGCACGATGAACAGCCGGTGGCGCACCATCACCCCGACATGTTCCGCCAGCCGGAATGGCACCAGCGCGGGGCCGGGATCGAACCTGTCCAACGGCGTGACTTCGGGTGTCAGGATTTCGTTCTTGCCCATGCTGTTCCCTCGGTTGGACCGGCACAGCGCACTGCTGTGCGGCTATTTAAGTGACCTGGCGCGTGACGGCAACCCTGCAATCACTACCCTAGCGCGATAAACACGTTCCTTGCTGAGCTAAATCAAGGCGACCCGTACCTCAGCAAGCCGTATAGGTGTTCGACGCGCCCTCGGCCGACGCTGACGCGGGTTCCAGGTGCCTATGCACACCCGCGACAGCGACATTCAGGCCGATGGCGGCCGCGCCGCGGCCGGCGCCACGCCGGGAACGGCGAACGGCGCGCACAGGCGGCGCAGCTCCCCCAGGCCGCCGCAGGCGGCGAACAGCGTCAGGGCCGCGGCGGCGTACACGCCCAGCTTGCCCCCGAGGGAGCGCCACGGGCCGGCGCCGAACGCCGGCGCGCACCATTCGGCCAGCAGGATCGCGGCTACGCAGGCGCCCAGCACCAGCCCCGCCAGCCGCAGCGGGAACATCGCGCGCCATGGCCGGCCCAGCACCTTCCCCACGGCGCGCGCATTGGCCAGTTCGCACAGCACGAAGGCGGCCACGCTGCCGAGCGCCGCCCCGGCCAGGCCGAACCAGTGCACGCCGGCCAGGCTCAGGGCGGCCGACAACGCCAGCCCGGCAAGATTGATCCGCAGCGCCAGCCGGCCCATGTCGAGCGCCGGCATCGCGAAGCCGACCGCCACCGACTGCAGCGCGACCAGCAGCAGGTACAGGCGCATCACCGGGACCGCCGCCAGATAGCGTTCGGTGTAGACCAGCGCCACGATCTCGGGCGCCAGCAGGAACAGCGCACCGGCCAGCGGCGCCAGCAGCAGCGTCGCCGCCCCGCTCCCCTTGAGCAGCAGCGCGTGCACTTCGGCGCGGGCGCCGCCGGCGAAGGCGCGGTTCAGGTGCGGCAGCATGGCGCTGTTGATCGGCTGGCGGATCAGCGAGGCGACCGGCAGCACCACCGCGCCGATGGTGAACGCGGCAAAGACGTGCGTGGGCAGGAGCGACGCGGCGATCCAGCCGTCGGCCTGGGCCCGCATCGCGAACAGGCTGCCGCCCGCGGCGAACGGCAGCGCATAACGCAGTTGCGCCAGCAGGCTCGCCGGCGCGCAGCGCAGGCGCGCTCCGCCAGGCCGCGTCAGGAAATAGGCGGCCAGCACCGCCAGGCGCAGCGCGGCATCGAGCACCAGCGCCGCCAGCACCCAGGCGATGTCGTGCGACAGGATCGCGGCCAGGGCCACCAGCGCGGTGCGCAGCAGCGCCAGCGCCAGCTCGGTGCTGCAATGCCACAGGATGCGCCCTTCGGCGATCGCCAGCGTGGTCGTGATCGTCAACAGCACCGACAAGCCCAGGTACAGCGCCGACAGGCCGTGCGTGGCCCCGTGCAGCGCGCGCGACAGGTCGCCCGCGAGCGGACTGGCCGGGCTCGCGAGCAGGGCCACCACCAGGCCCATGCAGGCCAGGTAGGCGAGCACGTTGCCGATCACCGTCAGTTGCCGCCCGCCGGCGCGCGGCAGGAAGTAGTACAGCGCCTGCGGCATGAAGGCCGGCGCCAGCGCCAGCGCCGTGCCCAGCATCAGGGTCAGGAAGCGGTACTGGCCGAACGTGTCGGCGTCGAGCTGGCGCACCAGGATCACGGGCAGCAGGAACTGCAAGGCGAATTCGACCATGCCGCCGGCGGTCAGGAACGCCGCCGACCGGCTCAATCCCATGGCGCGACCGGCGCGTGCCATGTCAGTCGCGCGCCAGGTCGATGAGTTCGCGCACGTAGGCGTCCACCATCCGCGTCAGCGAGAATTCGTGGATCACCTTGCGCAGGCTGGCGGCGCCGAACGCGCTCCGGCAGCCGGGATCGGCCATGCGCAGGATGCGGTCGGACAGCGCGGCCACGTCGGCCTTGGGATACAGGTAACCATTGCCCGAGTGCTCGACCTGCTCCGAGGCGCCGCCGACGTCGGCCATGATCAGGGGTTTACCCAGGGCCATCGCCTCGAGCGCCGCGATCGAGAATGTCTCGTTATGCGAAGGCACCACGATGACGTCGCACGAGCCGATGGCGAGCCGCACGTCGGCCAGCACGCCCGTGATCGCCACGTCCCCGGTCAGGCGCAGGCTGTCGATGGTGGACTCGATCGCCGGCCGCATCGGCCCATCGCCGATCATCAGGCACTTGGCGCAGGTGCCGGCCGTGCGCGCCATATGAAGCGCGCGCAGCAGGTCCTGGTGCCCCTTCTCCTGGCGCAGGATGCCGCAGACGCCGACCACGTAATCGTGACCCGCGAAGCCGTGCGCCCGGCGGAAGGCGCTGATCTGCGCCGGCCCGAAATCGTTCCTGAAGCGGCCGAGGTCCACGCCGTTGTGCACCACCTGCGAACTGCGCGCCCTGACCCGCTGGGTCTCCCAGTACGAACGCTGGTTCTTGCAGACGAAGACCAGCAGGTCGGACATCCACATCAGGGGCCGGTACAGATACATCTGCAGCCAGGCGCGCCGCGTGAACGGCTCGGTCGAATGCAGGATCTCGACCACCCGCAGGCGGCGCCGCGACAGCAGCCGCACCGCCCACGCATAAATCAGCGGATACGGGTTGGCGCAGACGACGATGTCGACCTCGCGCTGCGCCGCATAGTCCGCCAGCCGGCGCGCCGCGCCCAGGTCGAGCTTGTTGCGGGCGTTCAGGCAGAACGCCGACACCCGGCACTGCTCGTCGTCGAAGGCGCCCGGGATCTCGGCCTCGTCCTTCAGATAGACCAGCGACACCGAGAAGCGGCGCCGGTCGAGCGCCCGCGCCAGCGTCACCGCGTGGGTTTCGGCCCCGCCCACGCTGGCCGAGACGACCAGGAACATCACATGCAGCGGCCGTTCAGTTCCTTGTTCCATGGCAGACCTCCTCGAGTCCATCCAGATAGGGGCCGAGCACGTCCTGCTCGGCATAATGGCGCTCCATGTAGGAGCGGCAGCGCGCGCTGCGCGCGTGCCATTCGGCGCCGCCCGCTGCCAGCGTGGCGACCTGCGCCGCCATGTCGTCCAGCGTCGTTGCCGCATGGCCGAGTCCTTCGCGGGCGATCACGCCGTCGGGGTCGAAAAAAGCGACCGTGGGCGTGCCGTGGATCCAGGCTTGCAGGTAGGAGTTGGGAAAGCCCTCGCTGTCCGAGGTGTTGACGAACACCCGCGCCGCCGCATAGCGCTCGGCCATCCGGTGGTACGGCACGCGGCCGCTGAAGGACAGGTTGCGCAACAGCGCGGCCTGCGCCGCGATGCCGGCATACAGTTCGGCGGCGCCGGGCTGCTCGCCGCCGATCATGCAAAAGCGCAGGTGCGGCAGGCGGCGCGCCAGTTCGAGCAGCAGGTCGGGACGCTTGAACTGGCGCAGGTTGTTCACCCACAGCACGTCGATATCGCGCTCCACCGGCCCCGCCGCGGCCTGCACCAGCATGCGCGCGACCGTGCTGTCGCGCCGGTAGTTCTGCAGCATGGCGTCGCGCTGGCGCTGGGTCTGGACCAGCACCAGGTGCGCCCGCCGCAAGCCGTATTCGTACAGCTTGCGGTCGCGCCGGTACTTGATCAGGAGCGCATCCGGCTCGCAGTCGCTGTCGTGCGCGACCCGGAACACCAGCTTGCGGCCGTACTGGCGGCAGAACAGCGCCACCAGCCCCAGCTGCATGCCGGCGCAGCTCAGGTAGTACACGTCGGCGTCGGCGCGCCGCAAGGCGCGCCAGGTCTTGATCCAGCGTGGATACACGAAGCGCAGCACCGGCAGTCCGGCCGCCTGGCGGAACGCGCGATGGGTGACGATGCCCGACCAGCTGTGGTGGTCGGGCTGGCCGTAGTCGTACACCACCATGCTGACGTCGAAACCGCGCCGCACCAGTGCCCGTGCCAGCAGCGTCTGCTGGACCTGCTCGCCGCCGATCCCGTGCATATTGAATTCCTCGGCCAGCACCGGCAGGTTGTCCATGCCGACGAAACAGACTTTCATGCCCTCTCCTCCACTGCGGGCCGGCCGCGTACCGGCGCGTGCTGCGCAGCCGCAGGCTGCGCGGCCGCGCAGTGCGCACGGGCCAGGGTCCCGACGGCCGCGCCGTAGCACAGCCAGAAATACACATGCGTGAACGACGGCATGAAGCTGTCGTCGGTCAGGCCCTGGACCAGCAGCAGCAGGATGCAGGCCGCGCCGCCGCCGAAGAACCCGGCCAGCGCCGCGCCGCCGGCCTGGCGCGCCGCGCGCCGCAACAGTCGCCAGGCATGGGCGAAGAACAGCGCGGTCAGCACGCTGCCGACGATGCCGACGTCGAGCAGCGCGCCCAGGTAGGCGCTGTGCGGATGGCCCACCGGCAGGATCGTGCGCGCCTGCGCCGCCTGCGACCACAAGATGGATGCGTGGCCGGCGCCCAGGATCGGGTGATCGAGTATCTCCGGCAACAGCGGCAGCCAGATGGCGTCGATGCGGCCCGAGCTGAGCAGGTCGAGGTCGCCGCCGCCGATGCCGTGCAGCGCCCGCTGCGCCAGGGAATCGGACGACAGGGCCACGACCAGCGCCAGCGCGACCAGCACCCAGACCGGCCAGTTGCGTCCGCGCACGGTCGCCAGCGCATACAGGATGACCACCCCCAGCCCGAGAAAGGCGCCGCGCGAGAAGGTCATCAGGACGCCCGCCATCAGCACCAGGCAGGCCAGCGCCAGCGCGACGCGCGCCGTGGCGCGCCCGGTCGTCCCGAGGGCGCAGAGCGCCAGGGCCAGCGCCATGTTCAGCAGCAGGCCGAGCTCGTTCGCATGCAGGCCCAGCGCCGACAGCGAGCTGCGCGACTCCTGCTGCGCCAGGTCGGCGCCGGCGCTGGCGCCATGCAGCGCGAACAGGCAGACCAGCACAGCCAGCAGCACCGCCGACGACAGCACCGGCAGCAGCAGCCAGCGCGGGTCGCGCACGTTCGCCGCCAGCAGGCCCATGAACGCGCAGCCGGCGACGACCAGCATGGGCACGAACAGGCTCACCTTCAGGTAGCCCAGCGGGGTCGTCTCGACCACCACCTCGAGCACCCTGAAATATTCCGGGATGGCGCTTGCCGACCGGGCGCCGTTGAGGGCCGCGAACACGACCATGGCGACATAGGCCAGGAAGGCCGGCCGCCAGCGGGGATAGCGGATGCGCCAGGGATCGAGCGCATGGCCGCAAGCGACCGACATCAGGGTGAGCAGCATCACCAGGGCGACGATGCGCTGGCCGGACTGGCCGGCCACGCCTTCGGACAGGAACCAGGTCGGCACATAGGGCAGCAGGAAGGCCACCGCCACGGCCAGGACA
Organism: Massilia sp. UYP32; assembly: GCF_050434365.1. NCBI lineage: Bacteria > Pseudomonadati > Pseudomonadota > Betaproteobacteria > Burkholderiales > Oxalobacteraceae > Massilia > Massilia sp. UYP32. The sequence goes on from NZ_JBNDIK010000002.1 coordinate 176,230, forward strand.
CGAAAATCGCGCATGCCGAGCAAGGCCACGACGCTGGCGCCGAGGACGGCGGCGGCGCGCACGCCGCCGAGGAACTCGCAAGCCATGCCGACCGCCAGCGCCGCACCCAGGCAGGCCAGGTACACGAGCGCCGGCCCGGCGGGCCGGGCCGCGCCGGGCGGACGCGCGGCGGACGCCGGGGTCGACGCCGCCAGAGGCGGCGACAGCGGTGGCACGATCGGATCGTTCATCGGCTCCTCGTCGGCTCCAGCCCTCAGGGGGCGAAACAATGGGTCTTGATATCGACCACGGTCACATCGCCGTCCGACGAGATATGGTGGCTGCCCAGCGAGCGCTGCAGATAGTCGTGCCGGATGTCGGTGACCTTGCGCTCCGAATACCTGGTTTCGTCGAGTTCGATGATCTCGTACAGGGCCAGGCCTTCGCCGTACTGGTCGAAGCCCTGGCGCTGGGCGGCGCGGTAGATGCGGCCTTCGTCCACGATCAGGCCGGCATTGCGCCCCATGTCGGTATCGATGTAGAGCGGGTTCATGGGGTGCGGCGTCCACGCTCCGCCGAGCGGATCGGGCGCGTGGAAAAGGCACAGCTCGGAGCAGTGGTCGTTCAGGCCCGCGCGGTCGATGCTGGTGAGCAGCCACCAGCGACCGCGGTGCTCGAAGAACATCGAGTCGGCGGCCGAGATACCGTCGATGGCGACCGAATCGAGCGACCAGCGCAGCGGGAACTCGTCGCATTTGTAGATGCGGATCTGGTTGCTCTCGGAGGTCTCGGGGCACATGTAGAGACGGCCGGCGTATTCGAACAGGAACGGAAACGACAGGTGGAACGGCTCGCGCAGCGCCACGCCGAGGCACTTGACGTCGGCCTGGGTGATCTCGAGCACCGAGATATGCGCGCGATTGGTGGCGTAGACATAGTCTTCGACGAAGCAGAAGATCCTTCCGGCATGGACCCGCAGGAAGGGATCGGCCCAGAAATGCCCGTCCGGGGCGGCCACCGGCACGCCGCGCCACAAGACGGCGTTGCGCCACCCGGAACGGGTCACCGACAGCGTCCATTTGTGACGGATGCCGAGGATGCGTCGCAGGCCGCGCATGCCGAGCCGCCCGGCCAGCTTGAACGCGTAGCGCAGCGCGTGCAGGCTGCCCGGCGACGCCAGGCAGCAGCCCGAGTAAGGGACCGGATCGCGCACGGCCGGCAGCTTGCGCGTCGCGGCCACGTCGTCCAGCAGCCTGCGCAACTGGGCATGCGCCTTGCAGAACAGGTGCGCCTGGTTGAGCAGGAAGGAATACTTGGTGCGGAACGCCCCCTCGACCAGGACCTGGCCCGCCTCCCCCGGCCGTCCCAGCCGGACGATGGCGAATCCGGTCTTGCGCGTACGGTGGTAGGTTTCCCAGAAGCCGATGGGCGCGCCGCCGGCGATCCGGTCGCGCCGGTAGTCGATGCCGATGGCGCCGAGGCGCGCCGCGCCGCCCAGGCGCTCGTCGCAGGTGGCGCCATCGCAGCACACCAGCAGGTCGAGGTCGAACCCGGCCAGCTCCGGATCCGAGATCGCCGGGAGCGCAGCGTCGGACGCCGCGGCCGATGCGGGATCGGGCGCCGCCGCAGACGGCGCCACGCTGCGCACCGGCACGCCGCGCGCGGCGGCCAGCGCGGCCACGTCGACCACGTCCAGGTGCGCGCGGTGCGCTTCATAGTGGCGCAGCAGTTGACGCTCGAGGGCCATCACGCCGGCAAACAGCAGCGGTGTGCGCGGCGACGGCTGCGGCGACGACTGCGGCGCGGTCGGTCCCCGGGCCGCGGGGCGGCGCTTGCGCCCCGCCCGGCCCGGCGGCGCGCCGTCGGTGACCAGCACCAGCGCCAGCTCGAGGTCGCCGTGTTCGGCCAGCCAGTCGCACAGGGCGGCCGTATAGGCGTCGCTCGCGCGCGTCTCGAGCAACAGGCCGACGCGCAGCGGCTTCATACGCGCCCACTGCATGGCTCGCCCCTTCCCAGCGCCGTGTAGTGGTCGATCAGGTACTTGGTATTGCGCACCTTGCCCAGGCTGGAGGCGCCGAACACGATCGACTCGATGCGCGGCTGGCCGCAGACGTACTCGATCGCTTCCTCGGCCGGGATCGCGCCGGAAGCGAACACCGACATCGCCACCGCGCGGAACTTGCGCGACGCGACCGTTTCCTCGTAGGCCGGCAGGCCGCCGCACATCCGGAAGCCGATCTTGTTGACGTTGGCGCAGACGATCGGGTTGTCGATGCCCACGGCGTCGAGCGCTTCGAGCAGCCGGGGAAGGTTCATGGTGATGAAACCCGGTTCGGCCCCGTAGCGCTCGCGCACATGGTCGTGGAAGGTGCGCAGCGCGTCGTGGAAGCCGAGGCCCAGCGCCAGGTCGGTGACCACGTTCTGCAGGAAGACGACCGGGGTCGGGATCGCCGCGAACATCTTCATTTCGGCGTCGATGAGACGCCGGATCAGGGCGTCGACGTCGCGCCGCGCCACCGCGATGCCGCTCTTGACCGCCGCCGTCAGCGGCGACTCATCCGGCAGGAACTTGCGGACCGCCTCGATGATGCCCAGTTCGGACACGGCGTTGGCATACTTGTGCGCGTAAGGCATGCAGGGATAGATCTTCAGCTGGCGGTAGCGCGCCGGCTGCGCGCGGATGGCCTCGCAGATCGCCGCGACCCGCTCGTGGGTGGTGCACATCAGCACCTCGATGCCCTCTTCCAGGACGCCATCGAGCATCACCAGGATGGCCTCGTTGCTCTGGAACTGCATGCTCTGGGCCCGCGCATGCTCGTCCGACATGTGGTTGATGCCGAAGAACTGGTTGTCTCCAAATAGAATACGGTCCATCAGGGGCTCCCTTTCAATGCCTTCATGATCGTCTCGGGCGAACTCAGGATCGCGTCGCGCAGCCTTCCCCAGCGCCCCGGGACGCCGCGCGCGAGCGCCAGGTCGGCGCCGGCGCCAGCCCCGGCGCCTGCGCCGGCGCCGACCGCGCCGGCGGCGTCGCGCCGGATCATGTCGGCCACCAGGTCGGTGGCCAGGCCCGCGGCCAGGCTGCAGTGGCTCTCGACCCGGCGCTGCCGGATCGATTCGGCGAAATAATCGATCTGCGCCGAATACTCCTCGCCGCGCAGGTAGAACCACACCGGCCTGGTCAGCTCGGTGGTATAGCGGACGTTCCAGCCTGCCGCCAGGTCGGGACGGGCCGCCACCGGCGTGCGCAGGTGGATGTGCAGCTCCTGGCGGCTGGCCTCGATCTTGCCGTTGGTGCCCCACAGCACGAGCGTGGTCGACATCTTGCGGTGGCTGTCGTCGCTCCAGTTGGCGGACAGCTGCGCGGTCTTGCCGTCGGCGTAAGACAGGTTGGCATACACCTCGTCGTCGGCCGACGCCGAAAATACGCTGCTCAGGATCGAGCCCGATACGCCGGTCGGCGGGCCGACCGTGAAATTGAGCAGGTCGATGCCGTGGCAGGCGTAGTCGTACAGGCAGCCGCCGCCCTCGTTGCGGCTGCTGCGCCAGGTCGCTCCCTTCGGGCGCAGCACCACCGGGCCATAGCAGTCGACGCGCGCGTGATGCACGCGCCCGATCGCGTCGACGTCGAGCAGGCGCCGGACCTCTTCGAACGTGCCCAGGAAGCGGTTGTGGTAACCGACCTGGGTCACCGCGCCGCGCGCGGCGGCCAGCGCCACCAGGCGCGCGCCCTCCTCGACGTCCAGGCAGAACGGCTTTTCGCAGAACACGTCGAGGCCGTGCTCGAGCGCCGCGCGCACCATCCGCGCGTGCAGCCGCGAGGGCGTGGCGACCAGCACCGCATCGAGCCGCTCGCGCTCGAGCATGCGCGCGTAGTCGCTGTAGGTGGCCACCCCGGTGTAGCGGCCGATGATGTCCAGCAGCCAGGTGGCGGGATCGCAGACGGCGACCAGCTCCAGGTCGGGATGGGCGTTGACGATGGCCTGGTGCGACAGGCCCATCTTGCCCAGGCCGGCGATGGCGATGCGGATGGGGGGCGTGTCAGGCGTGTGCATGGGTCACCTCGTGCTTGATCATGTCGTAGGCGGCGCGCCCCTTGGCGAGCAGGCCGGCGTTGGGACCGGCCCGCTCGCGCGAGGCCAGGTAATCCAGGGCGTCCTGCGCGGTGAGCGCAGGCAGGTGGGCGCAGGCGCCTTCGGCGATCAGGTAGCGGTCGACGTCGAGCAGCGCGTCCTGGTAGACCGAGATGGTGGGCACGCCCAGCACGGCCATCTCGCGCGTCATGGTGCCGCCCGCGCCGATGAACAGGTCGCAGTCGCCGGCGATGGCGTCGATGTCGATCACGCCGGACAGGGTGCGGCAAGCCTTGAACGCCGCGCCGGCATAGTGCTGGTACTGCTCGCGGGAGCGCGGCAGCACCGTGACGCTGGCCCGGTGCTGCAGCGCGCCGATGACATCGTCCAGGAAATTGCGCGGTCCCCGGTAGTACTGGGCCGTCCAGGACTCGGGACGGACGAAGATGCGCGGCGGCGCCTGCGGATGGGGCGATCTCGGCGGCGGCGCGCGGCGCTGCGCATACTCCCACAGGTAGATCCCCTCCTTCACGCCGGGATAGCGCTCGACCTTGGCCAGGCGCGCGCCCTGGCGCCTGAGGTTCCGGGCGCTCAGAAATTCTGGCACCATGATCCGGTCGGCGCAGGCAAAGGCCGGCACGTTGCCCGCCGCATGCTCGTTGTCGTTCAGGTAGACCGAGCGGATGCCCAGCAGCCGGGCCACGACGGGCGAGTGGAAAGAGCTCTGCGATACCGCTACCTCGACCCCGCGCCGGCGCAGGAAGCGCACCAGCTGCGCGACCCGGATCGGGAAGCCGCAGGCCTTGCCGATCAGGGAGCGGCCATAGTGCACGCCCACGGTCGTATGCGGGATGCGGTGCATGCGCAGCAAGTCTTCGGTATTGGCCAGCGGCCGGCTGGTGACGATGACCTCGTGGGACCGCTGCAGGTCGCGGATCATCGTGCGGAACATATTGATGTGCGGCGAATTGGATAGATCGAACCAAATCTTCATGGATTCTCCCTGGTCGGACGCGGCCCGGTCAGCCGATTTTCTCGTCGAAGCGCTCGCGCCTTCCCGGCCGGCGCGCCTCGTGTGCCGCGAGTTTCTCGTACAGGTCTTCCAGCGTGGCGATCATCCGGGTGCTGGAGAATTCGGTCCGGACCCGCTCGCGGCCGGCGGCGCCCAGGCGCATGCGGGCATCCGGATCGGCCAGCAGGCCGAGCACCGCGGCGGCGAGCGCCCCGGGATCGCCGGGGGCGACCAGCACGCCTTCCACCCCATCGCGCACCGCCTCCGGGATGCCGCCGACCGCCGTGGCGACGACCGGGGCGCCATGCGCCATCGCCTCCAGCAAGCTCATCGGCAAGCCCTCGGCGTGCGACGGCAGCACGAAGACGGTTGCCGTGTCGAGCAGGGCCGCGCGTTCGCGTGCGTCGACCCAGCCCGGCAGGTCGACGCTGGCCTGCAGTCCAAGGGTCGCGACGAGCGCGCGCGTCTCGTCGCGCTGCCCGTCGCCGCACAGCAGCAGCCGCGCCTGCGGCACGGACGCGACGATCGTGCGCATCGCGCGCAGCAGGTCGTGGCAGCCCTTGCCCGCCTCGAGATGGCCAAGAAAGACCAGCGTCGCCGGCGCGCGCGCGGGCGCCTGCGCCTCGTCGCGCTGCGGCAGCAGCACCGGGTTGTGCAGGACGACGACACGGCGCTGGGAGGAAACGGCGCGCACCCAGGCCTGCAGTTCGCTCGAGACGACGACGACGGCCCGCGCCCGGTCGAAGGCGAAGCGCATCAGCAGGCGGGCCAGCGGGCCGCACCCGGTGCGGTAGTACTCGGGATAGCGTCCCGCGTGCAGGTGCAGCGCGACCGGCACGCGGAACAGGTAACCCAGCAGGAAGAACACGTACTTGCGCCAGAAGCTGGCGTTGATGGCCACGTGGATGTGCAGCAGCGCGACCTCGCCCCTGGCCAGGTGGCGGAGCAGGGCCATCAGGGCCTGCGCGAACAGGTGGACCTTGGCCCGCCCCGGCCCGGTGCGATGTGTCGGAAGGTAGACGATGTCGCGCCGCGCGAGCAGCCCCGCGGCCCGGTACACCGCGATGACCGATGCGATGCCGCCGCAGCCGTCGACATGGGTTCCGAGCATCACGATTTTCTTTTCATGGTTCATGGCTGTCGCTCCAGGCGTGTGTGCGCCCTTGTTTTAAAGGAAATGGGAAGCCAGCAGGATCGCGCCGAGCAGGGTCAGGAGCACCGTCTTGGCGCGCCGCGTCTCGCGCTCCATGGCCGCATCGCGCTCGCTCGCCGCGCGCGGCGCGGCTTGCGCGGGAGCCGGAGCCTCGGTCTCTTCCCACAGCAATGGCAGCTGTTCGGGTGGGCCGGTGCGCTCGCGTTCGGACCGGGGCCGGCCGACATCTAGGATTTCCACGATCGCCTCCAGGACGAAATGCGCTGTTTGGCCTGGCGCCCCCGCGCGCGCGCCAGGGTGCGGGCATAGGTCGGCAGGCTCGCCATGACCGCGGCCAGCGAGCGGTACACGACGATGCGGTCGAAGTCGCGCTGCTGCCCGAGCAGCCTGCGCTTGTAGTCATAGCGGCCGGAGAGCAGGTGGTACTCGCGCATGCCGCGCCGGATCGACTCGCAGATGCTCATGAAGCAGCACAGCAGGCCGAGCCGGGCCTGGTCGAAGCCGGGATCGTGCGCGATCACGTGCATGTAGGCATGCCGGCCCACATGGGTACACGCCACCCCGGCGCGGATGCGCCCGCCGCTTCGGGCGAACAGGACGCATCCATACGCGCCGAGCATGCTCTCCAGCATGGCCAGCGAGTCCGCCGTGTGGCTCGGGGACTGTCCCTTGTGCGACAGGCGCAGGCAGTTGAGTCCGACCAGGGCGGCCAGATCGGAGCGCTCGATGGTGTCGGGGCCATGGAAGGTAAACGCCAGGTCCGGCGCCTGCTGCGCGACCATCCGCTGGGCGCGCCGGATCGCCGCGCGGGTATTCGGCCCGAGGCTGGCAAGATAGGCGTCGGGCGTGCCCTGCAGCGAGATCACCAGGTCTTCGGTGGCGCCATAGCGCTGGCACGGAAACGGCATGGGCGAGGGTTGCGCCTGCACCGCCGGGAAATGAATCAGGCGGACGCCCTCGTGCCGCGCGAGCAGGCAGCGCACCATCTGTTCGACCTGTCCGCCCTCGATGGCGAACAGCTCGTTCAAGACCGTGATCGCGCCCCCTTCGCGGCGGTACAGCACGGCCGTGACCGGAGCGCCGTCGCGCAGCGCGACATAGCACGCCACCTCGGCGTCGGCCGGGAACGCCGCGCAGCGCGCCTCCGTGCAGAACACGTTCTCGTGGCACTTCTCGAGCAGTGCGCGCAGGGACGGCGGAAAGGGCCGTCCGACGATCAGCGTTTCTTGCCGCGCCGCGCCACTTGTCAGGTCGAGTCGATCGTCGAGTCGATCATTCATTGTTCCACCATGTGGTTTCGAAACGAAGCCGGGCCACAGCGCGCCCGTCCTCATGCCCTGCGGGCCGTCAGGCATCCGTGTCGCCCCCGTCGCGTTGGAAGCCCGGCTTGCCGATTCGTCGCGCCGACATGAAGCGCAGGTGCCGCAGGCCCTTTCTGGCGTGGCGCAGCGCGGCGAGCGAGTGGCCGAGGAGCCGGCTGCCCGCGCCGTCGCGCGCCTGCACCTCGCCCACGCGAAGCCGGAGCTGGTGCAGCCGGGAGCGCGCTGCGTTGCGCAACAAGGTGCGACAACAGACGAGCGCCGCAGCCCGGGAGCGGTAGATCGTCACGCTGCGCAGCGTCTTGCGGCGCGCCAGGAAATGGGACTTCCAGCCGTCATGGCCCCCCATCATCCATAGTTCGCGGCCGCCGGTGGCGATGGCGTGGAAGATCGTATGCAGGTTGACCTGGCGGCCCAGCCGGTAGGCGTCGAAACGTGGGTCGTGGCCGACCAGGTGCAGGAAGTGGCGCGTCCCGACCCTGAAATAGAGGGTGGCAGCCACGATTCTTTCTTCGATCAGCATGATGCCCAGGTAGCCGTAGCTGCGCGCCAGCCTGAGCATGCGGTCGATCTCGGTATTCACGACATACGGTTCGGCATGGCGCGCATCCATCCGCTGGTCGGTCAGGTGGACCAGTTCGCGCACATGGCGCGGGGTGATCTGCTGCGTGGAAAGCACCTCGAAACGGCAGGATGGAAACTGCGCTGCGCACTTGCGCATGCTGCGCCGCATCAGCTCCCTCGTGCTCTTGCCCAACTGCTGCATATAGGCGTCCGCGCTGGGCGGAAGATCGACCACGTTTTCTTGTAGCTGGGGCAGGACCTGGACGGGGAAGGCGAAGGTGGACGCATCGATCAACGTGTCGAGCGCGTAGGCCTCGATGCGCCGCGCCGCCGGATAGCGGGAAAACACGTTGACGGCGAAGTAAGCGAGGTCGCCCTCGCTCAAGGCGACCTGCTGGTTGACGATGCGGACCGTGTCGCGATCGATCCGGAACAGAATCAGCAGGGCGATGTCATGCTCGTCGGCGGCGACGAAGGTGTGGATGGCGTCAAGCCGCTCGTAGATGCCGATCCGGGTCAGGGTGCAATAGATATTTGCGTAGAGGCGCTCGAGGGCCGCGTCCGCGAAGTCTGGAATGGCGTTCTCGTAGAAGCGACTGGAAACAATGTGTTTGTCTGCATGGGATGCAAAGGGCGGATTACCTTCTTGCCAGAAACTAGCTGGAATCGCATGAGCGGTGGTGTTTTTATTGCCCATGTTATGACCACGCCTCCGCATGAATTGAATTGACATTCAAATTCTATTTTTTTGCGATCAGTCTGGCGTGATCAATATCAAACCATGCATGAGCAATAAATATTTATCACTGTCGAGCATGGTTTTACCTTGCCTCATTAAATTCATTTCGACAAGATCGGCGAATCGCCCCGCCCCGCCGATTCAAATAACAAGGCGAAGTGGTATTTTTCACGGGATATCTTGATAAAAGCTATAAGCCATGCGCAGATTTCTTTTAATATTTTTTATATTAATTCGGCATTAGCATATTCGACGCCAGATATTATAATTGGCAAAGTTATCAGTATCATGATGCGGCCGAAGCGCCGTTTGGCGCCGCGCTCACGCGACGCCTGCACCGCCCATAAAAAAAGCCGCCGCATTCTCATGCGGCGGCTCGTGCTCTTGCGAAGCGCTTATGGCGCGATGGCAGGCGCCAGAGGCTGGCGCGGGGTGCCGCCGCCACCGATGCTGGTCGGGCTGTTGTTGTCGACCACGCTCAGTGCGCGCATGAGGCGCTGGATGTCACGCACCCAGGCGGTATTGCCCTGGACCTTCTGGTTCATGTCGAAGCCCCAGTCGCGCCGGAACTCGGCGCGTTTCGAGCCGTCCGGACCGTCTTCGGCGCTGATGTCGAAACCAGGCGCATAGGTGTCGTCGACGATGTAGGCGCCATAGTTCTGCAACGTCCAGGCCAGCTGCTTGGCCGGCGTGGTTTCCAGGCCCAGCGAGGTGATCGAGGTGCTGCCCGGGATCGCCAGCAAGGCGCCCATCTTCATGGCGGTGTTGCTGTTGCCGGTTGCGCTGCCGTACCAGCCGACCGCATAGCTGTCGGAGGTCGTTGCCGGCCAACGCGAGCAGGCGCTGCGCGTCGTGCACCTGAACAGCGCTTCCTTGGCGTACACATTGACCTTCAGCGCATGGCGCGGACCGGTCGTGGTGCCCGGACGCAGCTCACCGAGGCGGATGCTGCCGCCGATCGCGGACAGGCCCGAGCCGCCGTGCGCGCCGGTAATGCCTGAACCATACAGGTCGACATTGGAGAACTTGGCGAAGGACGTGGCCGGGCCTCCGGCGGTGCAGCGCGCCACCGGCTGGGTTTGCACCAGTGTGCGGCCATCCCTCATCAGGAACACGGCCGAGCTGTTCTTGTTGGTATTAGGAATGATGTAATTGCTGGGCATCGGCACCTGGTACATCAGGCCGCCCGTGGCGCTGCAACGATTCCTGCCAGTCCAGGCGGCGCTGCTGTAGTTGATATTGACCAGCGGCGCGGTTGGCTTGAGGATGATTTTCTCGTCGTCGATACCGGGCATTTGTGCCCAAATATTATTGCCCGGACGCGAATTCAGGTTGGCGCGCACGAACCGTGCATTGCTGCCGATCGGCATATTCCAGATGCTGTTGCTGGCAAACGGTTGCTTGAGGGGATCGCGCGCACCCGCGGCGGCGACCACGGTTGCCAGCGACTTGTTTCCGCTGGGGGCATCGGTCGTGGCCGCGGGGGCGACGTCGGTGGATTGGCCATCCGGCGTGGCGTCGGTGGCGGGCGCATCGGCTGCGGTAGTGGCAGCGCTGTCGGGCGCGTAATCGGCGGGACGAACTGGCGTTTCTACTTCTGCCAGAGAAACACTGGCCGGGTCGAGCGAGGCAGGATCCCCGCCACCACCACATGCGGCGAGTACGGCAAACGCAGGGGCAAGCACCATGAGTTTGGCTTTCGGTTGGAGTCGAGTGGAATTGTTCACAGAATCTTTCCTTACACAAATGATGAATGAGGTCGTTTGAGGATTCCAAAGACCAAGGAGTTCCATCACATAAGGAAAATATTTTCTGTTGGCTATTTCATCAACTCAAATAAACAAAGATTTTTCCCCTCTAGAAATTGAACCGGGGGTAAAAAATGCGGAACCGGCATTCATCGATGCACTCGGGGAAACAGAGTTTCTATTCGACATGCTGCCACTAATACAGCATACAGAGACTTATTCACAGCCGTATCCGTCGATAAGCGATAGCGAGATATCGAACAACTAGTTGAACGATGCCTCGTCGATCGTGGATGACATGCAGCGATGCACGCCATTACGCGGCTGAATGGGATGAGCTGATTGAATTTCGCTGATTGCGACACGTGTTCGATAACACGCGTCGTACCGTCGCGCTGCCACGATTGCGCAGGCATGGCGCGGCTGGTCGGGCGCTGGAATGCCGAGGCCGGCATAGCCTCGGCGCGCGACCGCGAACCTGTCGGCGATCGCGCGACGGCCGAAGACGATGGTGGGCGGTCTCGTCTTACGCGGTCGGGAGCCCGGCGCGCAGGGATTCCGGCAAGGGCGCCGACTTGCCGAGCTTGAAGTCGACCCACACCACCTTGGCCACGCCGTCGGCATGCAGGTCGCCCGGTTCGCCGTCCGCCCCGATCAGGCGGATTTCGTGCGACACCTCGACGCTCGAGCGTCCCGGCGGCGCCACGAAGGTGCGCACCTCGATATCGCCGGGATAGGTCAATTGCTTGAGAAAATTCATCGAGGCATTGACGATCACCGGTCCTTCGTCGCGCGAATCCGGCAGGCCGCCCACCTGTTCCAGCCAGGCGATGCGGGCCGACTCGATATAGCGGAAATAATTCGTGTTATTGACATGCCCCATGGCGTCCATATCGCCCCAGCGAATCGGCATGCGCATGGTGTGAACCAACTTCTTGCTACTCATTCCCTGTCTCTGCTTCCCAAAAAATTATTGCGCCGTCATCCCGTCATCGGCCGTGATGATGGCGCCATTGATGAAATGGGCTTCTTCCGCCGCCAGCAGCAGCAGCAGCCCGTCGAGGTCTTCCGGCTTTCCCGGCCGCTTGCGCGGCAACATCTCGATCAGCTTGCGGCCCGGCTCGGTGTCGAAATAATCCTCGTTCGAATCGGTGGCGATGTAGCCGGGACAGATCGCGTTCACGTTGATCCCGTATTTGCCCCACTCCACCGCCATCGCCTTGGTCATCTGCACCACGCCGGCCTTGCTCATGCAATACACGCCGATGCGCGGCAACACCCGCAGGCCCGCGACCGAGGCGATGTTGACGATGCGGTGCTGCTTGCGCGGGTCGCCCTTGGCGCGCGCGATCATGCGCTTGGCCGTCTGCTGGGCCATGAAGAAGGCCCCGCGCAGATTGGTGTCCATGATATAGCCATAGTCGTCTTCGCCGACATCGAGCAGACGCTGGGTCGACGAGACGCCGGAGTTGTTGACCAGGATATCGATCGGGCCGGCCTCGGTCTCGGCGTGCGCGATCGCCGCCTTGATGCTGCCCAGGTCGGTCACGTCGAGGCGCACCACGTGCGCCGCCCCGCCGTCGGCCTCGATCTCGGCGCGCAATTCCTTCAGGCGCTCGACCCGGCGCGAGGCCAGGACGACCTGGGCCCCGGCCCCGGCCAGCGCCTTCGCGAAGCGCGCGCCGAGTCCGCTCGACGCGCCGGTGACCAATGCAATCTTTCCTTCGAAATTGACTTCAATTCCCACGTCCCGCTCCCCAATGCTGTCGTGCCGGCCAAGAACCCTTCTGTCAGGTTCTGATTGCGAAAGCATAATGATCCCACAAATGTCCAGTATTAGATTGCCTCATCTAATATTGCCTTTACAATGGCGCCCAAGTTGCATTCGACAACAAAAACCCGCACACTCGTGCTATTTTCAAGATTGCCTCACTGAGAGCACACCAACAACCATGACAGAGACAACCAACCTCCTCGAACAATACGGACCGCGCGAAGCCATGGAATACGACGTCGTGATCGTCGGCGGCGGCCCCGCCGGCCTGGCGGCGGCGATCCGGCTCAAGCAGCTGGCTGCAGAAAAAGGCCAGGAAGTATCGGTCTGCGTCTTGGAAAAAGGCGGCGAGCTGGGCGCCCACATCCTGTCGGGCGCGGTGATGGATCCGCGTGCGCTGAACGAACTGATTCCTGACTGGAAGGAAAAAGGCGCGCCGCTGAATACGCCGGTCACGGAAGACCGTGTCATGTTCCTGACCGAAACCAAGTCGTTCTCGACGCCCGTGTTCGCCATTCCGCCGGCGCTGAAAAACCACGGCAACTACATCGTCTCGCTCGCCAACGTCGTGCGCTGGCTGGGCCAGCAGGCCGAGAGCCTGGGCGTGGAAATCTTCCCCGGCTTCCCGGCGGCCGAGATCCTGTACCACGAGGACGGCTCGGTCAAGGGCGTGGCCACCGGCAATATGGGCGTCAACCGCGAGGGCGAGCCGGGCGGAGACTTCCAGCTCGGCATGGAACTGCACGCCAAGTACACCTTCTTCGCCGAAGGTTCGCGCGGCCACCTCGGCCGCCAGCTGATGGCGAAGTATGACCTGAACAAGGGCAAGGATCCGCAGACCTACGGCATCGGCATTAAGGAGCTGTGGGAAATCGACCCGGCCAAACACCAGCCGGGCCTGGTGATCCACACGGCCGGCTGGCCGCTGCCGAACGACACCTATGGTGGCTCTTTCCTGTACCACCTGGAAAACAACCTGGTCGCGGTCGGCTATGTGGTCGGCCTGGGTTACCAGAACCCCTACCTGTCGCCGTACGAGGAATTCCAGCGCTATAAAACCCACCCGGACATCCGCGGCTTCTTCGAAGGCGGCAAGCGCATCTCGTATGGCGCGCGCGCCATCACCGCTGGGGGTCTGCAATCCTTGCCGAAGACCGTGTTCCCGGGCGGTGCTCTCATCGGCTGCGATGCCGGTTTCCTGAACACCAGCCGCATCAAGGGCAGCCACGCCGCGCTCAAGACCGGCATGCTGGCCGCCGAAGCCGCCTTCGCGGCGCTGGGCGAAGGCCGCTCGAGCGACGAGCTGAGCGCCTTCCCGGCCGCCTTCGAGCAATCGTGGCTGCACGAAGAGCTGCACATTGCGCGCAACTTCAAGCCGTGGATGAGCAAGGGCCTGGTGCTGGGCACGATCATGACCGGCATCGACCAGATCGTGTTCCGCGGCAAGGCGCCCTGGACCCTGCACCACCGGCACGCCGACCATGAATGCCTGAAGCCGGCTTCGCACTACAAGCCGATCGCCTATCCGAAGCCGGATGGCAAGCTGACCTTCGACAAGCTGTCGTCGGTGTTCATCTCGAACACCAACCACCGCGAGGACGAGCCGATCCACCTGACGCTCAAGAATCCGAGCGTGCCGGTCGACGTCAACCTGGCCAGGTATGCCGGCCCGGAACAGCGTTACTGTCCGGCCGGGGTGTACGAGTTCGTCAAGCGCGAGGATGGCGGCGACCGGCTGCAGATCAATGCCCAGAACTGCGTGCACTGCAAGACCTGCGACATCAAGGATCCCACCCAGAACATCGTCTGGGTCACGCCCGAAGGTGGCGGCGGCCCCAACTATCCAAACATGTAAGGAGCGCCCATGGCGACCATCACGCTGCACCACCGATTGCATGCCGTGAAGGTCGCCTGCCTGCTGGCCGCGGCTTGCACTTGCGCGTCCAGCCTGGCCCAGGACGGCGCTGCGCCGGACTCCGCCGCGCAAGGTCCGTTACACACCGCCGTCCTGCTCAGCCACGAGATGGCGGTCGAGCCGAACATCACCTACCTGCGCGCGAGCGGTCAGGAACTCAAGCTCGATGTCTATCGTCCCTGGCGCGACAGCACTGCCCACCTGCCGGTGGTGCTGAACTTCCATGGCGGCGGCTGGGTGGCGGGCAACCGCGAGAGCCGCGCGCTGGCCGCCCTGCCCTATCTGCAGATGGGCTTTGCCGTCGTCAACGTCCAGTACCGCCTGGCCAATGTGGCGCTGGCCCCGGCCGCCGTCGAAGACACGCTGTGCGCGCTGCAATGGGTAGGCCGCAATGCCGAGCGTTACCGCTTCGACCTGGAGCGGGTGATCACCACCGGCGACTCGGCCGGCGGCCACCTGGCGCTGGCGACGGCCATGATCCCCGCCGACTCGCCCTTCGCCAATCAGTGCGCCTTCACCGAAGGGAGCTGGAGCGGGCCATACAAGAACGCCGCGCCGAAGGTCAAGGCCGTCGTCAACTGGTACGGCATCACCGACGTGGCCGACATGCTGCAAGGCCCCAACATCCGCTCGTATGCGGTGGGCTGGTTCGGCAGCCTGCCTGGGCGCGCCGCGCTGGCCAGGGAATTGTCGCCGCTGAGCCATGTGCGCCGCGGCGGACCGGCCGTGTTCACGATCCACGGCGACGCCGACAAGCTGGTGCCGTATGCCCACGGCGTGCGCCTGAAAAGCGCGCTCGACAAGGCGGGTGTGAGCAATGTGCTGCATACGGTCGAGGGCGGCGGCCATGGCGGTTTCAGCCTCGAGCAGCAGGTCGCCATCTTCGGCGAGATCCAATCCTTCCTGCGCCGGCAAGGGATCATCCGAGCGGCGCAGTGACTTCCATATTCACTGCTGACTTTGTCTGACAAGTCCTACGAAGCCTCCACCAATCCGCTGATTGGCGAAGACCGCCATCGGCGTAGCATGGGCCTTCCAGACACCAGTGCCAGGAGTCAAACATGGGTGAAAACAAAGGACATAGCGATAAAGCGCCGAGCTACCCCGAGCTGGACGACATGGGATCGGCGGCAAGCCGCGCCGGCCAGAGCGCCGGCAATCGACAGAGCGCCGGGAACCAGCAGGACGCCGGCTTGCAGCAAGACAGCAGTATCCAGCAACAAGGCAGTCAGCAGCAAGCCGGCGGCAACCAGCAAAGCGCCGGTGGACAACGGCAGAGCCAGCAGAAAGGCGGCCAGCATGCCTCGGGCGGAACCCCGGCGCTGGACGACCTGAACGCCGACCTCGACAGTCGTCACCGTGGGTCGCTGGGCAACGCGTCCCGGCAAATGGACCAGACGAGCGGCTGGAACGGCAAGCAGGACAAGAACCGTTGACGTGGACTCAAGCACGTATGGCGCGGCCCGCAACGCGGGCCGCGCCTGTTATCGTGTGCGTCGTTCGCCGCTAGCGCGTGGCGCTGCTGGCGTCGATGCCGAACCACTTGAGGGACAACCGGCGCAGCGTGCCGTCGGCGCGCGCTTCGATGAGTATCTTGTCGACCGCCGCCTTGAATTGCGGATTGCCCTTGCGAATGGCGACGCCGATGCGCGCATCCTTGCCGACCCGTGGCCCGGCCTTGATCGGCAGCGCCGAATTCTTCAACAGGTAGCTCACCATCAGGCTGTCGTCGAGCGAGGCGTCGATGCGGCCGAAGGCGAGGTCTTGCAGGTTCTCGGGCACGGCCGGATAACTCCTGACCTCGATTCCCTTGACCTCCTTCGCCTGCTGCTCGAACACGCTGCCCTGGCGCACGCCCAGCTTGCGGCCCTTGAGGTCGCCCAGGCTGCGGTAGGTGGCGCGCTCGTTCTTGCGCACGATGAGCTGGAAGCTCGAATAGGTGTAGGGCACCGAAAAGTCGAAGGCCTGCTCGCGCTCGGGGGTGATGATCACCTGGCTGATGGCGGCGTCGACCTTGCCAGACGCCACGGCCGGCAGGATGGCGCTCCATTCGGTGAACACGAACTGTGGCCTGAGTTTCAGCCCGGTGGCGACCAGGCGCGCGACCTCGACGTCGTAGCCGGTCAGGTGGCCGCTTTTCGGATCCTTGAAATTAAAGGGCGGATACGTGCCCTCGACGGCGATGCGCAAGACGCCGCGGGCCCTGGCCTGGCTCATCAGGTCGGCGCCATGCGCAGCCGGCAGCAGGATGGCGGCCAATGCCGCCGCTACTACGCCAATCACGCACCGGCGCCGCCGCTCCTTTGATACTACCTCGTACATCGACATTTACCCTGCACTACGGTCAATGGCACTTTATAACCGATAAACAGCACCGGTGGCTAGCCGCTTAGGCCGATTCGCTTCTGTTCGCGCGCTGAACGGTAAACGGCCTCGATGATGCGGATGTCGCGCAAGCCCTCTTCTCCCGGCACGATGGTCTCGCGGTTTTCCTTCACGCATTGCGCCATATGGTCGAGCTGGCCGACCCACTGGTTGGCATACGGTCCCGGTGGCGGCGTGACCAGTGTCTTGTCGCTGCGCTCGCCGCCGACCCACATGCGCTGGCCGCTATAGGCGGTGGCGGGCTCCAGCTCGATCCGTCCCTTGTCGCCCATCAGCACAAACTGGTTGCGGTTGGCGCTGTACATCGACATGCACGAACCGATGACGCCGGACGGGAATTCGAGCTGGAAGTCGATCATGTCTTCGACCTCCCGGAAGCGCGGGTCGCTGCGGTCGGTGGTTTCCTTGGCGAACACGGCAACCGGCTCCTCGCCCGTCATGTAGCGCGCCGCCTGCAAAGCATAGATGCCGATGTCCATCAGCGAACCGCCGCCCGATTGCGCCTTCTTCATGCGCCAGGTGTTCGGGTCACGCGCGACGAAACCGTGTTCGGAGCGGAAGTAACGCAGCTTGCCGATGGCCCCGCTGCGCGCCTGGCGGATCGCCTCGACGTTGTGCGGCTCGAAGCGCGATCGATAGCCCAGCATCAGCTTCTTGCCGGCCTTGCGGCAGGCGGCGATCATCTGCTCGCATTCGGCCACGCTGACCGCCATCGGCTTTTCGCACATCACGTGCTTGCCGGCCCGGGGCGCGGATCGTGTACTCGGCATGCATGAAGACGGGCAGGCAGATGTAGACGATGTCGATATCGGGATTGTCGCGGATGCTGTCGTAGTTCTGGTAATCGTAGATGCCGCGTTCGGGCACGCCATACTCCGCAGCCACCTTCTTCGCCTTGGCCGGATCGCCGCTGACCAGCGCCACCAGGCGGCTGTGCCGGCACTCCTTGAACTGGGGGATGATGCGGCCCAGTCCATAACCGCCCAGGCCGACGATCGCATAGCCCAGCTTGCGTTCGGGATTGGCCCAGGCCGGCATGCCCACCGCGCCGGCCGCCAGCACACCCCCCGCGGCCATGACCAGGCCGCGCCGATTCAGGTCGATCATTCAGGTCTCCTTGCAGAATGTTTCGTTCGAATGCCGTGCCGATCCGGCGACGCGGCGGGTTACCATCGCTTCCTTAGTAAGGATACAATTGATTCGATTGAAATGGTAGCGTTAACACAGCGCACCAACCAGCATGCACAAGGAGACCATATTGATGAACCGATCCCATCCATTCCGCTACACCCACCTCGTGCGCGCCCTGCTCGCGGCCAGCGTAGCGCTCGCCGTGCCGGCAGCTGCCGCGGCGACCAGCTGCAGCGGCAAGCCGCCGTCGGGCGAACTGAAGGCCGAACGGATCGCCGCGATCAAGCCGTCGCGCAGCGAGCCGGGCCTGTACGAGGGACCGGTATGGATCAGGGATGCGCTGTACTTCTCGGACTTCGGCTTCAGCGAGGGTTTTCCTTCGCGCGTGCGCAAGTTCTCGCCCGACGGCACCGTGAGCACGGCGCTCGAGGATGCCGGCAGCAACGGCCTGGCGGTCGACGCCGGCGGCGCGCTGGTCGCCGCCACCCACAAGCACAAGGCCATGTCGCGCTATGACATCGCAACCGGCCAACGTGCGGACGTGGCCACGCGCTACGGGGGACAAGTCTTCAATTCGCCGAACGACATCGCGATCGCGGCCGACGGCACGATCTACTTCACCGACCCGGATTACCAGAAGGCCGCGGCGCCCGGCGGCCAGCCGGTGACCGGCATCTACCGCATCGCGCCCGATGGCGCCGTGACGCTGGTCGACGGCACGCGCAAGAATCCGAACGGGATCGCGCTCTCGCTGAACGGCGACACGTTGTACGTGAACGCGAGCGACGGCGCGGTGCGCGCCTACCCGATCCGGGACGGCGTGCCGCAAAAAGGCCACGATGTCATCCGTGGCATCGAGAATGGCGACGGCATGACGCTCGACTGCCACGGCAACCTGTACGTGACGGAGCATGGAGCGAAGCGCGTGCGCGTGTTCACCCCGCAGGGCCGCGAACTGGCGACGATCCGGACCGACGCCAACGTCACCAACGTGGCCTTCGGCGGCGCCGACGGCAAGACCCTGTACATCACCGGCGCCGGCGCCGTGTGGCAGCTGCGGCTGGGAGTGACCGGCCTGCCCTACTGAGTTTTTACCAGACGCGGCGGCCGGCAGACCCGAAATTGTGGCCCGTCACCAGCGTCGTGCTCTGCACCAGCATCGACAGGCCGAGGATCAGCTGCACCAGCCGGTCGTCCGGCAGCAGCCAATAGTGGCCGCGCGGCTGCTCGGCGCCGGTGGCGGCCATGATCAGCGGCGCGATCCACGCGGCGTCATCGTCGACGTCGAGCACGATCGCGTCTTCGGTCGTCTGCATGTGCACCGTGCCGCCTTCGGCCAGATTAAAACAGATGCCGACGCCGGTCTCTTGCGGCCGGATCAGCTCCTGCATCGCGGCATTGTGTTCGTCGATCCAGAGTTCGACGTCCTGCGGCGTCTCGAGGGGCGTCCAGGGGCGGGGTTTGAAACGGGGTTGGTCGGACGGGAGGGTCATCTGCTGCGCGGTTGAAGAAACGGCCCCTATCTTAAGGGATTTCGGGCGCCCGCGCCCGATCCTGCGAATGCTTCCTTGGGCTGCAACCGGCTGCGTATGCAACAGTCAAATTTCCGTCGCGTACGATTATTCGAGAGTTTTCTCAGCTAACCAGCTGCTATTCTCATATCACCAACCGAGTTGAGTCATGATTCCGCCGACGGGTTGATGTCCGTGTTCATCAATGGGCATGAAGGGAACGTTTCGCCGATCTGTTCATCGGACCGAGTCCGGAACATTTTTTACGGAGAAGAGGAACCAAATGGACAACAGCAGGATACTCGAACTTAAGGTGCAGCCAGTGGACGGCATCGCCGAAGATCTGAAAGCCAACCGACCGATCATCTTCATGATTGCGGCCGGTGTTGGCGCCTACATCGCCTTCAGCACCATCCTCTACTGGTTGCTTGAAATGCCAGGGAGACCATTCCTGGATAGCTTGTACTTCACAGTCATCAACGTCACTACCGTGGGCTTCGGAGACATCCATCCGACATCCGATGTCGGCAAGATCATCGCGATGATGAACGCGGTGATTGGCCTCGTCATTTTCGGCTTCCTGGTGGCGGCTATTACAGCGGCGCTGCAACCATCCGAATTCAGCGGCGAAGCCACGGCCATGAGTGACTTGCCTCTGGATCAGCATCGCATCAATGCCGTGGATGCCCTCTATCACGCCCTTGCGACGTTGATCAAGGACGTGAAGATCGAATCAGGCAACGGGCGCAGACTTGAGACGCGTGATGGCGTGCCAACCGGAGCGCACATACGCGTGAGAGGCGGCACGCCCGACGACCACGATCTAATCGACATTTGGATCGACATTCATGTCAAAGAGATTTCTGCCACCGATGAGATCAAGCCAGGTTGATCTTCGCCCGCCCCGCCTCAAAAAGTCTTCATGAACGGGAGCCGGGTGAATTAAGTCACGTCAAGCGTAATCAACCTCGCCGCCACCTGTCCATCCCCGATCAACACTTCACCGATCGACACCGGCAACGTGAAGCGTCGGCGTCCAGCGCTACCGGGATTTACATAGAGCACGCCGCCGCGTTCTTCGCAGGCGGGCTTGTGCGAATGGCCGGTCACAACCACGCGCACGCCTTCCACGGCCGGATCGATGGCGAGTTCCTTGAGGTCGTGCAGCATGTGGATGACGACGCCGCCCAGGGTGACGGTGACGCTCTCGGGCAAGGCGTGCGCCCAGTCGCCGTGGTCGTTATTGCCGCGCACGGCGGTCAACGGCGCCAGCCCGGCAAGCTGGTCGAGGATGGCCGCGCCGACGACGTCGCCGGCGTGGAGGATGTGGTCGCTGCCGCGCAGGAAATCGAGCGCCTGCGGCCGCAGCAGCCCGTGCGTGTCGGAAATCAAGCCGATGCGCACGGGCCGGATCGGCATTCAGTGCCGCTTGCTGCTGGCCATCTTGGCCGTGGTATAGATCGAATACAGCGCGGCCAGGCCCACCACCACATAGACGATGCGGGTCAGCGCGGTGTCGGGACCGAACAGCGTGGCGACCATGTCGACGTCGAACAGGCCGACCATGGCCCAGTTGAGGCCACCGATGATCAGGAGCGCCATCGCGATATAGTCGACGGCGGACATGGCCGAACGCTCGCGCGCGTGGACGTTGACGCGGCGGTCGGGGATGGACCGGCGGTCCATGGTTGGTGCGTTGATTGTTGCCATCACAGCCTCCTTGGAAAGACGTGGGACAGCCGGGGCGTCCTGCCCCGGCACTTGACAACCATACTATCCCAAGTTACCGGACACCTTCGCACGCATCGGCGGTGTCACGAACCAAGCTGCGGATCACCCCTTCCAGGTACGCTCGAGACCGGTATCCGCGTGGATCCAGCCGCCGCGCGGGCCGGAGCGGTAGTAGTAGCCGACCCCGCCGCCGCGGAAGCTCTTGATCAGGCCGCCGAGCACTTCTTCGTTCAGGCCGGCGATGCGGATGTCGGCCGCCTTGCCCACCATGTGCAGCGACTGGCGCGCGGCCGGGATGCCCGCCTCGCGCAACCGCTTGTTCGATTCCGGCGAGCGGTAGCCGGACAGGATCTCGAGCGGCTGCAGCAAGCCGTAGCGGGCGATGAAGGCCTGGGTGCTCCACAGCATCTCGAGCAGCTTGGGATCGATCTTCGCGGTGGCCTTGCCGTTCACGTCGCGCAGCAGGTGGCACAGCTGCTCGTAGGCGGAATCGATGACTTCGCCATCCTTCCAGTACAGCACGCTGGCGCGTTCGCCGCTGGCCGGACGGGTCACGGACAGGGTGCGCGGCTTGACCCAGAAATCCAGGTCCAGCGCTTGCGAATCGAACAGGTCGGGAGGCGGTTGGAGGTCGGTGGCGACGGCGGCCAGCGGCGCGCCGAGTGCGCCCAGCGCGGCCAGGCGGGCACTATGGTGAAGGAAATCTCTGCGTGAAGCCATGGGGCGGATCCGTTACTCGACAATTGCGATAGCGCGTACTATAGCGTATCCGACAAGCATGCAGAAGAGTGCACGAAGCGTGCAGATGTTATCGATTTGTTGCGTGGGGTGGACGGCTCGCGATTTGGTCCACTGGGCCGAATCCTCCACGCGTTCGCATCATGCAGGAGGTGGTGGCCGTCGTCTTACTCGCCGCAGTTGCAGAAGCGCTTGCGCGCCGCCGTATCGCAGGCGCCGTCCAGGCGCTTCCAGAGCAGGTCGCATTCGAGGCCGAAGCAGGCTTTTTCCTTCCCGGCATTCATATAGCCGTGACGCTCGAAGAACAGGCTCGCGCCCGCCGGACTGTGCAGGTGCAGCTTGCTGATGTTCCAGGCGCGCGCCTGCTGTTCCACCGCTTCCAGCAGCGCCCGGCCGACGCCGCAGCGCAAGGCGTCCGGCAACACGTAACACAGCGCCACCTTGCCGGCCTGCGTCAACAGGGTCAGGCCGACCAGTTCGCCTTCGCTCTCGGCGACCACCGCATAATTGGTGGGCGAGGAAAACCAGGTGACGACGTTGGCCGGCGTCTTGTTGCCGAGCCAGGCGCCGAGCACGCCCGGCTGGTCCTGGTGGTCGGCGCGGCAGCCCTCTTCGATCGAACGGCGCAGCAGATTGCAGGCAGCCGTTGCATCGTCAGGGACAGCCCTGCGGATTTCAATACGCGTGGACATCAATCATCTACTTGGAAACGGACATGAACGAACGATGACGGGGCATCGCACGACCTCGACTATACACCTAAAGTAAGAGACCCTGCTGGCGGCACGGTCAAACGTGACCACCGTATAAGGATATGACGAAACTATCGTTCCGTTCCCCGCACGGATTAAGGAACATGCACTCTGTCACTATCACTTTCAAAGCGAGAAACAACCATGCGCAACACCACTCCGAACGCGCTGCGCCGCTCCCTGACGGCCCTGGTCCTGGCCGCCGGCGCTGCGCTGCCACTCCACGCCAGCGCCGCCAATGTCGAACTGCTGAACGTGTCCTACGACGTCGCCCGCGAGCTGTACAAGGAAGTCAATCCGGCCTTCATCGCCTCGTACAAGCAGCAGACCGGCCAGACCGTCACCATCAAGCAATCGCACGGCGGCTCGAGCAAGCAGGCGCGCGCCGTGGCCGATGGCCTGGCGGCGTCGGTGGTGACGATGAACCAGGCCAACGACATCGACATGCTGGCCGACCGTGGCCTGGTGGCAAAAGACTGGGCCAAGAAGTTCCCGAACAATGCAGCGCCGTATTACTCGACCATGGTGTTCCTGGTGCGCAAGGGCAACCCGAAGCAGGTGCGCGACTGGCAAGACCTGGCGCGTCCGGGCGTGGGCGTCGTCATCCCGAATCCCAAGACCGCCGGCAACGGCCGCTATACCTACCTGGCGGCCTGGGGCTCGGTGATCAAGAAAGGCGGCAACGAAGCGCAGGCGCGCGACCTGGTCGCCAGGATCTTCAAGAACGTGCCGATCCTGGACGGCGGTGGCCGCGCCGCGACCACCACCTTCACCCAGCGCCAGATCGGCGACGTGCTGGTGACCTTCGAGAACGAAGTGAGCATGGTGCGCCAGGAATTCGGCAATGATTTCGAAGTCGTCTACCCGAGCACGTCGATCCTGGCCGAGTCGCCGGTGGCCGTGGTCGACAAGGTGGTCGACCGCCTCAAGATCCGCCAGCCGGCTACCGCCTACCTGAACTTCCTGTACTCGCCGGCGGGCCAGGAAATCGGCGCCAAGCACTTCATGCGGGTGCGCTCGGAAGCGGTGATGAAGAAGTACGCGGCCAACTACAAGCCGATCAGCCTGTTCACCGTGGACGAGGTGTTCGGCGGCTGGAGCGCGGCCCAGAAACGCCACTTCAACGACGGCGGCGAATTCGACAAGATCTACCAGGCCAAGTAACAACCGCTCGAAATCGAACAGCCCTGCCGCGCGCAGGGCTGTTTTGTTTGATATGCACAGCAATTAGTCACTCGACATTTCTATGTGACATGAGTTGTTAATCTTGCGAATCGCCAGCGTCACATTTCCGACAAAAAATGGCTTCCCATAGGGGAATTTGCTCGTGCGCCATAGACATGCAGCTGGGATGGATGATATTGTCCTTACTCTAGTTGCTCTAGAGATAGATGTTGATCTGCGCCGCCCGGCGCCCCGACGTTCAACCTCAACCCCAGATTCCAGACAAAGAATGATCAAGAAACTGTTCGCAACGGTCCTGATGACCTTTTCGGCTGCGGCATTCGCCGTGCCGTTCGGTTCGCAATCGGTGCTCGTGGTGGAAGACGACACCGGCAAGATCCTGCTTGAGAAGAATGCCGATACCGTGATGCCGATCGCGTCGCTCACCAAGCTGATGACGGCGATGGTGGTGCTCGATGCCAAGCTCGACATGGACGAGACGATCGAGATCGACAGCGCGGACGTCGACCGCCTCAAGTACAGCAGCTCGCGCGTGGCTGTCGGCGCCAAACTGACGCGCCGCGATGCGCTCCACCTTGCCCTGATGTCTTCGGACAATCGCGCCGCCGCCGCCCTGGCCCGCACCTTCCCTGGTGGCAATGACGCCTTCAAGACCGCCGTGCGCAACAAAACCCGGCAGCTGGGCATGGCCCACACCGTGATCGAAGAGCCGACCGGACTGTCTCCGCACAATCGCTCCACTGCCGGCGACCTGGTCAAGATGGCCAAGGCCTCGACCCGGTATCCCGAGATCGTGCGCATGACAACCGAGACCACGGATGTCTTCGACATCAAGGGCCGCGACGTGAATTTCCGTAACACCAATCGCCTGGTCGGCGCCAAGGGCTGGGACGTCGGCCTGTCCAAGACCGGCTTCACCAACGAAGCCGGCCGCTGCCTGATCATGAACATCACCGCCGCCGGCAAGAAGGCGACCCTGGTGCTGCTGAACGCCGGCGCCTCGTCGGCGCGCATCATGGACGCGCTGAACATCCGCCGCTTCATCACCGGCGACGAGCCGGTGAGCCGGGTGGCGCGCGCAGCTAGCGGCCCGCGCATCAAGGCCAGCGCCGGCAGTTCCAAGGCCAAGGCCCGCGCCAAGTCGAAAGCCTCGAAGGCCAAGGTGACCAAGAAACGCGTCAAGGCCAAGGTCAAGACGACACGCAAGCGCCGCGACTGAGATCATCGATGCAATGACAAAAGGGGCCGCGAGGCCCCTTCGTCATTGCGCGTTCCCTGATTACGCCACCAGCTCGCGCAGCCCGCTGGTGCGGTGGGTGCGGCTGGCGATCGCCTCGCGCAGCACCTCGCCGCTCGGGGTCACCAGCGTGAATTCGCGGCTGGCGCGCGTGATGCCGGTGTACACCAGCTCACGCGTCAGGATGGCATTGACCTCGCGCGGCAGCGCCAGCACCGTGTGGCGAAATTCCGAACCCTGCGATTTATGCACCGTCATCGCGAACGCCGTCTCCACATTGCGCAGGCGCGTGGCCAGCACGCTGCGCACCTTGTCGCCCTCCAGGAAGTAGACGCGTTGCGCGCCCGGACGCGCCGGATCAGGCAGGGTCACGCCGATGTCGCCATTGAACACGCCGGTCGAATAGTCGTTGCGGGTGACCATCACCGGCCGCCCCACATACCATTCGGCGCCGCGGCGCAGCAGGCCGCCCGCCTCCAGGCGCTTTTCGATCGCCTCGTTCAGGCCCGACACGCCCCACTCGCCGTCGCGCACCGCGCACAGGATGCGGAAGGTCTCGAAGCTCTGCAGCACCTGGCGCACCCAGTCCTCGTCGCTCGCCGCGCCGCCCTTGAGCAGTGCGAGATAAGGCGCGTATCCGGCATGGGCCAGTTGCAGCAACTGGGATGGTTGCGCGTGCTCGATCCAGCGCACGCCATCGAGGCTGGCGCGCAGGACTTCCTCGGCGCGCGCCCTGTCGCCGGCATTGACCGCCAGCGCCAGTTGGCCGATCGGACCGCCGAAACGGCGGCTGTGGCGCAGCATCACGGTCTGCTGGGCCAGCGCCCCGCCCTCGCCCGCATATTCCGCCGGAATCGCCTCGCCGCTCGCCGCCCGCACATAGGCGATGGTGTCGGCGTCGTAGTTGCCGCTCTGCGCATCGTGGCACAGGTCGCCCAGCACGGCGCCCGCCTCCACCGAGGCCAGCTGGTCCTTGTCGCCCAGCAGGATCAGCGTGGCGCCCGGCGGCAGCGCGTCGAGCAGGCTGGCCATCATCTCCAGGTGCACCATCGAGGCTTCGTCGACGATCAGCACGTCGACGTCGAGCGGATTGCCGCGGTGGTGGGCGAAGGCGCGGGTGTCGGGCCGCGCCCCGAGCAGGCTGTGCAGGGTGCGCGCGGCGCCCATGCGCGCGGTCAGCTCGCGCAGAGGCAGCTCGGCGCCGACGCGGTCGGCCAGCTCGCCCAGCGCCTTGTCGATCGACTGCTTCAGGCGCGCGGCCGCCTTGCCGGTCGGCGCGGCCAGGGCCACGCGCTGGCGTGCGGCATCCGGCGCGGTCGCGAACAGGAGCGCCAGCAGGCGCGCCACCGTATAGGTCTTGCCGGTGCCGGGGCCGCCCGTGATGATCGCGACCGAACCGCGCAGGGCCACGGCGCAGGCCAGCTTTTGCCAGTCGGGCTGCCCGGCGCCCGGCGCCGCCACGAACAATTTGTCGAGCCAGGACCGCACCAGGCGCGCGTCCACCGGGTGGGTCGCCTCGGCGCGTTCGCGCACGGCGCGCGCCACCTGGGTCTCGTCGCGCCAATAGCGGCGCAGGTACAGGCGCTCGCCGTCCAGCACCAGCGGCTGGTCGTAGTCGAATTCTTCGCGCACCCACACCTGCTCGCAGCTGGCCAGCAGCTTCCTCCAGCCCGCCACGCCGCGCGGCAGCGGCGCCGCGGCCGCCGCCAGCTGCGCCCATTGCTCCTCGCTCCAGCCCAGCAGGGCCGCCGGGCTGGCGGCCAGGTCGGACAGCTGGACGCAGCTGTGGCCATGGCCCTCCAGCTCGGACAGGATCGCCGCCGCCAGCACCAGCGGCGGCGGGGCGGCGCCCAGCTCGGCGATGAAGCGCGCGAAGGCGCTCGACAGGCGGCGCAGCTCGCCGGCCTCGGTCAGATTGCCGATCTCATGCCACAGGGCGTCGATATGCGGTTCAGTCTTGCCCATGCTTTTCCTTGTCCAGCAATCGTTCCAGTTTGTCCAGCAGTTCCAGGTCGGGCGCCAGCACGCAGCAGCCGCGCGTGTCCGGGTTGGCGATCCCGCGCAGGAACATGAAGATCGCGCCGCCCAGCTGGACTTCGGGCTCGTAGGCTTCGCCCAGGCGCGCGCGCAGCAGGCGGTGCAGCGCCAGCAGGTAGATGCTGCCCTGGATCTCGTAGCGGTGCTCGGCCATGCCGGCCTCCATCGCCGCCTGGCTGTAGGCGGCGTCGTTCGGCCCCAGCGCATTGGTCTTGTAGTCGAGCACCCAGTAACGCCCCTCGTGCTCGAACACCAGGTCGGCGAAGCCCTTGAGCATGCCGTGCAGGTCGCGCTCGGGCAGCACCGGCCGTTCGATGCCGTTCAACAGGTGCGCGCGGCACAGCGCGTCCAGCGCGGGCAGCGCCAGGCGCTCGCTGGGGAACCAGAATTCCATCTCGGGCAGCACGCCCTGCAGCGCGCGCAGCGCGGCGCCCAGCGGCGGCAGCGGCGTATCGACGATCGCGCGCAGCCATGTCAGCGCGTCCTCGAGCCGGTTGCTCCAGCCGGCGCGCTCGATGCGCTGCACCAGCCGCGTCTCGCAATGCGGCTGGTCGAGGCAGTCGAAACCCTCGCGCGCCAGCCATTCGAGCTGCTCGTGCATGAAGTTGCCCGGCACCGAGCCGCGCGGGAAGCGGTGCCAGGCGACGTCGTCGATGCGCGGCGGCAGCGGCGCCTGCGGCGCTTCCTCGAGCAGGGTCTGTTCCTGGGCCCGCATCGGCGTCGGCGGCGGCGCCACCGCATGCCGGGTCAGCGATGTGAACGAGCCGATCGACCAATCCTTCTCGAAGTCGGCGCGGTACACCGGCGCGTCCAGCAGCGCGGGACGCGCATCCTGGCGCGCCAGCATGGTGACGCCGTCCTCGCGCTCCAGTTCGCGCAAGGCGATGCCTCCCCCCGCGCCGGCCACCGCCTCGAAGCGAGCGCGCAAACCGTCGGCCGGGATCGGCGCGCCGCCGGCCAGCAGATAGCCGAGCGCCGATTCGTGCAGCCGGTTCTCGCCCTTGCGCGTGCCGGCCACCGCCGCCGCGCCCAGCCACAGGAAGTGGCGCGCCCGGGTCAGGGCCACGTACAGCAGGCGCAGGTCTTCCTCGATGCGGGCGCGGTCGACCGCCTCCAGCGCTTCGTCGGACAGCGCCAGGTCGAGGCGGCGGCTGCCCGCATCGTCCACGTATTCGAAGAAGGCGCGGTTGCGGCGGTTGGTCGCGCGCGCGGTCACCGCGAACGGCAGGTAGACCAGCGGATACTCGAGGCCCTTCGACTTGTGCACCGTCACCACCTTGACCAGCTCGGCGTCGCTTTCCAGGCGCAGCACGCGCTCGTCGCCGCCGGCGCCCAGGCCCTCGATCTGCTCGGCGAACCAGCGGATCAGGGCCTGCTCGCCCTCGAGCTGGGCGCTGGCCTCTTGCAGCAGTTCGGCCAGGTGCAGCAGATTGGTCAGGCGCCGTTCGCCGCCCGGCTCGCCCAGCAGGCGCGCCGGCAGCCCCAGTTCGTGGATGAAGGTGCGCAGCATGGCCAGCACGCCGCGGCGCTGCCAGGCGCCGTGCAGGGCTTTCAGTTGCTCGACGCGCCGCTCCCACGCCAGCTCGTCGCTCGACAGCCGCGCCAGTTCGCCCATCGGCAGGCCCGCGGTGCGGGTGGCGAAGGCGGCCCGCGCGAGAGCGCCGTCCAGCGGATTGGCGACCGCGTACAGCCAGCGCAGCATGTCGGCCGCCTCCTCGCTCTCGACCACCGAATCCTTGTCGGACAGGTAGACGCTGGCCACCTTGCGCCGCACCAGCGCCTGGCGCACCGCGGCCGCCTCGCGCCGGTCGCGCACCAGGATCGCGATATCGGCCGGCATCAGGCGCCGGAAACCACCGTCTTGCTCATCCCGGAAGCCGACCCGCTCGTCGTTCAGCAGGCGCACGATGTGCTCGGCGCAGTGGTGGGCGAAGAAGCTGCGGTAGTCCTCGGCCTTGAGGTCGTCGCAGGTGGTGCACACGGACATGGCCTCGATCTCGCCGTCGCTCTCGACGCCAACCAGGCGCTCCCTGTGGCCGCGCGCCTTGACCGCCTCGAACGGCAGGGGATTGTCGTCGCCGCGCCGGAAGCGGAACGCCGCTTGCGCATGGCCGGTGCGGCCGTCGCCACCTTCGGCGTGCAGGAACAGCGCATTGACCGCCCCCACCAGCGCCGCCGTCGAGCGGTAATTGGTGTCGAGCTGGTAGTGGCGTCCGGTGGTGGCGCGCCGCGCCGACAGGTAGCTGTGGATGTCGGCGCCGCGGAAGCCATAGATCGACTGCTTGGGGTCGCCGATCAGGAACAGCCCCTGCTGCGGATCGTTGGCGCCTACCCGGTACAGCAGGTCGAAGATGCGGTACTGGTCGGGCGAGGTGTCCTGGAATTCGTCGACCATGGCCACCGGATACTGCTGCACGATGCGTTCGCGCAGCGCCGCGCCGTTCTCGCCTTCGAGCGCCAGCTTGAGGCGTTCGAGCATGTCGGCAAAGCCGAACTGGCGGTTGCGGCGCTTGAGTTCCTGCATGCGCGCGCCGATATGGCCGGCGGCGTGGCGCAGCAGCGCATGGGCAATCGGATCGATCGCGCCCAAGGCTTCCTGCAGTGCGGCGGTGCCGTCGAAGCAGTCCGGGACCTCGGCGCTGAAGTCCTTGCTGAAGGCGTCCACGATGCCGTCCGGCGTCAGGCGTTTCCAGGCGGTGTCGCTCAGGTCCGGCATGTGCCGCGCCGGGTCCGTGGCCCAGGCGCGCAGCGCCTCGAACCACTTGACCAGCGAATCGGCGCGCATCTTGTTGCCGTTGAAGCATTTGGGCGCACGTTCGCGGTGGCCGGCGATCCAGCGCTCCATCGCGTCGGCGCGTTCGACCCAGCCGTGCTTGAGGCGCGCCAGCTCCTCGCGCTGGGCCTGGGCCAGGCGCGCCACCTGCTTGCCCAGCGGCTCGCGCGCCACTTCGCCCAGCAGCGGCCCGCGCTGCACCAGTTCGCGCACGCTGCCCTTGAGCGCCTCGACGTCGCTCCAGGTATCCAGCACGATGGCCAGGTTCTGCGCGCCGAGCGGATAGACGTGCTGGCGCCAGTAATCGTGGGCGGCGTCCTCGAACAGCATGCGCTCGTCGCTCACCAGTTCTTCGTCGAACAGGCTGCCGCTGTCGAAGGCGTGCTCGCGCAGCATGCGCTGGCACCAGGCGTCGATGGTGAAGATCGCCGCCTCGTCCATCGTCTCGGCGGCCAGCATCAGGCGGTGGGCGGCGATGCTGCGTTCGCTGCCCGGCGCATAGGCTTCGGCCAGTTCGTCCAGGTAGGCATCCTGTTCGTGCGCTTCGCCGCGAAAGTAAGCCGCCGCCTGCACCAGCCGCTCGCGCACGCGGTTGGAAAGTTCGCGCGTGGCCGCGCGGGTGAAGGTCATCACCAGGATTTCGGACGGCAGCAAGGGGCGCACGAAGGCATCGTCGCCACCGTGGCCGAGCACCAGGCGCACGTAGAGGGCGGCGATGGTCCAGGTCTTGCCGGTGCCGGCCGACGCCTCGATCAGGCGCGAGCCGTGCAGCGGGAACCGGATCGCTTCGAGTTTGCTGCTCATGCGGACAACTCCTTGACCGTGACGGCGCCATCCATCCAGCGCGCCAGCGGTCCATACAATTGTTCGGCCAGCTCGGGCCAGCCGCCGCAGGCGTGTCGCGACTCGCACAGCGCCTCGAAGCTGGGCCACAGGCGCGCCAGGCACAGGTCGTCGACTTCGCCACGGAGCTCGAAGCCGCCGTCATAGGTGGCGCGCGGGTCGCCCTCGGCCAGCTGCGCCAGCGCGGTGCGGCAGGCCACCGGCAGCGGCGCGTCCAGGTTGGCGCGCCACAGCCGCACCAGGTCGCGCAGGACCTGCAGCGACTCCTCCTGGGCCAGCGGCGCCATCTCGAGCACGGCGTCGCGCGCGACCAGGTAGCCAGCCACCGGATGGCCGGCCGCGCTACTCCCCAGTTGACGCAGCCACGGAGCGATCAGCTTGTCGCCGCGCGGACGGCCGTTGCGGTCAAGAACCTTCGAGGACAGCTGCATCAGCCAGGCGGTCTCGACGCCGTCGCTCCTGAGGCGGTCGATCCAGTCGTCGAGCACGATGCCGTCCAGATCCAGGCTGAGCGCCTGCTTGGGGGCTGCCTCCGGGAAGCGCGCGCCCAGGCGCAGCCACTCGGTGCGCACCGGCGCCAGGCTTTCGACCAGCTGCTCCTGCCACAGGCGGCCCATCAGGCCGATCGGCAGCACGCCCTCGCGCGCCAGCCGCTCGGCGCGCGTGGCAAGCGTGGCGCGCACCTCGTGCAGCTGTTCGGGCTCGCCGCTGTCGTCCAGCAGGTGGTCCTCGATCTGGTAGCGTTCGAGCGCGTCGAGCGCGAACGGTTCCTCGTCTTCTCCCACCTGGGCGGCGTCGGCGAACACCACGCCCAGGCGGCGGCGGAAGAAGAAGCGCGCCGGCTGGCGCAGGAAGCTGGCCAGCTCGCCCAGCTTGAGCACGAAGTCGGCCTCCAGCTCGAAAGGCGGCAAGGCGTCGCCCCCTTCCAGCTGCTCGGCGCCGTGGGCCAGGCGCCATTCGCCGGCATAGGTCAACAGGCCGCCCTGCTGGAAATAGACGCGGCTGAATGGCTGCAGCGCGTGTTCGGTCGTCAGGCCATGCAAGTCCAGGCTCCAGCCGTCGGCGAGATAGTCGCGCAGCTGCGACACCAGCACCGACGGCGGCTGCTCGCTGTTGTCGCGCACGTTGCGGCCCACCCAGCTGACGTAGAACTTGTCGCGCGCCGCCAGCAGGGCCTCTAACATCAGGTAACGGTCGTCGTCGCGGCGCGAACGGTCGCCCGGACGCGCCATGCCGGGCAGCGCCAGCAGGTCGAAGTCGGACTGGCGCGCGCGGCGCGGGAAGTCGCCGTCGTTCATGCCCAGCAGGCACACCACGCGAAACGGCACCGCGCGCATCGGCATCAGGGTGCAGAAGGTCACGCCGCCCGAGACGAACTGGTGGTTCAGGGTCGGCTGGTCGAGTTCGTTCATCCAGGCTTCGCGCAGCACGCCCAGCGGCACCGGTTCATCGAAGCCGGCCGCAGCGCAGGTCTCGAGCCAGCATTGCAGGCCTTCGTTCAGGCTTTGCAGGGTGAGGCGGTCGGCTTCATCGCTGGCGGCATAGAAGCACGACAGCATCGCGCGCGCCGCCTCGCCCCAGGCGGCCGGCGTGCGCGGCGTGTCGAGCTGGGCGCGCCAGTTCAGCAGGCAATCGACCAGCTGCGCCAGCGCGCCGGCCAGCGCCGCATCCAGCCCGCCGACCTCGGCATAGGGCTCGATGTCGGCGAAGCTGGCGCCGGCGCCGCTGGCGTAGCCGAGCAGCATGCGCCGCACGCCGAAGATCCAGGCATTCTGTTCGCCCGCCATGCCCAGGCCCAGGCCGGTGCGGTGCTCGTGGTCGAGGCCCCAGCGCACGCCGGCGCCTTCGATCCAGCGGCCCAGGATGGCCAGGTCGTCGTCGCCCAGGCCGAAACGGCGCGCCACGGCCGGCACGTCCAGCAGGTCGCGCACCTCGCTCTGGCGGCAGCGCTGCTGCGGCAGGCGCAGCAGCCATTCGAGCGACACCAGCAGCGGGTTGACGCTGCGGTCGCGCATGTCGCCGATCTCGAACGGGATGCGGCGCAAGTCCTTCTGGCGATGCTGGTCGAACACGGCGTGGATCGCCGGCGAAAAGGCGTCGATGTCGGGCACCATCACCACCACGTCGCGCGGCCGCAGGCTCGGGTCTTGCGCGAACCACGACAGCAGCTGGTCGTGCAGGACCTCGACCTCGCGCTGCACGCTGTGGGTGACGTGGAATTCGATCGAGCGGTCATCCGGCGTCGGGGGCACGCGCGGATGCTCGGACAGCGGCAGCAGGTCGCGCACCGCGGCCTGGACCTGCCCCAGCAAGGTCGCGCCGTCGTCGTCGGCGAACAGGTCGACCTTCAGCGGCGCAGTCTCTTCGTCGCTCCGGTCCTGGGTGTCGAATTCGTCCAGCATGCGCACGAAGTCGCGCCCCTGGCGCCCCCAGCTCGCCAGCAGCGGATGGCTGTGCGCATGCAGCTCCTCGATCGGGATCGCGCCCAGGTCGACGCCGCCCCGCTGCGGCTGGCGGCGGCGCGCGGCCCTGAGCAGGTCGCGGCCGTCGATGATGTCGCCCCAATAGAAGCGGCACGGGTTCGGCACCGCGAACAGCACTTGCGTGTGGCGCGACAGCGCCGCGATCGCCTGCAGGGTCTGGTACGGCAGGGTCGACATCCCGAACAGCACCACGCGGCGCGGCAGGCGGCTGGCAGGCGCCTGGCCGGACTCGATCGCGGCCAGGAATTGGCGGTGGATGGTCGCGCGTCCGCTGTGGCGCTGCGATTCGTCCAGGCTGGCGTGCACGGCGCGCCACAGGCAGGCTTGCCAGCGTTGCTCGGGCGCCAGTGGCAGCGGGTCGCCCACCGCGCGGCGCAGCTGGTCGCGGCCCTCGGCCCAATCGGCCAGCCAGTCGGCGCGGTAGACCTGGTACTGGTCGTACAGGTCGGCCACGCGCTCGGCCAGTTGCAGGCGGCGCTCGGCGTCGCCGTCGGCCAGGAAGCGCGCCAGCGGCTCATAGCCGTCCTCTTGCAACAGCGTGGGCAACAGGCGCATCAGGCGCCAGGTGAGCGGATCCTTGTCGAACGGCGCCCGGGTCGGCACCCGCTCGCGGCCCAGCATGCCGCGATAGGCTTCCCACATGAAGCGCGCCGGCAGCGCCACCCGGGTGGCGGCGCACACGCCGATCTCCTCGGCCAGCGCGATCTTGAGCCATTCGGCCACGCCATTCGACTGCACCAGGAATATCTCTTCTTCGAGGGGGCCGAGCGGATGGTTGCGCAGCCAGTCGAACACGGCGCTGCGCAGCAGCTCCATCTGGTTGCCATGAAGGATCAGGAGGCCGGGGGTGATCGGGGAAGGCATGCGTGAAGCTCGAACGGTCGGGTCCACAGCATACCGTGTTTGGTCCGCTCGCGGTAGGCCCGCGGGCGCTTGCGCGCTCAGCGCACCTCGCCGTCCCGGCTGCCGAACTGGGTCGAGACTTCGCGTTCGATCCGGATCAATAGTGCGCGCAGGCGCGCCGCCAGCGCCCTGGCCTGGGCGGTGCCGGCCGCGCCCATGCGCGGCGCCCGCTTCGGTTGCGCCTCCAGGTCTTCGCAGATGGCGCCGAAGCTGGCGGCGCCGATCGCGCGCGCCGCCGACTTGAGCTGGTGCGCCAGGCTTGCGGTATGGGTCAGGTCGCCCCCGGCCAGGGCGGTCTCGATCCCGGCCAGGTTCTCGCGCGCGGTATCGAGGAACAGGAACACATATTTACGCATCCGTTCGGTGTCGCCGCCGGCCGTGTTGGCCAGGCTGGCCAGGTCGAGCACTTCTCCCTGCCCGCCCGGCCCCGCGCCGCTGACGGATCCTGGCGCCCTCGCGATCGCGACGTCGGCCACCGGCGCCGTGGCGCGGCCCAGGCAGCGCGCGATGGTGGCGGCCAGCAGTTCCGGCACCACCGGCTTGGCCAGGAATTCGTTCATGCCGGCGGCCAGGCAGCGCGCGCGGTCGTCGACGCCGGCATTGGCCGTCATCGCCACCACCAGGGTGTCACGCAAGGCGGGATCGCGGCGGATGCGGCGGGTCGCTTCCAGCCCGTCCATCACCGGCATCTGTACGTCCATCAGCACGCAATCGAAGCGTTTGACCGCCATCGCCGCCAGCGCCTCCTCGCCGTTGTTCGCCACCTCGACCGCGGCGCCGGACTGTTCCAGCAACTCGCGCGCGACCTGCTGGTTGAAGGGATTGTCCTCCACCAGCAGCACCGCGCAGTCGTCCAGGCGCGCCTGGGCCGCGGCCGGCGCGGCGCCCAGGCCGGCTCCGAGCATGGTCCCCGCTCGCCCGCCGGCGGCATCGTCCAGGGCCAGGCGCGCCGTGAACCAGAAGGTGCTGCCCTCGCCCAGGATGCTGGACACCCCGACCTCGCCGCCCATCAGCTCGGCCAGCTGGCGGCTGATGGCCAGGCCCAGGCCGGTGCCGCCATGGCGCCGGGTGGCCGACTGGTCGGCCTGCTGGAACGGCGTGAACAGGTGGGGCAGCGCGGCGGCGTCGATGCCGATGCCGCGGTCTTCGACCTCGAAGCGCACCAGCACTTCAGGGCCGAAGGCGCGCGCCAGGCGCGCGCGCAGCGTGATCCGGCCGCGCTCGGAGAATTTGACGGCATTGCCGGCGAAATTGAGCAGCACCTGTTCCAGCCGCAGCGAGTCGCCGCACAGGGGCCGCATCAGGACCGGATCGATCTCGATGTCGAAGCCCACGCCCTTGGCCACGGCCGCGGTGCCCAGCTGGGCCTCGACGTTGCGCAGCAGGGCGTCGAGCATGAAGCACACGCGCGACAGTTCCAGCATGCCGGCCTCGATCTTGGAGAAATCGAGGATGTCGTTGATGATGCCCAGCAGGTGCTGGCCCGAGTGGTAGATCTTTTCGAGGTAGTCGCGCTGGCGCGCGTCGGGCGCGGCCTGCAGCGCCAGGTGGGTCATGCCGATGATGCTGTTCATCGGGGTGCGGATCTCGTGGCTCATGTTCGACAGGAAGTCGCTCTTGGCCTTGCTGGCGGCGTCGGCGCGCGCCTTCAGGCGGTGCAGCTCGGTGACGTCGGTCGCCACGCACAGCACCGCCGGCTCCTCGTCGACCTGCATCGGCACCCGCACCGTCCACAGCTGGCGCGCCGCGCCGCCCGGCGCCGACTGCGCCACCTGGGCGCTGCTGCTGCGGCCGTCGTGCAGCACCGCGCGATCCAGCTCCCAGGCGGCGTCGGCCAGGGCGCGGTCCATGGCCTCGACGTCGCGCCGGCCGATCAGCTCCGCCGCCGGCCGCCCGAGGCGCGAAGCGCCCTTGGCGTTGAGGTAGCGGATGCGGCGCAGCGCGTCCTTCAGGTAGACCTCGGCGTCCAGGTTGTCGAGCACCGTGTCGAGCAGCAGGCGCTGCTCGTCGGCGGCGCGGCGCGAGCGGTACTGGGCCAGGAACAGTCCGTATACCAGCAGGGTCGCGGCGAAGCCGAAGGGCAGCGCCGCCACCGGTATCCAGAGATCGGCGCCATGGAGCATGGCGCGCTTGGGCGTGGCGAAATGCGCCGTCCACCGGCTGCCGGCGAAATCCACGTCCAGCACGGTCGTGAAGTAGTCGCCCGGGTCGAACGGCGTGCGCCGCACGTCGGGCCCATGCAGCAGCAACTCGCCCCCTCCCGCATCGCGGTTCGCGCCATACACGCTGACCGACGGCGGCGCCCCGGCCGATGCGGCGAGCGCATTGTCGACCAGCGCCGGCACCGAAAAGGCGATGCCGAACGAGCCCAGGTAGGCCGCGCGCCGCCCTTCCAGGCTCGGCGGGGTCACGCCGCCGCGATAGACCGGCATGCGCATGCCGAGGGCATAGTGCGGCGTGGGGTCGCGCAGGAACACCGGCTGCCCCGAGGCGCTGATGCCGCCGTTGTCGCGCGCCTGCTCCAGGGCGCGGGCGACGGCCGGCCTGCCGGCCATGTCGAAGCCGAGCCGGCGGCTGGGCTGGTCGACCGGATACTGGTAGGCGATCACCTCGTACCAGGGACGGCGCCCGGCGGGAAAAATCGCGAAGTCCGGGTAGCCGCGGGCGTCGACGCTGCGATCGGCGCGCACCGCGGCGACGAAGCGCTCGCGCTGGACTTCGGGCACGTGGGCGGCGTACGTCACCCCTTCGATGGCCGGATAGTTGCGCGCGATGTCGAGCGCGGCGACATAACGGTGGAAGGACGCCCGGTCGGGCACGGCGTTGCCGTCGCCGGCCGCATGCAGCGCCGCCAGCGAACGCACGGCGCGGCCATACGAGGCGAGCGACGCGTCGATCCGTTCGCGCGCCGCCTGCGCCGCGTTTCCGAAGCGGCCGCGCGCCTCTTCCTCGATCGAGGCGTCGGCGACCGCATGCAGCAGCAGGCCGACCGCCAGCGCCAGCGCGACGCCGCCGCCCCACAGCACCAACGGCCGGCCAAGGCGCATGCAAGCCGCTTCGATGACGTCGACTCCTGGCATGGTCAAGCGCTTCATGCTTCCCCTGGCGGGCGGTGCCCGCCACGTAAAATTGCTAGTATATCGGCGCGCCGCGCCGGCGTGATACTGATGAGGACAGCATGCAACACCACGACGATCCCTGGCTGTGGCTGGAACAGATCGACACCGACGAAGCGCGCGCCTGGGTCGACGCGCGCAACGCGGCCACCGAAGCCGAGCTCCAGGCCGATCCGCGCTTCGCGCCGCTCTGCCAACGCTTGAAAGGCATCCTCGATTCGAGCGACAAGATTCCCTACGTCGGCGTGCATGGCGGCTGGTGCTACAACTTCTGGCGCGACGCGGACCACGTGCGCGGCGTCTGGCGCCGCACCACGCTCGACGAGTACCGCAAGAATGCCCCCGACTGGGAAACGGTGCTCGACCTCGATGCGCTGGCGCTCACTG
The DNA here is from genome assembly GCF_050434365.1 of Massilia sp. UYP32. Classification (NCBI taxonomy): domain Bacteria; kingdom Pseudomonadati; phylum Pseudomonadota; class Betaproteobacteria; order Burkholderiales; family Oxalobacteraceae; genus Massilia; species Massilia sp. UYP32. Next base: position 213,718 of record NZ_JBNDIK010000002.1, read on the forward strand.
AGGACGAGAACTGGGTCTGGGCCGGCGTGTCCTGGCTCGAGCCCGACGCCGCGCGCTGCCTGGTCCTGCTGTCGCGCGGCGGCGGCGACGCCAGGGTGGTGCGCGAGTTCGACCTGACGCTGCCCGGCTTCGTGGCCGACGGCTTCACCCTGCCCGAGGCGAAGAGCGACGTGTCCTGGATCGACCGCGACACCCTGTTCGTCGGCACCGACTTCGGCCCCGGCAGCCTGAGCGAATCGGGCTATCCGCGCATCGTCAAGGAATGGAAGCGCGGCACGCCGCTGGCGGCGGCCACCACCGTGTACGAGGCGGCCCCTGGCGACATGGCGGCGTCCGGCTACCAGGACAACAGCCCCGGCTGGGAACGCGCCTTCGTGCTGCGCCAGATCGATTTCTATACGAGCGAACTGTTCTGGCGGCGCGGCGACCGGCTGCTCAGGATCGACAAGCCGCTCGACGCCAGCGCCTTCGCCCTGCGCGACCAGCTCGTGATCGAGCTGCGCTCGGACTGGACCATCGACGGCGTGACCTACCCCCAGGGCGCCCTGCTGGCGACCGGCTTCGACGCCTTCGTGGCGGGCAGCCGCGCCTTCGAGGTGCTGTTCACGCCGACACCAATGACCTCGCTGGACGGCGTGGCGGCCACCCGCAGCAGCCTGCTGCTGACGGTGCTCGACAACGTCAAGAACCGCATCGTCGAATTGCGGCGCGAAGACGGGCGCTGGATCCGGCGCGAGGTCGCCGTGCCCGGCATCGGTTCGCTGGGCGTGTCGGCCCTGGACTCGGACCACTCGGACGACTACTTCCTGACCGTGACCGATTTCCTGCATCCGACCACCTTGTACCTGATGCGCAGCGGCAGCGACGCGCGCGAGCCGCTCAAGGCGATGCCCGCCTTCTTCGACGCCGGGCCGTACGAGGTGAGCCAGCACACGGCGACCTCCAGCGACGGCACCCTCGTGCCCTACTTCGTCGTCGCCCCCAGCGGCAGCGCCGCCGGCGCCTCCGGTCCGACCCTCCTGTACGGCTACGGCGGCTTCGAGGTCTCGCTCAAGCCCTTCTACAGCGGCATGACCGGCGCCGCCTGGCTCGAACAGGGTGGCACCTATGTGCTGGCCAATATCCGCGGCGGCGGCGAGTTCGGCCCGCGCTGGCACCAGGCGGCCCTGCGCCAGCATCGCCAGCGCGCTTTCGACGACTTCATCGCCGTCGGCCAAGACCTGGTGGCGCGCGGCGTCGCCACGCCGCGACAACTGGGCATCATGGGCGGCAGCAACGGCGGCCTGCTGGTCGGCGCGGCGCTGACCCAGCGTCCCGACCTGTTCGGCGCCGTGGTGTGCCAGGTGCCGCTGCTGGACATGCGGCGCTACCACCTGCTGCTGGCCGGCGCCTCGTGGATGGGCGAGTACGGCGACCCGGACGATGCCGAGGACTGGGCCTACCTGGCCCGCTACTCGCCGTACCACAACGTGCGGCCCGGCCAGCGCTACCCGCGCGTGCTGTTCACCACCTCGACCCGCGACGACCGCGTCCATCCGGCGCATGCGCGCAAGATGGCGGCGCGCATGCTGGACCAGGGACACGACGTGCTGTACTGGGAAAACACCGAAGGCGGCCATGCCGGCGCCGCCGACAACGCCCAGACCGCGCGCATGGTGGCGCTGACCTACACCTTCCTGCTGCGACAGCTGGGCGAGCACGCGGCCTGAAATCCGCTCAGGAGGCCAGCCGCCTGGCGAACAGCGCTTCCCAGGTCGGCTCGATCTCCACGTAGAGCGCGACCGCGGTCTCGATCCCGACCGCCTGCGGCGACCCGATGCGGGTGGTGACCACGCCGGCCCGGCGCAGCATGCGCTCGATCGCGGTGGTGGTGACGGTGACGTAGCGCGACAGGCCGCGCTCGTGAGCGTGGCGGATGATGGCCTCGATCGACTCCATCGTCATCTCCGAGAAGCCGTAGCCGCCGGCGCCCTCGGTCTCGATCGCGAAGCGCGACAGCTCCCAGATGTGCGGGTCGCTGGGCGGCTCCTGGCCGTCGAGCAGCTGGGGGAAGGAATCCTTGAGCATGTACGGCCCTTCGGTCGGCAGCAGGCGCCAGCAGCCGCGCAGCGTCTCGCCGTCGCGCATCAGCATGTAACGCGGTTCGAGCGCGTCGTAACCATCGATCTCCATGCCGGACAGCACCGGCACTTCCCATCCCAGCCGCCCGCGGAATACCTTCGCGCGCAGCGTATGCATTTCCCACAACTCTTTCGATGCGAATGCGCGGCGTGGCGCGATCGTGATTTGCATGCTCATTGCCAACCCCCTCCTCGTTGAGAAAATCGGTTCAAGAAATATGCACTACGCATTAAAGCGTTATGCAAATCGGGTAGGCTGGGTACTATCAGCATTGATAGGTGGCGAGCAATATCGGCAGTGCAATACTTTTGGAAACGACGCAGTTTCCGAATTATTCGATTCACTACCCCGAAAGGAACGACCATGGCAAACGATCTGATGTGCGACGCACTGGCAGCCGAACTGCAGGCCAACCAGCTGGTCCAGGCCGCCGGCACGGCACGCCTGGCGCCGCACGAACTGCGTCGGCTGCGCATCACGAAGCGCGAAAGCCAGGAAAAATTCTGGGGCCGCTTCGGCGTCACCCAGTCCAGCGGCAGCCGCTTTGAAACCGGTCTCGCGATCCCGGCGCCTGTGTCGATTCTTCTGCGCATGTACATGAACGGCAAACTCAGCGATGGTGATCTTCAGGGGTGATGAGCCCCAGGGCGATGGCCTTGACCACCGCCTGCTGGCGAGTGTTGACGTCAAATTTTTGACGCACATTCGCCAGGTGAAAATTGACGGTGGCTTCGGAACAGCCCGTGATGCGTGCGACCTCCCACGACGACTTGCCCGCCATCACCCACTGCAACACTTCCAGCTCGCGCCGCGTCAGGCGCGGCGCCTCCTCAGGCCGCGTCTCCTCCTCGCGGAAGCGCCCGGAAGAAATGAAAGCGTAGTCGCGCACCAGCGACAGCATCGGCAGCGCCTCGGTCATGGCGCGCCGGGCGTCGGCGTCGGGCCGCGCATCGGACGCGAAACTGATCACCCCGAACTCGCCCTGCGGCCCGTGCACCGGCAAGGTTGCGCCGCTGCGGATGCCGTGGGCGCTGGCCTCTTCGTAGAGCCCGGCCTGCTGGGGGCCGGAGGCGAACGTGCCCGGCTCCCATACGATCGGGATCGTGCTCGACAGGCAATGGGCGACGGTCGGATCGACATGGGCGAAGCCGTTGCGGTCGTAGCGGGCGCGCCAGTCTGCGGAATAATTACTGCGCAAGAAAGCCGACTCGAAACGGGTATGGCGCGAATTGACGACGCCAAACAGCACCTGGTCGAAACCCAGCCCCCGCGCAATGGTGAACAAGGACGCGCTCCATTTGGAAGCATCCTTGGCCTGCATCAGCTCGAGTAATAAGGCAGTGTCAATCATGGGGCAAAGTTTGATGTAACACCCCTATGCTAGATGGTTCACCCCGCTCACAAATTCACAGAAATTAACAATCAAGATATTTACTTCTATCTCACATGCATGTTGTCGTGCATTTACCACAACAAAGTTGCAATCGTGCGCCCTACTAGAGGGGAATCGGCTACCCTCCGCCGAATTACCTGTAACAAATTTCAGATTAGCAAGTATTTACTAGCCGAGATACCGTTTCGCGGTTTGACTTAGATCTATAGAATCGTATCTCGTGCGTGTGTAAAAACGACACTCTTGCCGGCTCAACCGGCTAACCGACAGACTTCCTTTCAGGACGAGGATCCAGGCGATGAACACCATGACCGATATGGGCGAACAGTTGGACGTCAAGCTGCTGCTCACCACATTGATGGCCCTGAAAAAAGGCGATTTCTCGGTGCGCATGCCTGACGACTGGACCGGCGTGTCCGGCAAGATCGCCGATACCCTGAACGACATCATCGAGACCAAGCAAAAGATGGTCGAGACCGTCACGGAAGTCTCGCGGGTGGTCGGCCGCGAAGGCCACCTGACCCAGCGCGCCGACCTGCCGGGCGTGGTGGGCGGCTGGAGCACCATGATCAGCTCGGTCAACACCCTGATCGACGACCTGGTGCGCCCCACCACCGAGATGGCGCGCGTGATCGGCGCGGTGGCGAAAGGCGACCTGTCCCAGACCATGGCCCTCGAAGTCGACGGCCATCCACTCAAGGGCCAGTACCTGCGCGCGGCGATGACGGCCAACACCATGGTCGAGCAGCTGTCCTCGTTCTCGTCCGAAGTCACGCGCGTGGCGCGCGAGGTCGGCACCGAGGGCAAGCTGGGCGGCCAGGCGCAAGTCAAGGGCGTGGCCGGCACCTGGAAGGACTTGACCGACTCGGTCAACTCGATGGCCGGCAACCTGACCTCGCAGGTGCGTAATATCGCGGAAGTGACCACCGCGGTGGCCAACGGCGACCTGTCCAAGAAGATCACGGTCGACGTGCGCGGCGAGATCCTGCAACTGAAGGACACCATCAACGTGATGGTGGACCAGCTGCGTTCCTTCGCCTCCGAAGTGACGCGGGTGGCGCGCGAGGTCGGCACCGAGGGTAAACTCGGCGGCCAGGCCTATGTGCCGGGCGTGGCCGGCACCTGGAAGGACTTGACCGACAACGTCAACTTCATGGCCTCGAACCTGACGGGCCAGGTGCGCAATATCGCGGCGGTGACCACCGCGGTGGCGAACGGCGACCTGTCCAAGAAAATTACCGTGGACGTGAAGGGCGAGATTCTCGAGCTGAAGAACACCATCAACGTGATGGTCGACCAACTGTCCTCGTTCGCCTCCGAGGTGACGCGGGTGGCGCGCGAGGTCGGCACTGAGGGGAAACTCGGCGGCCAGGCGGTGGTGAAAGGCGTGGCCGGCACCTGGAAGGACTTGACCGACTCGGTCAACTCGATGGCGGGCAACCTGACCGGCCAGGTGCGTAACATCGCCGACGTGACCACCGCGGTGGCGAACGGCGACCTGTCCAAGAAGATCACGGTGGACGTCAAAGGCGAAATTCTGGAGCTGAAGAACACCATCAACGTGATGGTCGACCAGCTGAACTCCTTCGCGTCCGAGGTGACGCGGGTGGCGCGCGAGGTCGGCACCGAAGGTAAGCTCGGCGGCCAGGCCAACGTGCCGGGCGTGGCCGGCACTTGGAAGGACTTGACCGACGGCGTGAACTCGATGGCGGGCAACCTGACCGCCCAGGTGCGTAATATCGCGGAAGTGACCACCGCCGTGGCGAACGGCGACCTGTCCAAGAAGATCACGGTGGACGTCAAGGGCGAGATCCAGGAACTGAAGAACACGATCAACGTGATGGTCGACCAGCTGTCGTCGTTCGCTTCCGAGGTCACGCGGGTGGCGCGCGAGGTCGGCACCGAAGGTAAACTGGGCGGCCAGGCCTACGTGCCGGGCGTCGGCGGCACCTGGAAGGACTTGACCGACAACGTCAACTTCATGGCCTCCAACCTGACCGGCCAGGTGCGCAATATCGCGGCGGTGACCACCGCTGTGGCGCGCGGCGACCTGTCCAAGAAGATCACCGTGGACGTGAAGGGCGAGATTCTCGAGCTGAAGGACACCATCAACGTCATGGTGGACCAGCTGTCCTCGTTCGCCTCGGAGGTGACCCGGGTGGCGCGCGAGGTCGGCACCGAAGGTAAGCTCGGCGGCCAGGCGAACGTGTCGGGCGTGGCCGGCACCTGGAAGGACTTGACGGAAAACGTCAACCAGCTGGCGGCGAACCTCACCAACCAGATGCGCGCGATCGGTGAAGTGGCGACGGCGGTGACGCGCGGCGACCTGTCGCGCTCCATTCAGGTGGAAGCGCGGGGCGAAGTGTCCTACCTGAAGGACAACATCAACGAGATGATCCGCAACCTGAAGGAGACCACGCAAAAGAACGCGCAGCAGGATTGGCTCAAGACCAACCTGGCGCGCTTCACGCGCCTGCTGCAGGGCCAGCGCGACCTGCAGGCGGTGACCAAGCTGATCCTGTCGGAGCTGGCGCCGCTGGTCTCGGCCCACCACGGCGTGTTCTACATGATGGACTCGCAAGAGACCGACGCCAGGTTGCGCATGATCGCCAGCTACGGCTACCGCTCGAGCCGCAAGCTGCCGACTTCCTTCCTGCCGGGCGAAGGCCTGGTGGGCCAGTGCGCGCTGGAAAAGACCCGCATCTGGCTGACCGACGTCCCGCGCGACTACATCGTGGTGTCTTCGGGCCTGGGCTCGGCGCCGCCGAACAATATCGTGGTGCTGCCGATCCTGTTCGAGCAGCAGGTCAAGGCCGTCATCGAGATCGCCTCGCTCGACCGCTTCACCGAAACCCACCTGTCCTTCCTCGACCAGCTGATGGAATCGATCGGCGTGGTCCTGAACACGATCGAGGCCAACAGCCGCACCGAGTCGCTGCTGACCCAGTCGCAGTCGCTGGCGCAGGAACTCCAGCAGACGAACCAGGAGCTGGGCGAGAAGGCGCGCCTGCTGTCCGAGCAGAACATCGAGGTGGAACGCAAGAACCGCGAGGTGGAGCAGGCCAAGCTGGCGCTGGAAGAAAAAGCGACCCAGCTGGCGCTGTCCTCGAAGTACAAGTCGGAATTTTTGGCCAATATGTCGCACGAATTGAGGACGCCACTGAATTCGCTGCTGATCCTGGCCCAGCAGCTGTCCGACAACCCGGAAGGCAACCTGTCTGGCAAGCAGGTGGAGTTCGCGAAGACGATCTACGGCTCGGGTTCGGACTTGCTGACCCTGATTAACGACATTCTCGACCTGTCCAAGATCGAATCGGGCACCGTCACGCTGGACGTGTCGGAATACCGCTTCTCGAACCTGCGCAACTACGTCGACCGCACCTTCCGCCACATGGCCGAGGCCAAGCATCTGGGCTTCCAGGTCGAGCTGGCCGAGAACCTGCCGACGGCCGTGATGACCGACACCACGCGCCTGCAGCAGGTGCTGAAGAACCTGTTGTCGAACGCCTTCAAGTTCACCAGCCATGGCCAGGTCTCGCTGGGCATCAGCCTGGTGACCAGCGGCTGGACGGCGGATCACCCGAACCTCGAGCATGCCGACGCGGTGCTGGCGTTTTCGGTGTACGACACCGGCGTGGGCATCCCCGCCGACAAGCTGCAGCTGATCTTCGAAGCCTTCCAGCAGGCCGACGGCTCGACCGCCCGCAAGTATGGCGGCACGGGTCTCGGCCTGTCGATTTCGCGCGAACTGGCGCGCCTGCTGGGCGGCGAAATCCGGGTCGAGTCGACGGTCAACGTCGGGTCGGTGTTCACGCTCTACCTGCCGTACAACCGCGCCGGCTTCATCAACTATGAACAGGCGCGCCAACCGCAGCCGGCGCGCCTGGCGCCGCCGTTGAACGTCCCGGCCCCGCTGGTGCCGGTGCTGCAGGAAAACAGCGAAGTCTCGACCCTCGAGCTGACGGCGGACCTGCTCGACCCGAGCGGCGCCGTGGTCGAGTACGCGAGCGTGCTGGACGACCGCGGCCTGGTGACGCCGGGCGACCCGTCGGTGCTGATCGTCGAGGACGACGAGCGCTTCGCCAAGGTGGTGCTCGAATTCGCCCGCGAGAAAAACTTCAAGGCGATCGTGACCCACCGCGGCGATTCGACCTTGTCGCTGGCGCGCGACTACCTGCCGTCGGCGATCCTGCTCGACCTGGACCTGCCGGACATCGACGGCTTCACGGTGCTCGACCGCCTGAAACGCGACCCGAGCACGCGCCACATCCCGGTGCACGTCATGTCGTCGCTGCGCGAGCGCGAACGCGCGCTGCGCCAGGGCGCCATCTCGTACATCAACAAGCCGGTCGAGCGCGAGGCGCTGAACGAGGAATTCAAGCGCATCCAGAAATTCCTGATGGGCGGCAAGCGCAGCCTGCTGGTGGTCGAGGACGATCCGGCCCAGCGCGATGCGATCGTTTCCCTGATCGGCAACAACGACATCCATATGGTGACGGTCGACCATGGCGCCGCCGCGCTCGAGGCCCTGCAGTCCTCGCACTTCGACTGCATGGTGCTGGACCTGACCCTGCCCGACATCTCGGGCTTCGACCTGCTCGAGCAGATCGCCCGCTACGAACGCCTGCGCGACCTGCCGATCGTGATCTACACCGCCCAGGAGCTCACCCGCAAGGAGGTCACGAAGCTCAAGCGCTTTGCCAAGACCATCGTGATCAAGGATGCGCGCTCGCCCGAGCGCCTGCTGGACGAGACGGCGCTGTTCCTGCACCGTTCCCAGGCCAGCCTGCCCGAAACCCAGCGGCGCATGCTGGAAGAGATCCACGCCCTCGACTCGGGCCTGGCCGGACGCAAGGTGCTGATCGTCGACGACGACCTGCGCAATATCTTCGCCCTGTCGACGCTGCTGGAGCGCCAGCAGATGCAGGTACTGTTCGCCGAGAACGGCCGCGACGGCATCGAAGTGCTCGAGAAGGACCCGGGCATCGAGATCGTCCTGATGGACATCATGATGCCCGAGATGGACGGCTACGACACGATGCGGGCCATCCGCCGCATTCCGAAATTCCGCTCGCTGCCGATCATCACCCTGACCGCGAAGGCGATGAAGGGCGACCGCGACAAGTGCATCGCGGCCGGCGCCTCGGACTACATCACCAAGCCGGTCGACGTGGCGCAGCTGCTGTCGATGATGCGGGTTTGGCTGCACTGAGGCCGCGGTGAATGCCCTGACTGGTGTGCCGGTCGACACCGGCCTGGCGGAGCTCGAGATCGATCTGCTGCTCGAAGCGCTGTACCAGCGTTTCGGCCTCGACTACCGCAGCCACGAGCGCGCCATCCTGCGCCGCCGGCTGCAGGAGCTGGCGCGCCTGCACGCCTTGCCGAATCTCACGCGGCTGCAGGAACAGGTGCTGCACGCGCCCGGCGCGGCGCTGGGCGTGGTGCGCGCGCTGGCGGTGCCGCCTGCCGCCCTGTTCGACCGCCCTGACTGGGCGCGGCGCCAGCGCGGCGCGCTGGCCGATAGCCTGCGGCCGACGGCACTGCCCAAGGTCTGGCTGCCCGAGGTGGGCGGCGTGGGCGAGGCCTGGACCCTGGCCGTGCTGCTGGCCGAGGAAAAGCTGTACGGACGCACCGAAGTGTTCGCGACCCTGGCCAGCGACGAACTGCTGTTCGAGGCGCGCGAAGCCACGCTGCCGGCCTCGCAACTGGCGGACGCCCAGCGCGGCTACGAAGCCAGCGGCGGCACGGGGCGGCTGGCGGACTACTTCGAGGTCAGCGACGGCCGCGCGCGCCTGCTGCCGCGGCTGCGCGAGCGCATCACCTGGCTGCAATACTGCCTGGTGACCGACGGCTCGTTCAACGAGTTCCACGCGATCGTCTGCTGCCGCGCCCTGCCCGACTTCGGCCCGGTGCTGCGCCAGCGGGTGCTGCGCCTGTTCCGCGACAGCCTGGCCCTGTTCGGGGTGCTCGGGATCGACCGCGAACTGGCGGCGAGCGAAGCGGGCGCGGCCGACTACCAGCCCTTGTTCGACGATGGGGCGTGGTACAAGCGGGTGCGCTGAGCGTCAGAGGATGGCCGTCGCCGACCGTTCAGCGGCCATCCAGGCATCGATCTTGTCCGCCACGCCCGGCCGCAGGTGCAGTCCCAGCTTGGTCCGGCGCCACAGGACATCCTGGGCACAGGCGGCCCACTCGTGCGCCATCAGGTAGCGCAGTTCGGCCTCGTACAGGCCAGGGGCGACTTCCGCACCGAGATCGGCCAACATCCCGCACCGATCCAGCAGCACCTCCACCCGGGCGCCGTAGGCGCGCGCATAGCGCAGCGCCAGCGGCTTGGGCAGCCAGGCGTAACGCCGCTGCAGCGCCGCCACCCAGCGGTCGAATTCCAGCACGCCGCGGTTGTCGGGCTGCGGCCCGAACAGGTCGCCGCCCGGCAGCACGGCGCGCGCCGTCCATGCTCCCGTCGGCGTCGCGCCCAGCAGCGGCGCGATCCAGTCGACGGCTTCCTCGGCCAGCTTGCGGTAGGTGGTGATCTTGCCGCCGAAGACCGACAGCAGCGGCGGACCGCTGGCGTCGCGTTCGAGGAAGTAGTCGCGCGTGATCGCCGCCGCCTTGCCGGCCTCGTCGTCCAGCAGCGGGCGCACGCCCGAATAACTCCACACCACGTCGCTCGGGGCCAGCTGGCGCTTGAAGTAACGGTTGACCAGCGCGCACAGGTAGCGCGTCTCGCCCTCGCCGATCGCGGCGGCGCCGGGGTCGCCCGCGAAATCGACGTCGGTGGTGCCGACCAGGGTGAAAACTTCTTCATACGGAATGGCGAACACGACCCGGCCATCCGCATGCTGGAACAGGTAGGCGCAGCCATGATCGAACAGGCGCGGCACGACGATGTGGCTGCCCTTGACCAGGCGCAGCGCGCGGTGCGGCGCCGCCCGGTTGGCGCCGCGCGCGAAATGGGCCGCCCACGGGCCGGCGGCGTTGACCAGGCCGCGCGCGCGCACGGTCAGGGGCGCGCCGCCCCCATCGATGCGGGCCTCCCAGTGCGCGGCGCGCCGGACCACGTCTGCGCAGGCGGCATGGGTGAGCACCCGCGCGCCGCGCTCGTGGGCATCGAGGGCGTTGAGCACCACCAGCCGGGCGTCGTCGACCCAGCCGTCGGAATAGGCGAAGGCGCGCGTGAACTCGGGCTTGAGCGGCGCGCCGGCGGGGTGGCCGGCCAGCTCGATCGCGCTGGACGCCGGCAGGAAGGCGCGCGGCGCCAGCCGGTCATAGAGGAACAGGCCGGCGCGGATCAGCCAGGCCGGGCGCTGGCCTGCCACGTGCGGCATCACGAAGCGCAGCGGACGCATGATGTGCGGCGCGCTCCTGAGCAGGGTCTCGCGTTCGGCCAGCGCCTTGCGCACCAGGCCGAATTCGCGGTATTCGAGATAGCGCAGGCCACCGTGGATCAGCTTGCTGGAGGCGGACGAGGTATGCGCGCCCAGGTCGTCCTTTTCGCACAGCACCACCGACAGGCCGCGCCCGGCCGCGTCGCGCGCAATGCCGGCGCCATTGATGCCGCCGCCGACCACCAGCAGGTCGCAATCGATCGTCGTGTCCGCTCCCATCGCCCCCTCCTCCAAGCCATCCGACCCGGCGCATCCGTTCCACTTTACGCGGGCGCGCCGGTCCGGCGTTTGCCTGCGTCAATTATGCGGAGAATGGACGGGCCGGTGTGTAAAATCGCCACATGTCCATCCCGTCCACGCCAGACCGGACCCGCGCCTGGGTCCGCATGCCATCCGGCCGCCGCCTCGACCTGCTCGACCCGACACCCTTCGACTGGGACGACGCCGACCTGGCGCTCGGCCTGGCCCGCACCTACCGCTGGGGCGGCCACTCGGCCTGGCCGTTGCCGCTGTCGGTGGCCCAGCACTCGATCACGGTGATGCTGCTGCGCCGCGCCGCCGCCCCGGCGATCACGCCGCTGGAAGAGTTGCGCGAACTGCTGCACGACGCCGAGGAAGGCCTGCTCGGCTTCGATGCGATCTCGGTGATCAAGCCTTTCCTGGGCGACGCCTTCCGCGCGCTGACCAGGCGCCTCGAACACATGGTATTCCTGCGCTATGGCCTGCCGGCCTGGGACGCGCGCAGCCATGCGGCGCACAAGCGCGCCGACCGCCTGGCCGCGGCCACCGAGGCCGTGCACGTGGCCGGCTGGTCGCGCGAGGAGGTGCGGCGCACCCTCAAGATCCGCGCCGGGGTGCTGGCCGAGGATCCCCTTGCCGCCTACTACGATTGCCGGCCGTGGGAGCCTTGGGCGCCGGGCGTGGCCTGCGAGCGTTTCATGCGCGAGCTCGAGCGGCTCGCGCTCGCGGTGCGCTCGACCGACTGACGTCTCAGGCGCCTGCGCTCAGCGTCTTCTCCAGGTGGCGCTCCAGCCCTTCCAGCGACTTGCCGCGCGTTTCCGGCACGCAGGTCGCGACGAAGGCCAGCGAGGCAATATTGATGGCTGCGAACACGAAGAAGGTGGCGCTGCCGAACTGCGCCAGCGCGATCGGGAACAGCAAGGCGACCAGGGCGTTGAACACCCACTGGCAGGCCACGGCGGTGCCGGTCAGCACGCCGCGTACGTGCATCGGAAACAGTTCGGACATCAGCAGCCAGTACACCGGCGCGACCAGCATCTGCATGCACAGCAGGAAGCACAGGATGCAGGCGAGCGCCGCGTAGCTGCGCGCCAGACCCTCCGGGAACCACGTCAGCACGATGCCGAGCGCGGCCTGGGTCAGGATCACGCCGCCCAGGCCGGTCATCAGCATCGGCCGGCGGCCGTGCTTGCCGATCAGCCAGATGCCGATCAAGGTCGCGATCACCGACACCACGCCGTTGCCGATGGTGGCGGTCAGTGCGGCATTGGTGCCGAGGCCCGTCGAAGTCAGGATGATCGGGGTGAAATACATGAAGGCGTTGATCCCGGTGAACTGGGCGGTAAAGCCCAGGCCGATGCCGATCCACAGCAGCTTGCGGATCCACGGCGTGCCGAGCACGGCCGACCAGCCCGCCTGCTCGCGCTCGATCGCGTTCTGCCTGGCCATCTCCGCCATCTCGGTCTCGATCTGCCTGTCGCTCGAACGGATCTGCCCGAGCACTGCGCGCGCCTCGTCCATCCGGCCCTGGCCGGCAAGCCAGCGCGGCGACTTCGGCACCAGCATCATGCCCAGCCCCAGCAGGATGGCCGGAACCGCCGAGATGGCGAGCATGTAGCGCCAGACGTGCGGGGAATCCGACAGGTAGGCCAGCAGCGCATTGAGCACGTAGGCCGCCAGCTGGCCGGTCACGATCATCAGCTCGTTCTGGCTGACCAGGCGCGCGCGCCGGCTGGGGCCGGCCATCTCGGCAATGAACACCGGCACCGTGGACGAGGCGCCGCCCACCGCCATGCCGAGGATGAAGCGCATCGCCACCAGCACCGCCACCGACGGCGCCAGCACCGAACCGAGCACCCCGATCATGAACACCAGCGACAGGCCCATCAGCGTCGTACGGCGGCCATACTTGTCCGACAGCGTGCCCGCCATCAGCGAACCGAGCGCGGCGCCGAACACCAGCGACGAGGTGACGATGCCCTCGGTCACCGGCGTCAGGCCGAGACCGCCCTGCGCGGGCGCCAGGCCGAGGAACGGCAAGGCGCCCGAAATGACGCCCGTGTCATAGCCGAAGGCCAGCGCGCCCATGGTCGCGGCGATGGCGACCTTGAACACGAAGCGGCTTTCCCTGGTATCGGGAGGGGTGGGGTTGGCGGGATTGGCGGCGTGCGCTGGCGGCGTGACTGATGACATGAGGCGAGATCCTTTGGAAAATGGGGACGCGGCAGGCGGCATGCGGGCGGAGCCCGCCGCCCTCGCCGTCGCGAGGACGGCGGAGCTCGCGTGGCCGGGCGATAAGTCGGCCACTCTGTTGGAATTGCTTGATACAGGTTAACTGCAGTTATCGATCTGGTATGTTCGATAACTTACATATTAGTGAATCTTCTTGCAATTCACGAATGACAGCCCGTTCCTGACGTGCGGCCGCACCCTGACACCCGCGTCGGCCCCACGCCGGGGCAGCCGATCCTGCCGACGGCCGGATGCGACTTGCGGCCGCGGGCGGGCGACGCCAAGTGCCTGATTTCATTCGATCTTTGGGTCTATCCACAAGAAATGTGGATAACTGTGTGGAAAAGCGCCACTTGACAAGTCGCAAGCGCAGCATTGATGCGGGTTTCAACAAAATGCCCGTTCAGAAGGCAAAAAAATATCCCCGTAAAATCAGTCACTTGCACGTGCACCACTTCTGCGCGTCCATGTCACATACGGCAAACTCCTACAAAAGTGGGGCACCGGGGATAAGTCGTCAATTTGTCCGCATCTGTCGTCATTTCCACGCGTTCCGGGCGCGGTCGCGCACCATCATGCGGATGCTGTCGGGCATGGGCGTGCGCAGCTCGCGCTTGTCGGCGCTGAGCCAGGCGCATTCCTCGAAATGCTTGAGCATGACCGGGGTGATGAAGCGCGTGCGCGTCGCATACACATGGCGGTCGCCCATGCTCGACTGCTGCTTGATGAAGAAGCGGTTCGGCACCACCAGGTGCAGGTTCTCGCGCGCCCGCGTCATGGCCACGTAGAGCAGGCGCCGTTCTTCCTCGATGTCGTCCTGGCTGCCGGTCGCCATGTCGGACGGCATGCAGCCGTCGACGACGTTCAATACGTGCACCGTGTTCCACTCCTGCCCCTTGCTCGAGTGGATCGTGGACAGGATCACGTAGTCTTCGTCGAGCAGCGGCGCGCCGGCGCGGTCGCTGGTGGCCTCGGGCGGATCGAGCGTGATCTCGGCCAGGAAGCTCTCGCGGTTGCCATAGCCGCCGGACAGCGCCACCAGCTGGTCGAGGTCGGCCGCGCGCACCTGCGCATCGTCGTGCAGGCGCTCCAGGTGCGGCTGGTACCATTCGCGCGCCAGCTCGAGATCCATCGGCCAGCGCAGGCCGGGCGTGCGCAGGCGCCGGTACAGCGCGCAGAATGCCTGCCAGTCGGTCTTGCAGCGCGCCGGCACCGCGAAGCCTTCCAGTGCCGCCGCCGGATCGTCGCTGCTGCCTGCGGCCTCGACCAGCCGGGTGGCGGTCGCCTGGCCGATGCCGGGAATCAGCTGCAGCGCGCGGAAACCCGCCAGCCGTCCGCTCGGGTTCTGGGCGAAGCGCAGCACGGCCAGCACGTCCTTGATGTGGGCCGCTTCCAGGAATTTCAGGCCGCCGAACTTGACGAAGGGGATGTTGCGACGCATGAGTTCGAGTTCGAGCGCGGCGCTGTGGCTGGCGGCGCGAAACAGCACCGCCTGGCTTTTGAGTGCGACGCCGGTCTCGCGCTGTTCGAGGATGCGGTTGCAGACCCAGCGCGCCTGCTCGGCTTCGTCGGGAATCAACACCAGCTGCGGCTTGATGCTCGACGCCTTGTCGGTCCACAGGGTCTTGGCGTGGCGCTCGAGCGCGGCGCCGATCACGGCGTTCGACGCGTCCAGGATCGGCTGCGTGGAACGGTAGTTGCGCTCCAGCGTGATCAGGTGCGCCGGCTGCGAGAACTGGGCCGGAAAGTCGAGGATGTTGCGCACGGTGGCGCCGCGAAAGCCATAGATCGATTGCGCATCGTCGCCGACGACCATCACGCCGCGGCCGTCGGGCTTCATGCCGGTGACGATGGCCGCCTGCAGGCGGTTGGTGTCCTGGTATTCGTCGACCAGCACGTGGTCGAACAGCGCGCCGAGCTCCGCCCCCAGCACCGGGTCGGCCGCCATCTCGGCCCAGAACAGCAGCAGGTCGTCGTAGTCGAGCACGTTCTGCTCCTGCTTGGCGTCGACATAGGCGCCGAACAGGGTCTTGAGCTGGGCTTCCCACTCGCTGCACCAGGGGAAGAACGCCTGCAGCACCGCGTCGAGCGGCTCGCGGCCATTGACCACGCGCGAATAGATCGACAGGCAGGTGCCTTTCAGCGGAAAGCGTTTGTCGAGCTGGCTCAGGCCGATCTCGTGGCGCACCATGCCCATCAGGTCTTCGGAGTCGCCGCGGTCGTGGATCGTGAACCCGGCATCCAGGCCGATGCGTCCGGCGAACTCGCGCAGCAGGCGCGCGCCGATGCTGTGGAAGGTGCCGGCCCAGGGCAGCGTGACCGGCGCCTGGCTGCCCTTGAGCCCGAACAGCCGGTGCAGCACGCCGCCGGCGCGCTGGGTCATCTCGGTGGCGGCGCGGCGCGAAAACGTCAGCAGCAGGATGCGCTGCGGATCGGCGCCCGACTGGATCAGGCGCGCCACCCGGTGCGCCAGGGTGTTGGTCTTGCCGGAACCGGCGCCGGCCACCACCAGCAGCGGACGCGGCGCGTCAAGCCCGACGTCGTGCTCGACCGCTGCCCGCTGCTCGGGGTTCAGGCTGGCGAACGGGTCGTCGGTGGCGGACAGGTTGGCGATCGGATCGGCGACGGCGGACATGGGACGGAATCTGGAAATGCCATACTGTACATTTATCCAGTCACGGGCCGCAAGCAGAAAATGCGGCCGTCTGACGCCACCGTCAAGGAGTTGTCAAGAATGACATCAGGCATGACCTCAGCAATCGCTGCCAAGTCACGGATAATCAAGGCGTTTTTTGGATATCCACAAAGTCTGTGAATAAGTATGTGGAAAAGCGGGGGCTTGACACGCTGGACGCGGCCTCCCGTGCGGCTTTCAACAATTTGCCTATTGGGAAGGCAATCTCGTTTCCGCTGAAAATCAAGGGCTTACACGATTTGTCCCTGATGCACACAGTATGCACCATAAATAAAGGCGCTGTCATCGTTATCTGTTGATGACTCCGAATGCAATACGCAGCAATTGCTCGACAGAAGTGACCCGTCCGCCATCGAGCGCCCACTGCCAACCCAGATAATTGGGCAGCCAGCGCGACGCCACGCCATGGAAGCGCGCCAGCCATTGTTTGAAGCGTCGGTGATAGGCGTTGACATTCTGGATATGGATGGCGCCCTCGATGCCGTTGCGGACTCGTTCTCCGGCACTGAGATTGACAGCCTGGTGCGCGATGCCGTGGGCACGGGCGAAGGCGGGATAGGCGGCGTTGGTGTCGGTGACCAGCAGCGCTTGCGGATCGAGTTTCGGCAGCAGGTGCCTGACCAGCTGGGCCACTTTCAGGGCGCCGCGGCCGGTGACGGCGTCGATGGTCTGGCCGCTGCGGTCGCGCGCCACCAGGATGCAGTCGAGGTGATGCGAGATGCCGCGCAGGGCGGCCCTGCCACCGCGCTTGCGCGGCTGGCGGTCGAGCTTGCGCGAACCCTTCTGCGATTCGAGCAGGAACATTTCATCGGCCTCGACGATACCCAAAAGGCGCTCAGGCCGGTCGTCCTTGACCCGGTCGAGGAAGCGGTGGCGCCAACGAAACGCCGTGTTGGGATGCACGCCGACACGCTTGGCCGCAGCGCGGACTGTGCGGGAGTCGAGCACCGTTTCCAGATAATCGAGCCACCTGCTCTTGTGCCCGAGCCGCGCCAGCGGCGTGCCGGTCAGGTCGTTGAAGGTGCGGCCGCATGCACAACAGCGAAAGCGCTGCAAATCGTTGGCCTGGCCATGCCGGTGGCATCGATCGCAGGCGCAGTCGGGGCAGCGTCGCCCCTTTGATCGGATCTCACCGATGAGGGCGATCACCCTGTCGAGCCCGGCTGCAGGATGCAGTGCCGCCAGCACCTGCTGGCGTTGCGGCTGGTTCAGCAGCGCAAGCTGGGCAAACAGCTTCGCAAACTTCGGCGCTTGCATGGCGCGCTCCCCGATCGATGGCGACCGGGATTGGACCGCGAGTCAACTCAGCAGTTCAATGCTCATCCATATCTAACGAGTACAGCGCCTAAATAAATGTGGCGACAACGTCATGGTCAACCGGGCGCCACTCCCGATCAGGCGAGCGCCCGGCGCCGTTCCGGTTCGAGCAGCACGCGTTCGATCACCTGCGAGCGCACGCCATGCGCCTTGAGGTACTCGAGCGCCGGCATGGTGCCGCACTCGCCCAGCGTGGCGATGCCGCGCGCCACGATGTCACGCTCGCGTACGTTGCGCCTGAGCTCGGAAGATCCGGAGAGGCGTTGGTCGATATCCTGGGCACGGTATGGGCTCATGGCGCGGGTCTCCGGTGGGTTATGTCGCTGACGCACCACGAGTATTGACGATGCTGGAATGAAGTCAATGTCAAACCTGTATCGAACCGCGAAAACCCTGGCTGGATGCCTGTGGCCTCGACCAGCGCTGCGCCGCCCGCCCGTCATCCTGCCTACAATCGGCCGCAACACACCAACCATGAGGATTTCCATGAGCATCCAACCCGACCTGAATCCCGGCGACGACGCCGCTCCCGGCACGCCTGGCGCCGGCGAGGACATCTGCGACGCCTGCGCCGGCCGCGGCACGCTGGCCGATGGCAAGCCATGCCCGCAATGCGGCGGCACCGGCCGCGTGATGGAAGGCATCGGCGGCGGCTGAGCCACTACCCACGGCGGGTAGTGCGTGGACACGGCACGGGCCCTGCGGCGATAATCGCCGGATGAGCGCCTCACCCTTGCCGATACCGCCTTCCGCCCCCCAGTCCCCACGTACTGCGCCGCCGGCCGAACCC
Source organism: Massilia sp. UYP32 (assembly GCF_050434365.1). NCBI lineage: Bacteria > Pseudomonadati > Pseudomonadota > Betaproteobacteria > Burkholderiales > Oxalobacteraceae > Massilia > Massilia sp. UYP32. Next base: position 231,894 of record NZ_JBNDIK010000002.1, read on the forward strand.
GATCGTCCCCGTCCGACTTCGCTGACCGACCTGTTCGTGTCGTTCACGCTGATCGCCCTGCAGGGCTTCGGCGGGGTGCTGGCCGTGATCCAGCAGCAAGTCGTCGAGCGCAAGCGCTGGATGAGCAACGAGGAATTCATCGAAGAATGGTCGGTGGCCCAGATCATGCCGGGCCCGAACGTCTGCAACCTGGCCATGATGATCGGCAGCCGCCACTTCGGCCTGGCCGGCGCCATGAGCGCCCTGGCCGGCATCCTCACCGTGCCGCTGATCCTGGTGCTGTGCCTGGCCCTGGTCTACGCGCAGTTCGCCGCCCAGCCCCAGGTCCAAGGCGCCCTGCGCGGCATGGCCGCCGTCGCCGCCGGCCTGATCGCCGCCACCGGCCTGCGCATGTCGGTCGCGCTGACCAAGAACGTGATTCCGCTCGCGGCCTGCATCGCGATCGCCGCCGCCGGCTTCGTGCTGCTAGCCTGGATCCGCATGCCGCTGGCGGCCGTGATCGGCCTGCTCGGCGGCCTCGGCTGCGTGCTGGCCTGGCGCGGGCTCAAGCCATGAGCGCGCCCAGCCTGGTGTTCGGCTGGCATGACTGGCTGAACCTGTTCGTCCATTTCCTGATGCTGTCCATGATGTCGCTCGGCGGCGCGATCTCGACCACCTCCGAGATGCAGCGCTACCTGGTCGAGCGCCAGGGCTGGCTCAGCCAGACGCAGTTCGCCGACTCGGTGGCCCTGGCCCAATCGTCGCCCGGGCCCAACGTCCTGTTCGTGGCCCTGCTGGGCTGGAACGTGGGCCTCAATTCCGGCAGCGTGACGGCCGCGCTCTACGGCGTCGCGATCTCGATGATCGGCATCATGCTGCCCTCCACCGTGTTCACCTACCAGGTGGCGCAGTGGGCCCAGCGCAACCGCGAGCTGCGCGCCGTGCGCGCCTTCAAGCAGGGCATGGCGCCGCTGGTGATCGCCATGCTGCTGTCGACCGCCTGGCTGCTGGCCACCGGCGGCGGCAAGGGCGGCGAACACATGGACAACTGGCCCCTGTGGCTGCTGACGGCGGCCACCGCCATCGTCATCTGGCGCACCCGGCTGCACCTGCTGTGGATGCTGGCGCTCGGCGCGCTGCTGGGAGCCCTGGGCGTGGTCTAGTTGGCAAGCCGGGGCGGGAAGCGGCATACTGGCGGCATCCATCAACTGCAATCGACCCCAAGATGCCCCAACTCCTGAATGAACACGCCTGCTTCGGCGGCGTGCAGCGCTTCTACCAGCACGACTCGGCCGCCATCGGACTGCCGATGAAATTCTCGGTCTACCTGCCGCCGGCGGCGGGCGAGAAGAAGCTGCCGGTCCTGTTCTACCTGGCCGGCCTGACCTGCACCGAAGAAACCTTCATGATCAAGGCCGGCGCCCAGCGCCTGGCCAGCGAACTGGGCGTCATCCTGGTCGCGCCCGACACCAGCCCGCGCGGCGCCAACGTGCCGGGAGAAAGCGACAGCTGGGACTTCGGCGCCGGCGCCGGCTTCTACCTCGACGCCACCCAGGAGCCGTGGGCGCGCCACTACCGCATGCACAGCTATCTGCTGGAACTGCATGCGCTGGTGCTGGCCACTTTCCAGGCCGACCCGGGCCGGGTGGGCATCTTTGGCCACTCGATGGGCGGCCATGGCGCGCTGACCATGGCGCTCAAGCACCCCAACCTGTTCCGCTCGGTGTCGGCCTTCGCGCCGATCGCCGCGCCGAGCCGTTGCCCGTGGGGCAAGAAGGCCTTCGGCGGCTACCTCGGCGCCGACGAAAACGCCTGGCAACAATATGACGCCAGCGCCCTGATGGCATCGCACACCAGCGCGCCGTTCCCTGGCGGCATCCTGATCGACCAGGGCCTGGGCGACAAATTCCTGGTCGAACAGTTGTTGCCCGAGGTCTTCGAGCAAGCCTGCGCCAAGGCCGGGCAGCCGCTCACCCTGCGCCGCCATGCCGGCTACGACCACGGCTATTACTTCATCTCGACCTTCGTCGAAGACCATCTGCGTTTCCACAGCCGCCAGCTCGGCTGATCCACCGCGCGCGGCCCCGTCCGGGGCCGCCATTCTCATCGACATCATTCCGCGCGGCAAACGAACGACGGCCACGCTCGTCCCTGTGTATGCTGGAAGTTAACAACTTCTTCATCATGCAAGAGCTCGAACCATTCATCGACCGCGCCGACGCGGGCACGAAATTGGCAACTGCGCTGGCACAGGCGTTGGCACACCATGCCGGCATTCAAGACGTACTCGTGCTGGCCCTGCCGCGCGGCGGCGTGCCGGTCGCGTTTCCGATCGCGCAGGCGCTGGGGGCCGAACTCGACCTGATGCTGGTGCGCAAGCTCGGCTTGCCCAACCAGCCCGAGTTCGCCATGGGCGCCATTGCCAGCGGCGGTGTCCAGGTGCTCCAGCCCGGCGTGCCGGGCCTGATGGGCGTGACCCGGGCCGAAGTCGATGCGGTGATCGCGGCGGAACAGGCCGAACTGGCGCGGCGCGAACGGCGTTATCGCGGCGAGCGCCCCCCATGCCGGGTGGCGGGACGCTGCGTGATCCTGGTCGACGACGGCATCGCCACCGGATCGACGATGCTGGCGGCGGTCGAAGCGGCGCGCCGCCAGCGGCCGTCGCGGCTGGTGGTCGCGACGCCGGCGGCGGCCCGGGAGGCGCTGGACGCCTTGCGCGGCGTGGTCGACGACGTGGTATGCCTCGTCGCCCCGCCCCGCTTTCGCTCCGTCGGGCAGTGGTATCGCCACTTCGGGCAGACCGGCGATGAAGAAGTGCAGACCCTGCTGGCGCAGGCGTGGGCCTTGACGCGCGACGCCGCCAGCCAACCCCACCGAAAGGAGCCGACATGAACGATACGAACGAAAAAGCGATGAACGCAGGTAAATGGATCGGCGCAGCAGTCGCAGGCGCATTGCTGATGTACGCATTCGACCCGGACCGCGGCGCCAAGCGCCGCGCCAACGCCCGCGGCGCACTGCGCGACGCGCGCGACCGCACCGGCGACCGCCTCGAACACGCCTGGCACAACGCCGGCGACCGCCTCGACTCGGCGCGCCTGCGCGCCACCGGCGCCGCGGCCCGCGCCGGCGAACGCCTGGCCGGCGCCGCCCATGCGGCGGGCGACCGCCTGGCCGAGGTTTCGCACCGCACGCGCGACCGGCTCGAACATGCGCGCGAGCGCCTGGCCGACGCCTCGTACGAGGCGAAGGACCGCGCCAGCCACGCCGCCCACGAGGCCCGCGATCGCGTGAAACACGCCGCCTACGAGGCGCGCGACCGCGCCAGCCATGCGGCATACGAAGCGCGCGAGAAGGCCGAGTATGCCGCCGACAAGGCGCGCGACCGCGCCGAGTACAGCGCCGACCGCGCCGCCGAACGTGCCCGCGAACGCGCCGACCTGGCGCGCGAACGCCTGGAACAGACCGCCCACAGCGTGAAAGCCGACGCCCGCTCGCGCGCCCACGCCGCCGGCGACCAGGTGCGCGCCTGGACCGACCACCTGAGCCAGGTGTTCGGCGCGCGCAGCCCGACGCTCACCAATTCCGCCCTGCTGGGCACCGGCGCCCTGAGCGTGGTCGGCCTGGTGCGCCGCTCGCCGGTGGCCGCCCTGCTCGGCCTGGGCGCGCTGGCGGTGCTGCTGCGCAGCGACCGCGGCCGCCACCTGGTCGATTCGCTGCGCCACCGCGGCGCCGCCAGCCAGGTCGGGGTGGAGAACTCGATTCACATCGACGCCGCGCCGAAGGAAGTGTTCGACGCCTGGTCCGAAGTCGAGAACTTCCCGCGCTTCATGTCGCACGTGACCGAAGTGCGCGACCTCGGCCACCGCCGCTCGCACTGGGTGGTGCGCGGCCCCGGCGGCATGGAATACGCATGGAACGCCGTCATGACCGAGCAGTCGCGTCCCGAGCGCCTGTCGTGGCGCAGCGAACCGGGTTCGGAGATCGAGCAGGAAGGCTCGGTGACCTTCGAGCCGTCCGGCAACGGCACCCGCGTCACGGTGCGCATGACCTACTCGCCGCCGGCCGGCGCGCTGGGCCACGGCATCGCGCGCATGCTGGGCGCCGACCCGCAGCGCCAGATGGACGACGACCTGGCGCGCATGAAAGAGTTCATCGAGCGCGGCGGCGCCCACTACGCCGGCCACCAGGCGGCGCCGAGCCACAGCTTCCTGCACTGACGTGGCCATCCTCACCAACGCCACCCTCGACGCGGTGCGCGCGTCGGCCCGCCCCCTCACCGGGGGCGCGGACGACTACGACGCCCTGCTCGACATGGTCGGCAACGCCCGCTTCGTGCTGCTCGGGGAGGCCACCCACGGCAGCCACGAGTTCTACGCGGAACGGGCGCGCATCACCCGGCGCCTGATCGAGGAAAAAGGCTTCACCGCGGTGGCGGTCGAAGCCGACTGGCCCGATGCCTGGCGTGTCAACCGCTACGTGCGTGGCGAGGGCGCGGACGCGGACGGCCGCGCCGCCCTCTCGGGCTTCGAACGCTTCCCGGCCTGGATGTGGCGCAACACGGCGGTGCTCGACTTCGTCGAGTGGCTGCGCGCGCACAACGACGGCCCGGGCGCCGGCGCCGCCAAGACCGGCTTCTACGGCCTGGACCTGTACAGCATGTACACCTCGATCCACGAGGTGCTGCACTACCTGGAACAGGTCGACCCGAACGCCGCGCGCGAGGCGCGCAAGGTCTACGCCTGCTTCGACCACTACGACCGCGACAGCCAGCAATACGGCTACGAGGCCAGCTTCGGCATGTCGCCGTCGTGCCAGGAAGGCGTGATCGCCACCCTGCGCACCTTGCAGCAGCGCGGTTTCGACTACGTGCAGGCCGGCGGCGGCGACGACGCGTTCTTTTACGCCCAGCAGAACGCGCGCCTGGTCAAGAACGCCGAAGAGTATTACCGCACCATGTTCAAGGGCCGCGTCTCGTCCTGGAACCTGCGCGACAGCCACATGGCCGAGACCCTGGACGCGGTGGCGCGCCACCTGTCGCAGGGCGGCAAGCCGGCGCGCATCGTGGTCTGGGAACACAACTCGCACATCGGCGACGCGCGCGCGACCGAGATCGGGCGCCAGGGCGAATGGACGCTGGGCGAGCTGGCGCGCAAGGCCCATGGCGCCGACACGGTCCTGATCGGCTTCACCACCTACGAAGGCCGGGTCACGGCGGCCTCGGAATGGGATGGCGAGGGCCGGCACAAGCACGTGCGGCCGGCCCTGCAGAACAGCTACGAGCACCTACTGCACAGCACCGGCATCGAACGCTTCTTCCTGCCGCTGCGCGAGCCTTCGCCGGCGCGCGACGCGCTGATGGAAGAGCGTCTGGAACGCGCCATCGGCGTGCTGTACCTGCCGCGCAGCGAGCGCCAGAGCCATTACTTCATGGCCCAGCTGCCGCGCCAGTTCGACGCCGTGATCCACATCGACCGCACCACGGCGGTGGAGCCGCTCGATGCGACCAGCGGCTGGCATTCGGGCGAGCCGCCGGAGACATATCCGGGCGGGCTGTAGGGTCGGCAGCTACGCCGCCGCTCCCACCGCATACCCATCGCGCCCGTTCGCCTTCGCCACATACAAGGCCCCATCCGCCTCCGCCAGCAGCGCGTCTTCACCCTGCCCCGGCCGCCACAATGCGACACCGACGCTGGCCGACACCGCCAGCATCCCGGCCCCCGTGGCGAACGGCGCGCGCATCGCCGCCACGATCTTGGCGGCGATGTTGGCCACGGTATGTTCGGCCTCGCCGCCGTTCCCTATCTCTTCGAGGATCACCACGAACTCGTCGCCCGACAGCCGCGCAGGCAGGTCGCTGGCGCGCACGCAGGCGCGCAGGCGTTCGCCGAACTCCTTCAGCACTTCGTCGCCCACGCCGTGGCCGTGGCTGTCGTTGATGCGCTTGAAGTGGTCGACGTCCAGGTAGGCCAGCGCCAGCGCCCGGCCGTGGCGCGAGGCGCGCGCCAGCGCCTGCTGCAGGGTCTCGTTGAAGCTGCGCCGGTTGGCCAGGCCGGTCAGGGTGTCGATGCGCGCGAGGCGGGTCAGCTGCTCCTCGACCTCTTTCACGTGCGTCATGTCGTGCTTGAGCGCGTACACACCGGCCACGCTGCCGTCCGCCTGCAGGTCGGGGATGTAGACGCCCTCCAGCACCCGCGGCGCGCCCTTGATCGGCAGCCGCATCTGGCAGGTGGCGGCGTGGCCGGCGAACGCGCGCTCCAGACTTTCCGCGCCCTGGCGAGCGGCCTCCTCGCCCATCAACTGGGCGATCGACATGCCGACCAGCCGCTCGGGCGCGACCCCGAACCAGCGCTCGAAGGTCGCGTTCCCGAACCGGAAGCGCCGGTCGCGGTCGACGTAGGCGATCAGCACCGGCAGGTTGTCGGTGATCAGGCGCAGGCGCTTCTCGCTGGCCGCGCGCAGGCCTTCGGCGTTCTGGCGCTCGGCCATCAGCTGGTAGAAGGCATTGCCCAGTTCCCCGATCTCGTCGCGCCGGGTGTCGTGCAGCACCCCGATGTCGGCGCCGTCGTGGCGGATCGCGCGAATGCGGTCGCGCAGCCGCTGCAGCGGCGCCAGCAGCCGGAACACCAGCGCCCAGGCCAGCACGCCCGCGGCCAGCGCCAGGGCGGTCGCGCCGAAGATGGCGTTCCGGCGCATCTGCGCCAGCGGCGCGAACGCTTCCTCGGTGGGATAGCGGGCGCCCAGTATCCAGCCGGTGGTGCGCAGGCGCTGATAGGCGTAGATCGATTCGCGCCCATCGCGGCCGGCCGCCTCCATCCACCCCTCGAATCCCTCGAGGGCGCGCTCCGCGCCCGATCCGCGCGCCCCGGCCTGGCGCAGCAGGCGGCGCGGGTCGGGATGGTCGATCATGGCCCCGTCGGGCGTCATCAGGAACAGGTAGCCCGAAGCGCCCGGCCTGATGGCGCCGATCTGGCGCAGGAAGCCAGTGGCCTGCAAATCCATGCTGGCCGTCAGCACGCCGCTCACCTTGCCGCCCCGGTCGAGCACGGGCGCGCCGATCACGACCACCTGGCGCCCCGAGATCCGGCTGACGATCGGCTGCGCCATGAAGCCGCGCCGGGTCGCCAGCGGGCGCTCGAAGTAGTCGCGCCCGGCGGCGGCGAGCCGCCGCTCGTTGCCGAACGTGCGCAGCGACACCAGCTGCTGGCCGCGGACATCGAGCAGGATCAGGTTCATGTACTCGTGTTCCCAGAGCGGCGCCTGGGCCTGGAGGAAGCGGCGTGCGTCTTCCGGATCGCGCAGCGCCGCCGCCGGCAGGCAGGCCGCCAGCGACTCCACCTGCGCCACGCGCGCCGCGATGCGGTCGTCCATGAAGGAAGCGGCGCTGGCCAGCATCGCATACTGCTGGTCGCCGATCACCGACTTCATGCCGCGCTCGGCCACCGCCAGGGTCGACAGGGTGACCAGCAGTGTCGCCACGAATACCAGGACGGCCGCGACGCAGGCCATGCGCAGCTTCAGGTTCGCCGGCAGCAGGCGCAGACCGCGTTTAAGCATAGAAAATAGTGTCGACCTTAATGCAACAAAGTATTACATATTAATCCGTAGCGTCCAAGGCGGCATGTTTACAGTCTGGCCGGCATTAAAACAGGCACTGCAATACTGTTGAAGTAGTGAAATTTCAGCTAGGATTGTCAGCCTGTTCGGACTGCCTTGAAGGAGCGTCATGAGTACATACACCCTGAATGTCAACGGCAAGGCGCAGGCCGTCGACGTCGAAGCCGATACCCCGCTGCTGTGGGCGCTGCGCGATACCCTGGGCCTGGTCGGCACCAAGTATGGCTGCGGCCTGGGCCAGTGCGGCGCCTGCACGGTCCACCTCGACGGCGTGGCGACGCGCGCCTGCGTGCTGCCGGTCTCGAGCATCGGCGACGCCAGGATCACCACCATCGAGGGCCTGGACGCCAATGCCCGCCATCCGCTGCAGGTGGCGTGGCAAGAGCTCGACGTGCCGCAATGCGGTTACTGCCAGTCGGGGCAGATCATGAGCGCCTGCGCCCTGCTCAAGCAGCATCCGAAGCCGACCGACGCCCAGATCGACGAGGCCATGGCCGGCAACCTGTGCCGCTGCGCCACCTATATGCGGATCCGCAAGGGCATCCACCGCGCCGCCGAGATCGCATCGACCGAAGGGAAACAAGCATGACGCTCGCCTCCACCTCGCGCCGCGGTTTCCTGCGCGCCGGCGCCGCCGGCGGCGCCTTCCTGATCGGCATGTCGGCGCAAGGCGTGCTGGCCGCCGTGAGCGATACGAAGGCCGGCGCCGCCAGCCCGGACTTCGTGCCGAACGCCTTCATCCGCATCGCGCGCGACGGCAGCGTGATCCTGATCTCCAAGCAGCCCGAGATCGGCCAGGGCATCAAGACCTCGCTGCCGATGGTGATCGCCGAGGAACTCGACGTCGCCTGGGACAGCGTGCGCGTGATCCAGGGCGACCTGAACCTGGAAGCCTATGGCAGCCAGGGCGCGGGCGGCTCGAACTCGACCCCGAACAACTACGAGAACTTCCGCCGCCTGGGCGCCACCGCGCGCGCCGTGCTGGTGCAGGCCGCGGCCCAGGCCTGGAAAGCGCCGGCCGGCGAATGCACGACCGACGGCGGCCATGTCCTGCACGCGGCGAGCAAACGGCGCCTGGCTTACGGCGACCTGGTCGAAGCGGCGGCCAGGCTGCCGCTGCCGGACGCGGCGAGCGTGGCGGTCAAGGATCCGGCCACCTTCAAGCTGCTGGGCAAGCGCATTGGCGGCGTCGACAACCCCGCCATCGTCAGCGGCAAGCCGCTGTTCGGCATCGACGTCCAGCTGCCGGGCATGCTGCACGCCCAATACGTCAAGTGCCCGGTCTTCGGCGGCAAGCCGCTGCGCGCCAACCTGGACGCGGTGCGCGCCCTGCCCGGCGTCAAGGACGCCTTCATCATCGAAGGCACCAGCAACCTGAACGGCCTGCGTCCCGGCGTGGCGATCGTCGCCACCTCGACCTGGGCCGCGATCCGCGCCCGCCGCGCGCTCGAAGTGACGTGGGACGAAGGCGGCGCCGCGAAGCACAGCTGGGCCGACTTCACGGCCCAGGCCAAGGCGGCCGCCAGCCGGCCCGGCGCCACCGTCCTGCGCAAGGATGGCGACGTCGCCGCCGCCCTGAAGGGCGCGGCCAGGACGGTCGAAGCGGCCTACAGCTACCCCTTCATCTCGCATGCCAGCATGGAGCCGCAGAACTGCACCGCCTGGATCAAGCCCGACGGCGCGCTCGAACTGTGGGCCCCGACCCAGAATCCGAACGCGGGCCAGGCGCTGGTATCGGGCACCTGCGGCATCCCCAAAGAAAAGATCACGATGCACATCATCCGCAGCGGCGGCGGCTTCGGCCGGCGCCTGAGCTCGGACTTCATCGTCGAAGCCACCGCGATCGCCCAGCGCATGAAGGACAAGGCGCCGGTCAAGCTGACCTGGACCCGCGAGGACGACCTGCAGCACGACCACTTCCGTCCGGGCGGCTTCCACTTCCTGCGCGGCGGCGTCGACAAGGCCGGCAAGGTCGTGGGCTGGCACAACCACTTCGTCACCTTCGCCAACCGGGTGGAGCAGGATGGCAAGAGCGCTTTGCGCCCCGGCAGCGGCGGCAGCCTGTCGCCCGACGAGTTCCCGGGCCGCTGGCTGGCCAACTGCCAGCTGGAGCAGACCGCGCTGGAATGCAGCGTGCCGATGGGACCGTGGCGCGCGCCGGGTAGCTGCGTGTTCGCCTGGGCCTTCCACAGCTTCATCGACGAGCTGGCGCATGCGGGCGGGCGCGATCCGCTGGCCTTCCGCCTCGAACTGCTGGGCGACAAGGACATCATGGCGCCGAGCGTCGAGCGCGGCCAGCCCTACAACGTGGCGCGCATGCGCGCGGTGCTGCAGACCGCGGCCGACAAGGCCGGCTGGGGCAAGAAGAAGTTCGCGCGTGGCCAGGGGCAAGGCATCGCCTTCCACTTCAGCCACCGCGGCTACGTGGCGCAAGTGGCCGAGGTCACCGTCTCGCAGGATGGCAAGGTGAAGGTCGACCGCGTGGTGGCGGCCTCCGACGTGGGGCCAACCATCATCAACCTGTCGGGCGCCGAGAACCAGGTCGAGGGCTCGGTGATCGACGGCCTGTCGACCCTGATGTTCCCCGAGCTGAACCTCGAGAACGGCCGCATCGTGCAGAGCAACTTCCACGATTACCAGCTGCTGCGCATCGGCGACGCGCCGGCAAAGATCGAGATGCACTTCGTGAAGTCGGACCAGCCGGTGACGGGCCTGGGCGAGCCGCCCCTGCCGCCGCTGGCGCCGGCGGTGTGCAATGCGATCTTCGCCGCCACCGGCAAGCGGGTGCGTGAACTCCCGCTCAGCAAGGCCGATCTGAGCTGGAGTTGAGGAAGTAACACTTTGGTCCCCGCCAAGGCGCCCGGCGAGGGCGGGGAGTCATTTCTGCCAGTGGCAGCAATGACGTTCACGGCACGCGCTGCTCGCTCAGCGCGTGCGGGTTCGCCGTGCGATGGCGTTCGACGATGGCCCGGGCCAGCTCTTCCTCGCGCGGATTCTGCGCCAGGACCCTGAGGATGCAGGCGCCGTGCATATCGCCTTCGGGGCGATAGACGTCGTTGTAGTCGGTGCCGCCCTTGGCCGACGGCGAATCGCCGACCGTGAAGTTGGATTGGCCCGGGCCCGCCTCGTCGCCGATCGGCGACAGGGCGACGCTGTCCTGGGACAGGCCGGCGGCCAGCAGGTCGGCCCGCAACTGCTCGGCGATGGAGAAATCCTGGATAACGTGGACGATGGGGTTGCTCATGTGTTGCTCCTCGGTTCACTATTGAACCAACTTACCAGAATGGCCGGGGCGGTGGCGCTCGGTCGAGACGACGACGTGCAGACCAGGAGCGATATGAACCGGGAGGAAGCCTGTCGAGTCGTGACCGTTCCGGAGAGCATGTCGGCCGCCCTGGCTGGCTATGCCTGGGCGCGTGACAGGGTCGGCGAATCGGGCGGCGCCGTCTACCGGCTGCACGGCAAGCCGGGGGCGCCTGACCTGTACCTGAAGCATGGCAGGCATGCGGTTGCCGATGCCATCGGCGATGAGATGACGCGGCTGCGCTGGCTGGCGGGACGCATGCCCGTGCCCGCCGTCGTGCATTTCGACCGTAGCGCCGACGAGGCCTGGCTGCTGATGACTGCCGTGCCGGGCAGGACCGCTTACCAGCTGCTGCAAGCCGATCCCGCCCAGCATGACATAGTTGTGGATGCCCTGGCCAGGTTCCTGCAGCGCCTGCACGCGATCCCGACATCCGCCTGCCCGTTCAATAGTGACCACGACTACCGCCTGGGCCTGGCGCGCTCGCGCATCGAGGCGGGCCTGGTGGACGAGGACGATTTCGACGAGGAACGCGCTGGCTGGACCGCGCGGCAAGTCTGGGACGCGATGCAGGCCCTGCTGCCGCTCGCGCCCGATCCGGTGGTCACGCACGGCGACTATTCGCTCGACAACCTCCTCATCGTCGATGGCCAGGTGGCGGGCTGCATCGACGCCGGACGGGTCGGCATCGCGGACCGCTACCAGGATCTCGCCATCGCCTGGAACTGCCTCGGTGAGTTCGGCGGATCGCTGCAGGAGCGCTTCCTGCGGCAGTACGGCATCGCCGCGCCTGATCGACGCAAGCTGCAGTTCCACCTGATGCTGGACGAGCTGTTCTGAACGCCGTCTCCGCTGGGGTGGCTGGCGAGCGCGGGTTGGCAACGCACCATGTTATGCTCGAGACAACACACTCCCATGCGTTCAGCGCCAACATTCATCATGCATCTGGACAAAGCCATGAAAGACGTGAAAGTAGACGTGCGCGTCAATGTGACGGTCGATGCGGCCAGCGTGGTGTTATTAATCGCCACGACCACGATGGCCTTCCTGTTCTACAAGCAGAACAAGCTCGACAAACAGGACAAATCCGCGTTGCGCCAGTCTTGATGCTCAGTGCTCGATCATTTCGAGCAGCCACGATCACGGCGCGGCAGACTGTCGTCAGTCTCGTCGGTACTCCAGACGGTCAAGTGATTACGTCTTTGCATCGATTCTCGCTTATCAATCGGGAATGACCGCGATCACCTCGATCTCGACCCGTGCCCGATCCTCCATCAGCCTCGCCACTTGGACTGCCTCATGGCCGGATAGTGGCGGGTCTGCACCTCGCGGTCGACATCGCCGAGTTCGCGCCCCTGCGTCGAGATACTCGCGCTTGTCGACCACATTGGCGGGTACCCCTGGACGCTACCGCTTAGTAGCCAGTGTTAACACTTGATCGCAATTGCAAATAGAGTTCATATATTCTTGCCGAGAGACTGCTGGGCCTTGCTAGCGCTCCTTCCTGACTCCGATTGGCGTGAATACGTTCTTACTCTCCATCGACGCAGTAAATTCAGGTGAAGAATAGATATAACGGCGTTCATCATCCTTCTTCTGAAATAACAAAAGCGCCCCTTCAGAGCTTGCAATCACAGTGGCGTCACCGCTGAACTCTTTTGTTACGACCGCATGCGCAGCCTGATCTCGCAATAAACTCGCGCGCATGCTTCCCATGAAAAACGCCACAACAATTAAGGCGGCAGTGATGGTCACAAATGCAGCAGCTGCAGCGCGCGCAGAACGCGCAGGCCGCATTCTCATCTTACGAATAAAAATCCGGGGCCTTGGCTGAAGAAAGAACCCAGCGCGGACAAGACCAGATAGAACGATAAGCAATACAGATATGATAAGCCCAATTCCAGAAGCCCATGTGACAGCGAATTTCACATATGTCGCCAACATCATGAATAGGAACATAACTGCTTGGAATATAATCCAAGCGAATCCCTCCCACTTTATAGTCTGGCTATGCGTTCGAACGAAGCGGCGCTGATGCTTCCAGTCCATTTTTCGACGCAACCCGGGATCAAGTCGATCGCTGATTGCGAGGAATGGGAGACCGATAAGCTGAAGAATTGACGTAAACACTCGCGCAACAACTGCGCAAAAAAATACATAAAAGAGAAAGGTTGCAGTTACGCCTTGGGCCAGCGGCATACCAGCAACCGCCACAATCTGCAGGGGAACTTGCATCAAAAAGCCAGCGTAATGCGCGAGGGAAAGCGATACGACTGCCAGAATTCCTCCAAGTACTGATGTTTTGCGACTCCAGGCTTCGTAAATCCAGCGGTGACTAGGAAGAGGTATCGAATGCATTTTTCAAGGATCCTATAAATTCTGCGGGAAACTATTCTACAACGGTATAGCTGCATAAGTGCCCGACAGCTTCGTCGCCTAACATTCAAAAATATCCCGCACCGGGAATCAGCGCGCCCATTAAATTAGCAGCTACTAAAGGCTAGGCACCTCTCTAAAATGTCTGACACGCGCAGCATTAATTACTTGAAATTGAATGTCTGTGCAATGCCTTATCCTAATCAGGTATTACCGCAGTCACCTCGATCTCCACCCGCGCCCGGTCTTCCATCAACCCCGCCACCTGCACCGCGCTCATGGCCGGATAGTGCCGCCCCAGCACCTCGCGGTAAGCGGCGCCCAGTTCGCGCCCGGCGTCGAGATATTCGCGCTTGTCGACCACATACCAGGTCATGCGCACGATGTGTTCGGGCCCCGCGCCCGCTTCGCGCAGCACGGCGACGATGTTTTCCAGCGCCTGGCGCGCCTGGCCGACGAAGTCGTCGGTGTGAAAGCGCCCTTCGGCATCCCAGCCGATCATGCCGCTGACAAAGATCTGGCGTCCGCGGCAGGCCACGCCATTGGAATAGCCCTTGGGGCGCGGCCAGCCCGGCGGTTGAAGAATGTCCATCCCTGCTCCAGACCCTGGGTTAAACCTTCGGCGCGAGCAGCTCGCGCGCGATGATCAGGAGCTGCACTTCGCTTGCTCCCTCGTAGATGCGCAGCGCGCGGATTTCACGGTACAGGCTCTCCACCACCTGCCCGCTCTGCACGCCCTGGCCGCCGAACAGCTGCACCGCGCCGTCGATGACGCGCTGCGCCGATTCGGTGGCAGCCAGCTTGGCCATTGCCGCTTCCTTCGTCACCCGCTTGCCACTGTCGCGCAGCCAGGCGGCGCGGTAGGTCAGCAGCGCGGCGGCGTCGATCTCCAGCGCCATCTGGGCCAGCCTGGCCTGGGTGAGCTGGAAGTCGGCCAGGGTCTTGCCGAACATCGGCCGCGCCTGGGCGCGCGCCAGTGCCTGTTCCAGCGCCCGCCGCGCGAAGCCCAGCGCGGCGGCGGCGACCGAGGTGCGGAACACATCCAGGGTCGCCATCGCCACCTTGAAGCCCTGGCCTTCTTCCCCCACCAGGCAGGCGGCCGGCACCCGGCATCCGGTGAAGCGCAGGCGCGCCAGCGGATGCGGCGCGATCACGTCGATGCGCTCGGCGATCTCCAGTCCAGGGGTGGCGGCGTCGACGATGAAGGCCGAGATTCCTTTCGCGCCGCGCCCGGCTTCCCCGCTGCGGGCGAAAACGACGTAGAAATCGGCGATGCCGCCATTCGAGATCCAGGTCTTCTCGCCATCGAGCACCCATTCACTGCCATCGCGCCGCGCAGCGCAGCGCATGGCGGCGACGTCGGAACCGGCTTCCGGCTCCGACAAGGCAAAGGCGGCGATCGCCGCGCCGCCCGCCACGCGCGGCAGCCAGCGCTGCTTTTGTTCGCCGGTGCCGAACAGCGAAATCGCCCCGCTGCCCAGGCCCTGCATCGCAAACGCAAAGTCGGCCAGGCCGGCATGGCGCGCCAGGGTTTCGCGGATCAGGCAGATGGCGCGGGTGTCGATGGCCCCATTTCCGCTGCCGACGGCATGGCGCAGCCAGCCGTCGCGGCCCAGGCGCGCGACCAGCGCGCGGCAGATCGCATCGACGTCAGCGCCATGCGCATCAATCAGGTTATCCGCCGCCCAGGCGTCGAGTTCGCGCGCCAGCGCGCCGTGTCGCTCTTCAAAAAACGGCCAGTCCAGGTAGTCCATCAATCCCCCTCGAAGCGCGGCCGTTCCTTGGCCACGAAGGCGTGGTAGGCGCGATGAAAATCATTGGTCGCCATGCAGATCGCCTGGGCCTGGGCCTCGGCTTCGATCGCCTCGTCCACGCCCATATTCCACTCCTGCTGCAGCATCTTCTTGGTCATGCCGTGGGCGAAGGTCGGGCCGCCCGCCAGCGTGCCGGCCAAGGCGCTGGCCTCGCCGAGCAGCTGTTCGGGCGCGCACAGGCGGTTGAAGAAGCCCCAGCGCTCGCCCTCCTCGCCATCCATCGAGCGGCCCGTGTACAGCAGCTCGGCGGCCCGGCCCTGGCCGATCACGCGCGGCAGCAGCGCGCAGGCGCCCATGTCGCAGCCGGCCAGGCCGACCCGGGTGAACAAAAACGCGGTGCGGCTGCGCGCCGTGCCGTAGCGGAGGTCGGAAGCCAGCGCCAGGATCGCGCCGGCGCCGGCGCACACGCCGTCGACCGCCGCCACCACCGGCTGCGGACAGGCGCGCATCGCCTTGACCAGGTCGCCCGTCATGCGGGTGAAGGCCAGCAGGCCGGGCATGTCCAGCTTCGTCAGCGGGCCGATAATCTCGTGCACGTCGCCGCCGGAACAGAAGTTCTCGCCGGCGCCCGTGATCACGACCGCCTTCACGTCGTCGGCATACGCCAGCGCGCGGAACAGGTCGCGCAGCTCGGCGTAGGAATCGAAGGTCAGCGGATTCTTGCGCTCGGGCCGGTCCAGGGTGATGGTGGCGACGCCGGCATCGAGCGCGAAGCCAAAGTGCTGCGCCGCATGGCCCGCAAGGCTGCTGCGCCCGCCCGGCAGGCGGTGCGACTGCCCCGGTAGATAATGCATGTGTGACTCCTGATGTTTGAAAAGTCAGCCTTCGAGCAGGCGCGCGGCCACCTGCTGTGGCGACAGGCCGCTGGACGCCGCCTGCAGCTGGCGTTCGCGCTCGAGGTTGCGCTCCAGCTGCTGTTTGCCGGCCCCGTACTGGCGTGGCCAGGCAGCGCCAGTGTAGCCGATGCGCGCCGCTTCCATCAGCGTCCAGGCCGGGTTGGCCAGGTGCGGGCGCGCCACCGCGCACAGGTCGGCGCGGCCGGCGGCGATGATGCCGTTCACGTGGTCGGCCTCATGAATACCGCCGACGGCGATGGTCGGGATGCCGGCCTCGTTGCGGATCCGGTCCGCGAACGGAGCCTGGAACATGCGTCCGAACACGGGCTTCTCCAGTTTGCTGACCTGGCCCGACGAACAATCGATCATGTCGGCGCCCGCGGCGCGGAACAGTCGCGCGATCTGCACCGCGTCCTGCGGCGTGATGCCGCCCTCGACCCAATCGTGGCTCGAGATGCGCACGCTGATCGGCAGGTGGCCCGGCCAGGCCGCGCGCACCGCCGCGAACACCGCGAGCGGGTAGCGGCAGCGGTTTTCGAGACTGCCGCCGTAGGCGTCCTGGCGCCGGTTGGTCAGCGGAGAAATAAAACTCGACAGCAGGTAGCCGTGCGCGCAATGCAGCTCGAGCCAATCGAAGCCGGCGTCGAAGGCAGCCCGGGTGGCGCGCACGAAGTCGTCCCTGATGCGTTCCAGGTCGCCCTGCGTCGCTTCACGCGCGATCTGCGAGACCCCATCGATGTACTGCTGGCTGGAGGCCGACAGCAGCGGCCAGTTGCCGCTCGCCAAAGGCAGGTCGATGCCATCCCACATCGGCCGGGTCGAGCCCTTGGCGCCCGCATGGCCGATCTGGACGCCGATCTTCGCGTCGCTGGCCGTGTGCACGAAGTCGACGATGCGTTTCCAGGCCAGCATCTGCTCCCGCGTGTACAGGCCCGGGCAGCCGGGCGTGATGCGGGCGTCGGCCGAGACGCAGGTCATCTCGGCCATCACCAGCGCCGCCCCGCCCAGCGCCCGGGCGCCGAGGTGGGCGAGGTGGAAGTCGCCGACCACGCCATCCACGGCGGAGTATTGCGCCATCGGCGACACCACCACCCGGTTCTTCAACAGCACATCGCGCACCTTGTAGGGCGTGAACATCGGCGGCGCCGCCACCGCGGGCGGCGCCACGCCGGCTTGGCGCGCCGCCGCGATGGCGAAGCGGCGCTCGAAGCCGTGGACATAGGCGGCGTCGCGCAGGCGCAGGTTTTCGTGCGACAGCCGCTGGCTGCGCGTGAGCAGCGAATAGGCGAACTGCTCGGCCTCCATGGCCGTGTAGCGCGCCACGTTCTCGAACCACTCCATCGAATTGCGCGCCGCGCTTTGCAGTTTCAGCACTTCGACCAGGCGCGCCTCCTGGTAGCGCGCCAGCGCCGCCGCCACATCGACCTCTTCATCAAGCGCATCGGCGAGGCCGATCGCATCCTCCAGCGCCAGCTTGGTGCCGGAGCCGATCGAGAAATGGGCCGTGTGGGCGGCGTCGCCCATCAGCACCAGCGGCGCCTGCCGCCCGTCGACCTCGAGCATATGGACCCAGTTGCGGCAGGCCAGGCGCGGGAAGCGGATCCACATGCCGGATCCGCGCAGGTGGGCGGCGTTCGCCATCAGCGGCTGGCCGTCCAGGTGGCGCGCGAACAGGCGCTCGCAGAAGGCCAGCCCGTCCGACTGGTCCATGTCGGCCAGGCCGCACGCGCGCCAGGTCGTGTCGAGCGTCTCGATGATGAAGGTCGAGGTCTCGTCGTCGTACTGGTAGGCGTGCGCCTGGAACCAGCCGTGTTCGGTCTCCTCGAAGGCGAAGGTGAAGGCGTCGAAGCGCTTGCGCGTGCCCAGCCACACGAAGCGGCACAGGCGCTCCTCGACCTCGGGCTGGAACGCGTCGCGGTAGTGCTGGCGGATCGCGCTGTTGACGCCGTCGGCGGCCACCACCAGGTCGGCGCGGTGGCGGCGCGCCAGTTCGGCCACGTCGTCGACCCGGGTCTCGAATACCAGCTCCACTCCCAGCGCGCGGCAGCGCGCCGCGAGGATGTCGAGCAGGCGCTTGCGCCCGATGCCGCAAAAGCCGTGGCCGTGCGAGGTGATGGTGGCGCCCTTGAAGTGGACGTCGATCGCGTCCCAGTGATTGAACGCTTGCAGGATGGCGCGCGCGCTCGGTTCGTCGGCCCGAGCCAGGTGGCCGAGGGTCTGGTCCGAGAACACCACGCCCCAACCGAAGGTATCGCCGGGCCGGTTGCGCTCGACGACAGTCACCGCATGCGTCGGGTGGCGCAGTTTCATGAGCAGGCCGAAGTAGAGGCCGGCCGGGCCGCCGCCGACGCAAACGATGTTCATGATCCCTCCGGGTGCTGGTATGGCGCCTAGTTTACCTGCCCCAATGCTTGAGGTGTCAACCACTTGTTGCGCACGAAAGAATGGCCCTCTGAAAAATGCCAATTTTTAGTACAATCCAGAAAGAGCAGAACCGAGATTCCGGACCATGCGCAGCCGGCCACCCAACTTGGATAATTCGCCAGACACGATGAACATTTCAAACCGAATCGCGCACTCCCGCCCCCTTGCCACCACCGCCATGCATGGCCGCGCCGAAGCGCTGCGCAATGCGGGCGAGCGCGTAATCGATTTCTCGATCGCGATTTCGCACTTTCCGGCCCCGGCCAGCGTGCTGGACGCCGTCTCCGGCGCCATCGAGCGCGAACGCACGCTGCCGTACACCGAGGTGGGCGGCGCGCTGAAGGTGCGCGAGGCGCTACGCGCCAAGCTCGCCGGCGAGAACCGGATCGAGGCGCGGGCGGACGAGATCATCGTGACCAACGGCTGCAAACAGGCGTATTACCAGGCGCTGTACGCGATGACCGATCCGGGCGACCGCATCGCCGTGTTCCGTCCGCACTGGCCGGCCTATCTCGCCACCGCCGAACTGCTGGGACTCGAGGTGGTGCTGGCCGACCTGCCGGAGACGCTGACCGAGGCCTGCCTTTCGGCCCTCGGCAAGGTCAAGGTGCTGGTCCTGAACAACCCGCACAACCCGACCGGCAAGGTGTACACCCGGCGCGAGCTGGAACTGGTGCGCGACTGGGCGACGGCCGGCGGCGTGCACGTGATCGTCGACGAGAGCTACGAACACCTGATCTTTGACGGCGAGCACGTCACGCTGGCGGCGCTGTGCGACTGGCGCGCCGTGGGCGTGGTCACCCTGTTCTCGGCCTCGCAGAGCTATGCCATGATGGGCTGGCGGGTCGGTTTCGCGCTCGCCCCCGCCGCGCTGGTGAATGCGATGCAGACCCTGCAGGGGCCGATCACGGCCGCCGCGCCGCACCTGTCGCAGGTGGCGGCGGTGGCCGCCTTCGCCACCGGCGCCCCGCACGAACTGCTGCGCGACTACCGCGCGCGGCGCGACCTGGTGGTGCGCCGGTTCGCCGACGCGCCCTGGATCAGCATGCATGCGCCGGCTTCCGGCCCCTATCTGTGGGGCGACGTGCGCGGGCTCACCATGGACACGGTCGGCTTCGCCGAGCGCCTGCTGGACGAGGAAGGGGTCGCCCTGATGCCGGGCGACGCGCTCGGCGCGCCCGGCTTCATCCGCATCGGCTACATCTCGGACGACGAAGACACCCTGCTGGAAGGCGTGCGCCGCATCATCGCGTTCGGCACGCACCTGGCGCAGTCGGCGGAGCCTCGATGAGCAATTTGCTGGGACGTTTTCGCCTGAACAGCCTGCGCAGCCGCCTGATGCTGCTGGTGCTGCTGGCGATCACACCGATCGCCGTCGTCACCGTGTTGGGCGGCCTGCGCGAACGCGAGGCGGCGATCCGCGCCTCGGAAGAAAACCTCAAGCGCCTCACCGCGCTGGCGGCCGCCAACGAGGCGCAATCGATCGACCGCGCGCGCCAGATCCTGGTCGACCTGGTCAGTGTGCCCGACCTGATGGGCGACACCGCCGGCTGCAATGCCCTGCTGGCCAATGTCCTCGACCGCAACGAGGGCTACGTCAATTTCGGCCTGATCCAGCTGGACGGCGAGGTCACCTGCAGCGCGGTGCCGATGCTGCACCCGGTGAACCTGGGCGACCGCAGCCATTTCAAGCGCGCGATCGCCGAACGCCGCTTCATCGCCAGCGACTACGTGTTCGGGCGCGTGATCCGCAAGCACACGATCAACCTCACCTATCCCGTCATCGACCGCTCGGGCGACGTGGTGGCGGTGGTGTTCGCGGCCATGGACCTGGCCGGCCTGGACACCTTCGTCAACGACATCAGCATGCCGCCCGGTTCGATCCTGGAGACGGCCGACGCTTCGGGCAACCTGATCTCGCGCCGCCCCGACCCGGAACGCTGGTTCGGCAAGCGCGTCACCGGCGAGCTGCTGGACGCCATGCGCGGGCCGCACGAGCGCGCGCTGGTGGTGCGCGGCGAGGACGGGATCGAACGCCTGCACGCCTTCGCCCGCGTCGGCTCGCCGACCCTCACCGACTACACCATCACCATCGGGATGCCGACCGACCTGATCACCCAGGTCGCCCGCGACGCCCAGTTCATGTCCCTGCTCGGCCTTGGCGCCACCACCCTGCTGGCGCTGCTGGCGGCCTGGCTGGCCGGCGAAAAGCTGATCGTGCAGCGGGTGCGCGGCCTGACCACGGTCGCGCGCCGCATCGCCGCCGGCGAACTCGACGCGCGCACCCGGATCGAGTACGGCAACGAGGAGATCGGGCGGCTGGCGGCGGCGCTCGACGAGATGGCCGAGAACCTGCAGAAGAAGGAAACCGCGCGCGGCCAGGCCGAGCGCGAACTGCGCGCCGCCGACCAGCGCAAGGACGAGTTCCTGGCGATGCTGGCGCACGAGCTGAGAAATCCGCTGGCGCCGATCAGCACCGGCGCCCACCTGCTCAAGCTGCTGCACTCGGATAACGCCCAGATCACCCAGACCTGCGCCATCATCGCGCGCCAGGTCGAGCACATGACCAGCCTGGTGGACGACCTGCTGGACGTGTCGCGCGTGACGCGCGGCCTGGTGTCGCTGTCGACCCAGGTGCTGGACCTGCGCAACGTGATCGACGACGCCGCCGAGCAGATCCGCCCCCTGATCGGCGCGCGGCGCCACAAGGTGGTGCTCGACCTGCCGAGCGGCCCGGCCCAGGTCAAGGGCGACCACAAGCGCCTGGTGCAGGTGGTGGCCAACCTGCTGGGCAACGCCACCAAGTACACCCCCGAAGGCGGCCACATCCAGCTCCAGTTGCTGGAAGCCGGCGGCGACTGGGAGCTGAGCGTGAGCGACGACGGCATCGGCATGGAGGCGCCCCTGGTCGAGCGCGTGTTCGACCTGTTCACCCAGGCCGAGCGCACCCCGGACCGCTCGCAGGGCGGCCTGGGGCTGGGCCTGGCGCTGGCCAAGAGCCTGGTCGAGCTGCATGGCGGCAGCGTCAGCGCGCGCAGCCCCGGCCTGGGCCGCGGCAGCACCTTCACCGTGCGCCTGCCGCGCCACCGGCAGGAAAGCGCGCCCCTGCCGGCGCATTTGCTCGGTCATCCGTCCGCGGGCAGCCCGAGCCCCGATGCGGCCGCGCCGAACGCGCTGCGCATCCTGGTGGTGGACGACAACCTCGACGCCGCGCACACGCTCAACCTGTTCCTGCGCGCCACCGGGAACGAGGTCGAGATCGCCTATTGCGGCGTCGACGCGCTCGAGATCGCCAAGGTGTTCGCGCCGCAGGTCTGCATCCTCGACATCGGCCTGCCCGACATGGACGGCAACGAACTGGCGCGCCGCCTGCGCCGCCTGCCGCAGACCAGCGGCGCGACCCTGGTCGCCGCCACCGGCTACGGACGCCAGCAAGACCGCGAGGCGGCCAGCCAGGCCGGCTTCGACCATTACCTGGTCAAGCCGGTCAACACGCTGCAGCTGGGCGAGCTGCTGGCCACGGCGGCCGCGCGCTGAAGAGCAGGTCCGCATCGTGTCGACGCGGGCCTGTTGTCATTTCACCTTTGGTCGTTTCAGAGCAACATCCGTGTAAATATCGCGTGACAATCGCCATGCCGCCTACATAAAATTTGCCTAGGAGCAATTTTATGCACTCTGGAGAAATTCTGTGGGCATGCTGACCTGGATGCTGCCTGATGCTTCCCACTGACGATATCGCGCGATGGCGCGTGCGTGTTTTCTCCACCTTGCTGCCGATCGTGCTGGTGCTGGGCACCAGCGCCGCCTTGCCGAGCATCGCCCTGGCGCTGCGCCAGGGCCTGTGGCAGATCGCGCTGATGGATGCGGTGGCCCTGGCCTGGATCTTCGCCATCTGGCGCCTCGACCGCCTGCCCCACACTTTCCGCGTGCTGAACTTCCTGGCCGTGCTGTTCATGGTCGCCATCGGGCTGCTGCTGGCGGTGGGGCCGGTGAGCCTGAACTACCTGATGGCGCCGCCGATCATGGCCGTGATCCTGCTCGGCAACCGGCCCGGCATCCTCACGCTCGCCTTGGGCGCGGTGTGCATCGTGGCGTTCGGCGTGAACGGTTATGCGCGGCTGTACGTGCCGGGGCTGGAGACCGATCCGCTGCTGTCCTCGGTGGTGGTGGCGATCAACTTCAGTTGCGTCGGCGGCCTCGTCACCTTTGCCGCCGGCACCCTCTTCAAGGGCCTGGCGCGCTCGGCGCAGGAAGCGCGCACCGCCGCCGACGCCGTCAACCGCCTGGCCTTCTACGACGTGCTGACCGGCCTGCCGAACCGGCGCCTGCTGATGGACCGCCTGGCCGAACTGGCCGAGGGGGCGCGCCGCAACGGCGTCCTGGGCGCGCTCCTGTACGTCGACCTCGACAATTTCAAGAGCGTCAACGATGCGCGCGGCCATGCCGTCGGCGACCAGCTGCTGCGCCAGGCCGCCGAACGCCTGGCGGCGGTGGCCGGAGCGCGGGCCTGCGTGGCGCGCCTGGGCGGCGACGAATTCGTGGTGCTGCTGGACGACCTGGGCGCGCAGGCCGGCGCCGCCACCACGCGCGCGCTCGCGCTGGCCGAAGAGATCCGCGGCGCGCTGTGCGAAAAGATGATCATCGAGGGCCAGCGCTACTACGCCACCACCAGCATCGGCGTTGCGCTGACCGCGGCGGCGGGCGCGCCGCTCGCGGTGCACGACCTGCTGCGCGAGGCAGATACCGCCATGTACCACGCCAAGGCGCGCGGCCGCAACGGCGTCGCCCTGTTCGAGGCCGGCATGCTGCGCGACGCCGAACGCCGCCTCACCCTCGAGCGCGACCTGGGCCTGGCGCTGGAGCACGGCGAGCTGTCGCTGCACCTGCAACTGCAGGTCGACGGCGCGCGGCGCCCGAGCGGGGCCGAACTCCTGATGCGCTGGCGCCGCAAGGACGGCAGCAGCGTGCCGCCCGACCAGTTCATCCCGGTCGCCGAGTCGAGCGGCCTGATCGTGCCGCTGGGCGAGTGGGCGCTGCGCGAAACCTGCCTGGCCTGGCATGCGCTGGCGCGCGCCGGCCATCCGCTGCCGCTGTCGGTCAACGTCAGCCCGATGCAGTTCCGCCAGCCCGACTTCGTGGCGCGGGTGGAAAGCATCCTGAAGGACACCGGGGTGCCGCCCGGCCAGCTGGTGTTCGAGGTCACCGAAGGCCTGCTGGTCGACCGCCTCGACCAGACCATCGGCCGCATGCACGAGCTGGCGGCGCTGGGCGTGCGGATCTCGGTCGACGATTTCGGCACCGGTTACTCGAGCCTGGCCTACCTGACCCGCATGCCCTTGTACGAACTCAAGATCGACAAGAGCTTCATCCGCGACACGCCCCACGACAAGGACGGCACCGCGATCGTGCAGTCGATCCTGTCGATGGCCGGCCACCTGGGCCTGCGCGTGGTCGCCGAAGGCGTCGAGACCGAGGTCCAGGCCGGGTATCTCGCGCGCCACGGCAATGCCAGCATGCAGGGCTTCCTGTTCAACCGGCCGATGCCGCTGGAAGCGCTGCTCGAGCATCTGCGCCGGTCGTCCTGAGTTCGCACGGTTCGCTGGCCTGCGCTGCACGAGCGCCTCCGACGTAAATCGCCGCGATCCCGTATCATTTCATTTTGTCATGCCATGTTTGGACGGGAGGGATATCGATGGATGAGGTAGGAATCGTACTGGCAATGCTGCTGGCGGTGGTGGCGAGCGGCTACCTGGTGCGGATACTGCCGTTCGCCGTCCCCCTGCCGCTGGTCCAGATCGCGCTCGGCGCCGCCATCTCCAGCACCACCAGCCATGGCGTGCGCCTCGAGCCGCACATCTTTTTCCTCGTGTTCCTGCCGCCACTGCTGTTCCTCGACGGCTGGCGCATTCCCAAGGTGGGCCTGTTCCGCGACCGCTCGACCATCCTCGAGCTGGCGCTCGGCCTGGTGCTGTTCACCGTGATCGGCGCCGGCTTCCTGATCCACTGGCTGATCCCGTCGCTGCCGCTGGCCGTGTCGTTCGCGCTGGCCGCGATCCTGGCGCCCACCGATCCGGTCGCGGTGTCGTCGATCGCGGCGCGCGTGCCGATTCCGCCGCGCCTGATGCACATCCTCGAGGGCGAGTCGCTGCTCAACGACGCCAGCGGCCTGGTGTGCTTCCGGTTCGCGGTGGCGGCCGCGCTCACCGGCACCTTCTCGCTGGGCGACGCCACCCTCACCTTCCTGTGGGTGGCGCTCGCGGGAATCGCGATCGGCGTCGGCCTGACGATCGCCGTCAGCTGGGCCCAGCGCATGCTGGCGGCGCGCATCGGCGAGGAAAGCGGCTCCCCGATCCTGGTCAACCTGCTGCTGCCCTTCGGCGCCTACCTGGCGGCCGAGCACCTGCAAGCCTCGGGCATCCTGGCGGCGGTGGCGGCCGGCGTCACGATGAGCTACGTCGAGCTGAGCGGCCGCGCGCTGGCCACCACCCGCGTACGCCGCGCCGTGGTCTGGGATACCGTCCAGTTCGCGCTGAACGGCATCATGTTCGTGCTGCTGGGCGAGCAGTTGCCGTCCATCGTCAGCGCCGCCCTGGTCGCGCCCGAACTGCCGGCGGCCCATGATGTCTGGTGGCTGCTGGGCAATGCGCTGGCCATCAGCGTCGGCCTGATCCTGCTGCGCTTCATCTGGGTCTGGGTCTCGCTGCGCCTGACCTTGCTGGCCGCGCGGCGCCAGGAGCAGGCCGTCTACCGTCCGAATCCGCGCCTGATCCTGGCCACCTCGCTGGCCGGCGTGCGCGGCGCGATCACCCTGGCCGGCGTGCTGACCCTGCCGCTGGCGATGCCGAACGGGACGCCGTTCCCGGGCCGCGACCTGGTGATCTTCCTGGCCAGCGCGGTGATCGTGGTGTCGCTGGTGCTGGCCAGCGTCGGCCTGCCGCGCGTGCTGCGCGGCCTGGAACTGCCGGCCGAAGCGGCCCACGAAAGCGAGGAAGACCAGGCGCGCCACGCCGCCGCGCTGGCGGCGCTGGAAGCGATCGCCACGGCCCCTCCGCCGCCGCCGACCTCGGGCTGCGATGCCGAGGGCGCGGCCGAGATGCACGCCAGCGCGGCCGACCAGGTGCGCAGCCTGTACCAGTACCGGCTCGACGGCGGCACGGGCGCGGGCGTCGACCCGGACCGCGCACGCGCCGCCGAGAGCGCCGAGCGCCACTACCGCCTGGCCGCGCTCGAGCAGGAACGCGCGGTGCTGCTGCGCATGGCGCGCCACAACCAGCTGTCGGACGAGATCGCGCGCAAGTTGCTGCGCGAGATCGACCTGGTCGAGGCGCGTTACCGCTGAGCAGGTGCAGTCGGAGTCAGATTGCGCCTACGTGCTTCGGACTGCGCCTACGTTACTTCGCGTACAGTGCGCAGGGGAAGCCAAGGGTAGGATCGGCTGGAAGATCCACCTTCCAGCGACCCTGCCATGCCCAGCGAAAAAACCGACGCCGATGCCGTCCCCAGCGATCCACCCGCCGCCGCGCGCGCGGCCGGCCTGCGTTACGTCCATGACGACCGGCCCGGCATCCGGCGCGAAACCGTCAAGGACGGTTTTCGCTATCTCGACGCCCGCGGCGAGCCGGTGACGGACGAGGCGACGCTGGCACGCATCAAGCGCCTGGTCGTGCCGCCCGCCTGGACCGAAGTCTGGATCTGCCCCCAGGCCAACGGCCACCTGCAAGCCACCGGGCGCGATGCCCGCGGCCGCAAGCAATACCGTTACCATCCCAAATGGCGCGAGGCGCGCGACGAGGTCAAGTACGAGCGCATGCTCAAGTTCGGCCAGGCGCTGCCGGCCATCCGCGCCGAGGTCGACCGCGCCCTGCGCCTGCCCGGCCTGCCGCGCGAAAAAGTGCTGGCCACCATCGTCTACCTGCTCGAAGCGACCATGATGCGTGTCGGTAACGAGGAATACGCGCGCACCAACAAGTCGTTCGGGCTGACGACGCTGCGCAACCGTCACGCGAAGGTCGACGGCAGCGACGTCGAGTTCAGCTTCCGCGGCAAGAGCGGGGTCTATCACAAGGTCAAGGTGCACGACCGGCGCCTGGCGCGCATCGTCGCGCGCTCGCGCGACCTGCCGGGCCAGGAACTGTTCCAGTACGTGGACGAGGACGGCCAGACCCACGCCATCGATTCGAGCGACGTCAACGAGTACCTGCGCGCCATCGGCGGCGAAGACTACACGGCCAAGGATTTCCGCACCTGGTCGGGCACCGTGCTGGCGGCGCTGGCCCTGCAGGAGTTCGAGAAATTCGATTCCGAGGCCCAGGCCAAGAAGAACATCGTGCGCGCGATCGAATCGGTGGCCGAAAAGCTCGGCAATACGCCGTCGATCTGCCGCAAGTGCTACGTGCACCCTGCCGTGCTGGACGCCTATCTCGACGGCGCCGCGCTCGAGGTGCTGCGCGAACGCACCGAAGAAAAGCTGCAGGAAGACCTGCACGCCCTGCAGCCGGAAGAAGCGGCGGTGCTGGCCATGCTGCAGCAGCGCCTGCGCCGCGAGCAGGCTCAGTTGCAAAACCTTCCGAAGCCCCCGGCGTCACGCAGGAAGCCTGCGCCGGCGAAGGCCGCGACCCGCAAACCATCGCGCCCGGCCGCCCGCGCGGCGGCTTGAGCGCATCACGAAAGGACTGGCATGACCGCATACAAGATCGAACTCGTCGCCCGTTTCGAGCACCAGGTCACCGGCGTCTCGGTGTCCGAGGACGAGCGCATCTTCGTCAACTTCCCGCGCTGGACCGAGGACAACGCCGTCTCGGTGGCCGAGCTGAAACCGGATGGTTCGCTGCGCCCCTACCCGGACCAGGAATGGAACGCCTGGCGCAACGCGCGCAAGGACGAGGTGACGCCGCACGACCACTGGGTGTGCGTGCAGAGCGTGGTGGCCGACGGCCGCGGCAGCCTGTGGGTGCTCGACCCGGCGGCGCCGGCCCAGGCGCACCTGGTGTCCGGCGGCGCCAAGCTGGTGCAGGTGGACCTGGCGAGCGACAAGGTCATGCGCACGATCGCCTTCGACGAAGACGCCGCGCCGCAGGGCTCGTACCTGAACGACGTGCGTTTCTCGAACGACGGCAACTACGCCTACATCACCGACTCGGGGGTGGTCGGCGCCATCCTGGTGGTCGACCTCGGGCAGGACAAGACGGTGCGCCTGCTCGACGGCCACCCGTCGACCCAGATGAAGAAGGGATTGAACGTGAAAGCCGACGGCGAGGTGCTGCGCCGGCCGGACGGACGCGGGGTCGAGTTCTCGGCCGACGGCATCGAACTCTCTGGCGACGGCGCCTGGCTGTACTGGCAGGCGATCAAGGGCGACACCCTGTACCGCATCCCCACGCAAGCGCTGATCGAACGCGGCCTGCAGGGCGAGGACGTGGGCGATGCGGTCGAGGAGTATGGCCACAACGGCGTCAACGACGGCCTGCTGTTCGACCGCGGCAGCAAGCGCATGTTCCTGACCTCGGTGCAGGACGATGCGATCAAGATGCGCGACCTCGACGGGGGACCGCAGGCCGAGGTACGGGTGGTGGTGCAGGACGAACGCCTGCGCTGGCCCGACACCTTCAGCCAGGGGCCGGACGGCACGGTCTACGTGACGACCTCGCACATCCAGGATTCGGCCTTCTTCAAGCCGGAGGCGCCGGCGGCGCTGCCGACCGAATTGTGGAAGCTTATTGAATCAGGTAAGTGATGACCTTCCAGCCGCCGTCCGCCTCGCGCGAGGTGACCACGGTTTCGGTCACGCCCGGACGGTTGGCGTACACGGCGCCGTACTGGATCACCACATAGTCGGCTTCCGGTGCGCCGGGCAGCGTGCGGGTATGGCGCGCGTTGGCCAGGGTGCGCGACTTCAGTTCGCCCAGCGGCGCGCGGGCGCCCGCCAGCATGCCGTTCCATTGCTCCGCGGTGACGGCGCTGCGAAATACCGTGCCGGCGGCGTTCCAGCTTTCGGCGGCCTTGCCCGCATCGGCGAGCTCGAGCCACTGCCCGGCGGCGGCCACGCCGGCCTTGGTGTGCTCGGTTTCCTGCGCATGCACGGCGGCGACGGGCATGGCGAACATCATGGCGAGGGCGATCGGTGCGAGCTGCTTCATGGCGGACTCCGTCTGGAAGGATCGAAAACCGACAGCATAGCGCGTTCCGGCGCCGCACATACTCACACAATTTCGCGGTTCAGTTGCCCCTAAGTCGCCCCTCAGCCCCCCCTCAGTCGCCAGAATCGTACTTGTTGAACACCTGGCGCAGATAGGCGATGAAGGTCTCGTCCGTGCTCTGCGACTTGCCCTTGGTGTCGGACAGCTTGGCCACCGGCTGGCCGTTGCAGCGCACCAGCTTCATGACGATGTTCAGCGGCTTGTGCGGCGTGTCGTTGGTCAGCTTGGTGCCGATGCCGAAGCCGGTCATCACGCGGTCGGCGAAATGGCGGTACAGCTCGAGCGCCTTGGGCACCGTGAGGGCGTCGGAAAACACCAGGCGCTTGGTGCGCGCGTCGATGCGCAGCTTGGCGTAGTGCGCCAGCGCCTTCTCGCCCCACACGACCGGGTCGCCCGAATCCTGGCGCAAGCCGTCGAACAGCTTGGCGAAATACAGGTCGAAGTCCGCCAAAAAGGCGTCCATGCCCACCACGTCGGTCAGGGCCGTGCCCAGGTCGCCGCGGTATTCCTGCACCCAGTTCTCGAGCGCGGCCTTCTGGAAGTCGCGCAGGCGGGTGCCGAAGGACTGGTGGGCCTGCAGGTACTCGTGGGCCATGGTGCCGATCGGCGTCAGCTTGAGTTTGTACGCCAGGTAGACGTTCGAGGTGCCCTTGAAGTACTGGGGCAGCTCGCGCGCCATGGTGGTCACCACTTCGTCGTGCCACTCGCCGGAATAGCGGCGGCGCACGCCGAAATCAAAGAACTCGAACGGGTTGGCGCGCGGCGCCTCGGTGCCGAAGGCGCGCAGCTCGTCGATCTTCTGCTGCAGGCGGCGCCGCGCTTCGAGCAATGCTTCCTGCTGGTCGAAGCGGCGGAAGTACAGCTCGTTGACGATGTAGAGCACGAAGATCTCGAAGCCCATCACGTGCACCAGCGGGCCGCTGGCGCGGATCGTCAGGTGCGGGCCGTCGGTGTCGACCCGGATGAACTTGCGCTGGAAGCGGAACAGCGTGAGGAAGTCGGCGAAGTCGCTCTTGATGAAGCGCAGGCCGCGCAGGTAGGCCACCTCGCCCTCGGTGAACATCATGCCGCACAGGTAGTCGAGCTCGCGCTCGACGTCGTCCTTCAGTTCGGCCAGCGGATAGGCCGGCTCGTTACGGCAGCGGAATTCGTATTCCCCGGTGGCGCCGGGGTGGCTGTGCAGCAGGGCCTGCCACATCGTGAACTTGTAAAGGTCGGTCTCCAGCAGGCTGCGGACTACGGGTTTCATCAAGGCTCCAGGCATGTGCGCAACGGGCGCGGCAGGCTGTATTGTCGCCTACTTCTCGGCGCGGCGCTTTGCGGCCCGCTTTGGGGCCAGCATCGTGCCCGTGCAACCCGGGGTGCCGCAGCGGCAGGCGAACAGCTTCTTGAGCTTGGGCGTATGGCGCTCGTCGTAGATCAGCGCGTAATTGTAGTTCAGCTCTTCGCCGGCTTCGATGTCCTGCATGGCGTGGATATAGACCTTGCCGTCGTCCTCGAAGGCTTCGCAGTTGGGCGTGCAGGCGTGGTTGATCCAGCGCGCGTCGTTGCCGTCGCGGCCACCGTCGATCACGCGGCCATCGGCCAGGCTGAAATAGAAGGTATGGTTGATCGGCCCGCCCGCCTTCTCGGCGCGCCGGGTCGCCTTGTCCCAGCTGATGCGCTGGCCCTTGTACTCGATGATGCGGTCGCCGGCGGCGATCGGGCGCAGTGCGAAGACGCCGTTGCCGTGGACGGGCGACTGGCGCACCTCGACCATCGGGTCGGTGTCGGCGGGTTTGCTGCCGCCCTTGGCGGCGCTTTTCTTGTTGGTCATCTGGTTGCCGAATGGAAGATTGAAGCGGACGATTGAAGGAATGCATCCATTATGGCGGCAATCGCCGCGCATTGCCCGCACGCTTCATCAGGAAAGTCCGGCCGCCGCGCGCAAGGCGGCGACGTCGATCTTCTTCATCGGCAGCAGCGCCGTCATGACGGCGTCGGCTTGCGGACCGGCCATCCAGGACATGATCTCGGTCGGCGTCACCTGCCACGACAGCCCGAACCTGTCCTTCAGCCAGCCGCACTGGCGCGCCGCCTCGTCTCCGCCCTCTCCCAGGCGTTCCCAGTAATAGTCGATCTGCTCCTGGCTGTCGCACATCACCATGAACGAGACCGCTTCAGTGAAGTGGAACAGCGGCCCGCCGTTCATGGCGATGCAGGGCTGGCCGTCGACCTCGAACTGCACCGCCATCACGCTGCCCGGCGTCATGCGGTGCACGTCCTGGCCGGCCGCGCTGTAGTGCGACACGTGCGTGATGCGCGAGTCGGGGAAGATCGAGATATAGTGCTTGACCGCTTCCTCGGCCTGGGTGTCGAACCACAGGCAGGGCTGGATCGGCGCGTGCAGTTGCATGTCGTTCTCCTGTCAGGCGTTACGCAGGGCTAGCCGGGGAAATCCTCGGCGCGGTACTCGACCGTGTCCGCCCCTCCGGCCTCGCGCCCGGCTTCCTCGCGGCGCAGCTCGACGCGCCGGATCTTGCCCGAGATGGTCTTGGGCAGCTCGCGGAAGGCGATGCGCCGGATCCGCTTGTACGGCGCCAGGCGTTCGCGACTAAAGGCGAACAGCGCGGCGGCCATCTCGCGGCTCGGCTCGACCCCGGCGCGCAGGGTCACGAAGGCCTTCGGCACGGCCAGCCGCAGCGGGTCGGGACTGGGCACGATGGCCGCCTCCAGCACGCTCTCGTGCTCGATCAGCACGCTCTCGAGCTCGAACGGGCTGATGCGGTAGTCGGACGACTTGAACACGTCGTCGTTGCGGCCGACATAGAAATAATAGCCGTCGCCGTCCACGCTCGCCGTGTCTCCCGTATGGTAGTAGCCGGCCCGCATCACCTCCCGCGTCTTTTCCTCGTTGCCTTCGTAGCCGACCATGAGACCGATCGGGTTCGACGCAAGTTCCACCGAGATCTCGCCCTCCGCCGCCGGCCGGTCGTCGAGGTCGAGCAGCGCGATGCGGTAGCCCGGCAGCGGACGGCCCATCGAGCCCGGCTTGATCGGCTGGCCCGGCGAGTTCCCGATCTGGCAGCTCGACTCGGACTGGCCGAAGCCGTCGCGGATGCGGATGCCCCAGGCGCGCTCGACCTGCTCGATGACTTCGGGATTGAGCGGTTCGCCGGCGCCGACCAGTTCGCGCAACGTGGGCTTCCAGGCGGCCAGGTCTTCCTTGATCAGCATGCGCCAGGCGGTCGGCGGCGCGCACAGCGAGGTCACGCCGCAGCGCACCAGCGTGTCGAGCACGGCGCGGCTGCTGAAGCGCTCGAAATTGAACACGAACACCGTGGCGCCGGCGTTCCAGGGCGCGAAGAAGCAGCTCCAGGCATGCTTGGCCCAGCCGGGCGTGCTGATGTTCCAGTGGACGTCGCCCGGCTGCAGGCCGATCCAGTACATGGTCGACAGGTGGCCGACCGGATAGCTCCGGTGGGTGTGCAGCACCAGCTTCGGCTTCGCGGTGGTGCCGGACGTGAAGTACAGCAGCAGCGGGTCGGTGGCGCGCGTCTCGCCTTCGGGGACGAACACGCTGGCCACGTTCTCGCTGTCCGCGTAGTCGTGCCAGCCTTGCGGCCCGCCACCGACCGCAATCCGGGTGTAGTTGCCGGCGAGCGCCTCGAATTTACCGGCTTCGCTGGCCTGGGCAATCACGTGTTTGACTTGTCCGCGCTCCAGGCGGTCGGCCAGGTCGTCGCCCGCCAGCGCCATCGTGGTCGGCACCAGCACGGCGCCCAGCTTGATCCCGGCCAGCATGATTTCCCACAGCTCGACCCGGTTCGGCAGCATCAGCAGCACCCGCTCGCCGCGCCGCACGCCGAGATTGCGCAGGTATTCGGCCACCTGGCTCGAGCGCGCGGCCATGTCGGCGAAGGAGATCCTGCGTTCGCTGCCGTCTTCTTCGACCACCCACAGGGCGGGAGCGTGATTGTCCCGCGCCTCATGGTCGAAGAAGTCGAGCGCCCAGTTGAAGCGATCGAGTTCGGGCTGCTCGAAATCACGGTAGGCGGTGTCGTAGTCGAGCCGGTGCCGCTGGAGGAAGTCGCGCGCCTGCACGAAGCGCTGGGTTGGCGTCATGGGGTGTCTCCTGGTCGCTATGCCATGTGGATGGCGGGATGCGTGACGCTCCCGCCTTGCGACCATTCTGCCACCGATTCGGCCCGTGGTGACGCCTGACGCTTCAGTTGCGCCGCAGCGGCGTCACCTGCATCTCGTCGGCCGGCGCCATCATGTCGATCACGCGGCAGTCGCCGCACATGCGCAGGCGATCGAGGTTGGCCGCGAACGCCGGGTGGGAACCCAGGCGCCCGAGCATGTTCTCGACCATTTGCAGCGTGCCGAACGGCTTGCTGCAGCGGATGCAGTGGAAGGGCTGCGATTCGTTCAGCACCACCGCCGCCATGCGCTCGGGCGCGAACGAGATGCGCGGCATCAGCGCGATCGCGTTCTCGGGACAGGTGTTGGCGCACAGGCCGCACTGGACGCAGTTCTTTTCGATGAAGCGCAGCTGCGGCGCGCCCTGCCCGTCCTGCAGCGCATTGGCCGGGCAGACGCCGACGCAGGACATGCACAGGCTGCAGGCCTGGCGGTCCACGAGCAGCGCGCCGAACGGCGCTTTATCGGGCAGGCCGATGTGCGGCGGCTGCTGCGGGGCATGGCGGTGCAGGTGGTCGAGCGCATAATCGAGGGTGTTGCGCTTGTCGGCAGCCAGGTGGAATACCGCCGGCGACGATGGTGTGTCGCCGCGCGGCGCATGACGCAGGGCCAGCGCCAGTTCCTGGGCCGCCTCCAACGGTGACGCTTGTGGCCCGCCAGCCAGTTGCAGCAGCTGGAAGTGCGGCCCGGCATACCCCAGGCCATCGAGCACGGCCTGGGCGATGCGCATCTGCTCGCCCAGCGCCTGCACGTATTGCGGGGCTTCCTCGCCCGTGGTCAGCACGGCGACGCCGGCCGCGCCGTAGGCCAGCGCCGCCAGCCAGACGTCGATGCCGGTCGATGCGACGTAGTGCAGCGAGAACGGCAGGATGCGGCCCGGAACACTGTCGCCAAGGCGTTCGATGACGTCCAGCCCCTGCGCATCGTGCAGCAGCAGCACCGGCTGCGCGCCCCCCGCCTCGCGGAAGGCGCGCAAGGCGGCCTGGATGCGCTTGCCGGTGGACGGCGCCGGCGGATAGGCGTAGCTCATGGCGCCGGTCGGGCACACGGTGCCGCAGGCGCCGCAGCCGGCGCACAGGTAAGGATTGACCTTGACCCGGTCGCCGTCGCTCACGATCGCCTTCGCCGAGCAGATGTCGACGCAGGCGCTGCAGGCGTGGATGCCGTTGCGGCCGTGGGCGCAGATGCGCTCCTTGTAGCTGAAGTACTTCGGCTTCTCGAAGTCGCCGACCATGCCTTCCAGGGCCTCGACCGCCTCCATGCGCGCCGCCTCGCCATCGCCGGGCGCGTAGTAGCCGTGCGGGCGCTGGTGGCTGGCGATCAGGCGCGCCGGGCACAGGTCGAGCACCAGGTCGAACCGGCCCTCGCCCACCGGCTGGCCGGCCGCGCGCCAGCGCGCCTCGAAGGCGCCCAGCCAGCCGGCTACCGCCACCGTCTGCGCCCTGTGCACCGGATACAAGCGCGGCTGCGGGCGGTCCGAGGCGTCCGGCTCGTCCAGCAGCAGCACGGTGACCGCCAGCGCGCCGGACAGCCGGTCGGCCAGCGGCAGCGCGTCACACGCGCTGCCAACCACCAGCGTGCGCCCGTGCGAGCGGTAGTCGACCGTAACGGCCGCCTCGAAGTCGGGAAAGTCGCGCGCGGCCTGCAGCGCGGCTACGCGGGCGGCCGCGTCGCGGCCGTCCTGGACAGGGTCGGAAGCCGCCCCGTCGTTGAATCGGATGTTCATGTGGTCCCTTGTGTTGGCGTGCCCGGCTGGCCGTCGGCTGCCGGGTCGTCGTCGCGCCGTGCCTGCGCCTCGCCCTGCTTGTCCTCGTCCTCGCCCAGCAGGCGATTCAGCACGCCGGGAGCGTGCCTGAGCGAAGCCAGCATGGCGTCGGTGAGCGGCGCGGCCTTGTTGTAGTCGGCGATATAGATGTCCAGGCCATCCATCACCGCGAAGTTCGGATCGGCGAACAGTTTTTTGAGCGCCATGCGCTGCACGGCCTTGTCGACGCCCTTGGCGACGAAGGCCGAGTAATCGGATTCCGGCGTCAGCCGGGCCACGTCGTCCAGGGTCGGCAGCGCCCGCTGATCCTCCTGCACCGGTGGCGGCGGCGCGGCGGCAGGTAGCGGCGCCGGCGCGACTTCCTGCACCGGCTCGGGCGCCGCCTTCAGGCGCGACCAGCGGCGCAGGAATCCTTCCTCGGCCACGGCGTCAGCGCTCATCCGTGCTGCCTTCCCTTGCGCGGGCGCGGCGTGAAATGCTCGCGCAGGTAGCCCGCGACCCAGCTGTAGATCTCGGCCGGCATGGTCACGCCGTCGGCCGACTCGCCCGAATCGAACATGCGCGTGCCCTCGACGTAGCTGACCGAGGCGCGCGCCGGCATCGCGCGGCCGTCTTCCATGCGCCACAGCACGAACACCTTCGATTCCGGCGCCATGACGTTCTCGTAATAGCCCTCGTGCTCGTCGGTGTACAGCTCGAGTTCGAGGCCGGAGACCAGGTAGTAGTCGCGCTCGGCGCTTTCGCTCAGCACCGACAGGCGCGGCAGCTCGCCGCGGTCCGGCACCACGCCCACTGCGGCCCAGCTGTCCATATCGCCCCAGCGGTGCCGCACCGCGCGCCGCTGCATGATGATGGCGACCGGCATGCCTCCCATTTTCATCGTTCCGCCTTCATTTGTTCGGGGGCGTTTTCAGGGACGCCTTTCTTGTTCACCGTCGGCGCCGCGCCGGCCGGCTCGGCGCGGGTCGGGCCCTGCTTGACGTCCTCGCTCGGACGCGCCGTGCCCAGCTTCTCGCTCTTGACCGGCACGTTGGCCGCATGCAGGGCGCGCGCGCTGAGCGGCGCGGCGCCGGTGGCGGGCGCCGCGCCCGCCGTTCCCGGAGCGCCGCCGGCCGGGGCCGGCGACGGCACGCCGGCGCCCGGCGGGGTCGGATCGGAGGCGGCGACACCCGTCGGCCCGCTCACGGGCGGCGGCGGCTTGATGGTCCAGCCCTCCTGCGCGGCGCGCTGGCGCCACTGGCCGCTGATCCGGTCCATCGACGCGTCCAACGCTTCCTTTTCCTTGGCCGCCCTGGCGTCGGCCTCGGCCTTTTTCGCCGCCGCGGCCTGGGCCTGGGCCGGCGATGGCGGCGGCAGGGCCGCCCACGATGCGCCGGCCAGGCCGGACGCCAGCGCCAGCGCCAGCACGCATTGCAATCGCCTGATCGTCATCGCGTTCCTCCTGATTGTCCCTGCGGCGCCGCATTGTTGGCCGCCGGGGCTTCGGTGCTTCCCGGCGCCGGCGCGACGGGGCGGTTCTCGCCCGACGGCAGCTCGCTGCCTGGACGTCCGGCGCTGGACGGCTGGGTGACGCCGCTGGACGGTCCCTGGCCGGTTTCCCGGGTCTCGCCGCCGGTCTCGGCGCCGCTGGTATTGCCGCCCGAACCGCCGGCGATGCCCGGCGTGCCGCCGGCATAGGTGGCGTCGGTTTCCGGCCGCGCCGTGCGCGCCATGAGCTGGCCGCTGGTCATGCCGCCGGACGACACCTGTCCGGGGTATTTGGTCTGGATCACGCCATTGGCGGCGGGCGCCTGGCCGCGGTCGCAGGCGGGGAGCAAGACGGTCGCCAGGGCCATGGCGCCGATCGTCGATGCAGTGCGTCGTTTCATCGCTATGTCCTCAGTGCGCCGGGCCGGGTCGGGGCTGGCCGTGCGGGCCCGGCACCATCTTGCCGTCCTTGTCCATGCCGGGCGGCACGCCCGTCTTCATCTGCTCGTACCACAGCTGGTGGTGGGCCTTGGCCCAGTTCTCGTCCACCGTGCCGTAGCGCATCGCCTCATAGGCGCCGGGCGTGCCCCAGGTGCCGATATAGGCGTGGCCCATCGCGGCCGCCATGTACATCGCCGCCGCACCCACATGCAGGACGTTGGCCACCTGCATCACGTAGCGGGTCTGGCCGACGGCGAAGTCGAGCACCAGGCCGGTGACCGACATGACCAGGCCCAGCAACGCCACCCCGCCCCAGAACCAGGTCTTTTCGCCCGCATTGAAGAAGCCGGCCGGAACGTGCTTGTGGCTGATCAGTCCCCCGCCCTGCTTGACCCATTGCCAGTCGGCGCGGTTGTAGAAGTTGCGCTTCAGGAAGGTGAAGAACATCAGGATCGAGCACAGGATGAACAGCGGCCCGACGAAGTTGTGCAGGTATTTCGAGATGATCGCCACCCAGGAGAACAGGTCGTGCCCCATCCACGGCAGCATGATCTTCTTGCCGTACATGATGATGATGCCGGTGATGCCGAGGGCGATGAAACTGAAGGCCGTGGCCCAGTGCACCTGGCGCTCCCAGCGGTTGAAGCGCTGCATCTTGCGGCCGGCCTCGGCCACCTGGTTGGCCGGGCCGATGGTCCGGTAGAACACGAAGATCGCCAGCGGCACCGCCAGCAGGATGAAGCCGGCGATGGTCGCCAGCGGCCCGTTGCGCAGGTGGCGCCAGGTGTTGCCGCCGCGCTGGACGATGACGTTGCCCTCCTCGCTGCCGTACTGGCCCAGGTAGTGGCGGTCCATGTGCACGCGGCCCGATTCGGATTGCAGCAGGCCGGGGTCGGGCACCACCGAATCGGCCTCGATCTGCAGCATGGTCTGTTCTTCGGCATAGGCCGGCGTGGCGCGCTCGTTCTTGACGCCGGCCCAGCTGCTGGAAAGCCCCAGCGTCGCCACCAGGAGCAGCATGGCGCGCAACGCAAGGAATGGAGCGGCGCGGGGCGCCTTGGTATTCGCTCGCATGTCGTCTCCTCAGGGATTGGCCCGGTTGTATTCGTTCTGCTTGCCGTTGCGGTTCTCGACCGTGGCCCACCAGGCCAGCCGGTCGTTGTGGAAGCGGCGCTGGTAATGACGGTCGTCCGGCTTGCCGGCGTACTCGCCCTTGAGCCATGGCGGGTGCTGGTCCACTTCGAGGCAGCCGGCCAGCAGCACGGCCGGCAGGATCAGCGCGCATGCTTTGAGGAGCTTCATGTCGGGAACCTCCCCGCGTGGTTCTGCGAATCGCGCAGGTCCTGGTTGACGCGCGGCGAGTCGCCCTCGGCCTTGTACTGGCCACCGCGTTTCGGCCTGCCGTAGGCGATCTTCCAGCCCCACAACTGCGGGCCGTAGCCGCGCGTCTCGACCCGCTGGCGATAGATGTCGGCGATGATATTGGCGTCGCCGCCGAGCAGCGCCTTGGTGCCGCACTGCTCGGCGCAGGCCGGCAGCTTGCCTTCGGCGATGCGGTTGCGGCCGTATTTCTTGAACTCGGCTTCCGAGGTGTCCGGTTCCGGGCCGCCGGCGCAGAACGTGCACTTGTCCATCTTGCCGCGGTGGTTGAACAGGCCGGTCTCGGGGAATTGCGGCGCGCCGAACGGGCAGGCGTAATAGCAGTAGCCGCAGCCGATGCACTGGTCCTTGCTGTGCAGGACGATGCCGTCCTCGGTGTGGTAGATGCAGTTGGTCGGGCATACGGCCAGGCACGGCGCGTCGGTGCAGTGCATGCAGGCGACCGACACCGAGCGCTCGCCCGGGATGCCGTCGTTGATCGTCACCACGCGGCGCCGGTTGATGCCCCAGGCCAGTTCGTGCTCGTTCTTGCAGGCGGTCACGCAGCCGTTGCAGTCGATGCAGCGCTCCGTGTCGCAGATAAACTTCATTCTTGCTGGCATAGTCAATCTCCTGTCGGCTCGTCAGGCGCGCACCACGCGGCACAGCGATACCTTGGTTTCCTGCATCATGGTCACGGCGTCATAGCCGTAGGTCCAGCCGGTGTTGATGGCTTCGCCGCGCACGATCGGCGCCCCATGCTCGGGATAGTGCCGTTCCAGGTCCTCGCCCATCCACCAGCCGCCGAAGTGGAACGGCGCCCACACCAGGCCCACCGGCACCCGCTCGGTGACCATCGCCATCATCTTCAGGCGCGCGCCGGTCGGGGTCTCGAGCCACACGTATTCGCCCAGCTTGGCGCCGATCTGGACCGCGTCGCGCGGGTTGATCTCGACGAACATGTTTTGCTGCAGCTCGGCCAGCCACGGGTTGGACCGGGTTTCCTCGCCGCCGCCCTCGTACTCGACCAGGCGGCCCGAGGTCATGATCAGCGGGAAGTCTTTCGAATAGTCGACCGCCTGCACCGATTTATACAGCGTCGGCAGGCGCCAGTGATTGGCCTTGTCGTCGTAGGTTGGGTACTTGGCCACCAGGTCGCGCCGTGGCGAAGCCAGCGGTTCGCGGTGGACCGGCACCGGATCGGGGAAGTTCCAGACGTTGCAGCGCGCCCGCGCATTGCCGTACGGCGCGCAGCCGTGGGCGATGACGACCCGGATGATGCCGCCCGACAGGTCGGTCTTCCAGTTCTTGCCCTCGGCCATGGCCTGCTCGGCCGGGGTCAGCTCGGCCCACCAGCCCAGTTTTTTCAGGAACACGTGGTCGAACTCGGGGTAGCCGAAGTCCAGCTCGCTGTTCTTGTTGGTCGAGCCGTCGGCCGCCAGCAGGCTCGATCCATTGTGCTCGACGCCCCAGTTGGCGCGGAACGGCAGTCCGCCCTCGGCCACGCTCTTGCTCAGGTCATACAGGATCGGCGTGCCCGGATGCTTCATCTCCGGCGTGCCCCAGCATGGCCACGGCAAGCCGTAGTAGTCGCCCTTGCACGGGCCGGAATCGGCGCGCAGGGTGGTCGGGTTGAACGTGTGCTTGTTTTCCATGTGCAGCTTGAGCCGCTCGGGCGAGCAGCCCGTGTAGCCGATGGTCCAACACGAGCGGTTGATCTCGCGCAGGATATCCTCGACCACCGGCTCGTTGTGCACCACCTTGATGTTCTTGCACAGTTCCTCGGCGAAGCCGAGTTTTCGCGCGAACAGGTACATGATCTCGTGGTCGGTCTTGCATTCGAACAGCGGCTGGATGACCCGCTCGCGCCACTGGATCGAGCGGTTCGAGGCCGTGCACGAACCCTGGGTCTCGAACTGCGAGGCGGCCGGCAGCAGATAGACGCCGTCGGTGCGGCCATGCATCGCCGCCGTCATGCTCGGATAGGGATCGATCACCACCATCATGTCGAGCTTTTGCATCGCCGCCTTCATGTCCGGCAGGCGGGTCTGGCTGTTCGGCGCGTGGCCCCAGTAGAACACGGCGCGCAGATTGCTCGGCTGGTCGATGAACTGGTTTTCTTCGTTGACCGCATCGAACCAGCGCGACACCGTGATGCCGGGCTTTTCCATCAGTTCCTTGGAGCCGAAGCGCGACTTGATCCATTCGTAGTCGACGCCCCAGACGTTGGCGAAGTGCTTCCAGGCGCCTTCGGCCAGGCCGTAGTAGCCGGGCAGCGAATCGCCGTTGGGGCCGACGTCGGTCGCGCCCTGCACGTTATCGTGGCCGCGGTAGATGTTGGCGCCGCCGCCGGGAATGCCGATATTTCCCAGCACCAGCTGCAGGATCGACAGCGCGCGCACATTGGCGGTGCCGACGTGGTGCTGGGTGATGCCCATGCACCAGACCACGGACGAGGGACGGTTGGTCGCCAGCATCTCGGCCGCCAGGCGCACCGCCGATTCCGGCACGCCGGTCACGTCCGACACCTTGTCGGGCGTCCACTTCATGACTTCGGCGCGCACGTCGTCCATGCCCCAGGTGCGCTCTTCGATGAATTTCTTGTCTTCCCAGCCGTTATTGAAGATGTGCCACAGGATGCCCCACACCAGCGGGATGTCGGTGCCCGGCCGCACGCGCACGTAGTGGTCGGCAAAGCGCGCCGTGCGGGTGAAGCGCGGATCGATGACGATCATCTTGGCGCCCAGCTCCTTGGCGTGCAGGAAGTGCAGCATCGAGATCGGGTGGGCCTCGGCCGGGTTGGAGCCGATGAACAGCACCGCCTTGCTGTAGTGCAGGTCATTGAACGAGTTCGTCATCGCCCCGTAGCCGAAGGTCTGGGCCACGCCGGCGACGGTGGTCGAGTGACAGATGCGGGCCTGGTGGTCGCAGTTGTTCGAGCCCCAGAACGACATGAACTTGCGCAGCAAATAGGCTTGCTCGTTATTGTGCTTGGAGCTGCCGATCAGCATCAGCGCATCCGGGCCGGCTTCCTTGCGCAAGTGCAGCAGCTTGTCGCCGATCTCGTCGATCGCCTGGTCCCAGGAGATGCGCTGGTATTTGCCGTTCACCAGCTTCATCGGATAGCGCAGGCGGTGCTCGCCGAAGGCGTGCTCGCGCACCGATGCGCCCTTGGCGCAGTGGGCGCCCATATTGATGGGCGAATCGAAGGCGGCCTCCTGCCGCACCCAGACGCCGTTGGCGACCACCGCGTCCACCGAACAGCCGACCGAGCAGTGACTGCACACGGTGCGTTTTACTTCGGTGGGCACCGGGGTGTTCGGCACCGGGTCGGCCTGGGCCGGCTCGATCACGTTCAGCGGCAGGTGGCGCGCCAGGGCGCCGGCGCCGGCGGCAACGCCGGCCCCGACCAGGAAGCGGCGCCGTTTCAGGGCGCTGTCGCGCGTAGACTTGACCAGTGACATGGGATTCCTCTGCTTGCCTACCAGTAGGCGGCGGTGGCGTAGTAGCGGCGGATGTGATCCGTCTCGTGGTAGCCGCGCTTGACCTTGGGGTCCGGCGCGGCCGGTGCGGCCTCAGGCGCCGCGCTCGCCGGGGCGGCGGCAGCGGCCACCACCAGCGCGCCCAGTGGAGCGGCCTTCAGGAAGCCGCGCCGCGCCGGGTCGGGCTGGCCCGGCGTCTGTCGATCATGCTTGCTCATCGGTTTCCTCTCCTACTGCGAAGCTTTCGGCCTCGATTGCCAGGAAGGCCTGCGCGAAGCGCGCGACCAGGCGGTAATAGTTGGCGTCCTCGGCATTGGCGATGTCGTCCAGCGCGCGCATGCACCAGCCGCCGATGTGGGCCTCGAAGAACCGGCGCTGCACCGCCAGCGGCTGGCGCCGGATGCCGGGGGCGCCGGCGACCAGCACGCGCATGGTCTCGCACAGCGCGCCCAGGTGGTCCTCGAACTCGCCCCGGCCCCGCATGCGCGCCAGGCCAAGCCGCGCCAGGTCGTCGCGCAGCAGCGCCAGCGGCGTGTCGTTCATGTAGCCGGCCAGGTAGCGCGAGCCATACGGATCGACCGGCGGCGTGCCGATGCTGACGAACAGCGCGCTGAATTCATCGTGCACCACCTGGGCGTCCATCACGCCGGACGCCACGG
Organism: Massilia sp. UYP32; assembly: GCF_050434365.1. NCBI lineage: Bacteria > Pseudomonadati > Pseudomonadota > Betaproteobacteria > Burkholderiales > Oxalobacteraceae > Massilia > Massilia sp. UYP32. The sequence continues at coordinate 273,795 of NZ_JBNDIK010000002.1, forward strand.
TCAGGTGTTCCCACGCACGCTCCAGCGCCGGATCGCCGCCTTCGGCCAAAATAGGATCGCTGGACGCAAGCGCTTCCAGCAGCGCCGCGTCGGGCGCCGCCAGCAGCAGGCGCGAGAGCAAGGCGTAGAGGTCGGCCCTGGCCTGGTCTTCGCCGCTGGGCGACATGGCAGGCGCAGAGACCGCGACGAAGGCGGTGTTGACGGACGTGCTCGCACTTGTAGATGACACTGTCGATCACTCCAGTTGTTCAATTTGTATCGCCAGTGTAGACGCCGATTCACATTGAGCGCGCACAGTTGCGCCTAGCGCATTCCGGCGGCATGCATGACGATTCTTATGAGAAATGCGACGAGCGACAGGGTGACGACACCACCGAGCCACAGCAGCGCCATCCACCCCAGCCGGCGCAGCCATTCGCGGCGCGCCGCCATCAGTGATACCCCGCGTCATGCTTGACCTTGCCACGGAATACCCAGTACGACCACCCCGTGTACATCAGGATGATGGGCAGGATGAACAGCGTGCCGACCAGGGCGAAACCCTGGCTCTGCGGCGGCGAGGCGGCTTCCCAGATCGTGATCGCGGGCGGCACCACGTGCGGCCAGATGCTGATCGCCATGCCGCTGTAGCCGAGGAAGATCAGCGCCAGCGCCAGCACGAAGGGCTGGCGGAACGGCTGCCGGGCCAGTGAGCGCAGCAGCAGCGCCATGCACAGCACGACCAGGATCGGCACCGGCGCCAGGAAGGCGATATTGGGGAAGGTGAACCAGCGCTCGGCCACCGCCGCGAAGCGCAGCGGGGTCCAGATGCTGACCGCGACGATGGCCCCCAGCAGCAGCCAGGCGAAGGGCCGCGCGACCTGGATCATGCGCGCCTGCAGCTCGCCCTCGGTCTTCATCACCAGCCAGGTGGCGCCCAGCAAGGTGTAGGCGATCATCACGCCGATGCCGGCCAGCAGCGGGAACGGCGCGACCCAGTCGAGCGGCCCGCCGGCGAAGCTGCGCCCCGAGACCGTGATGCCGTCCAAAAAGCCGCCCAGGGTCACGCCCTGGAAGAAGGCCGCCGCCACCGAGCCGCCGATGAAGGCCTTGTCCCACAGGTGGCGCTCGTGCTCCTTGGCCTTAAAGCGGAATTCGAAGGCCACGCCGCGAAACACCAGGCCGATGAGCATGAAGATCAGCGGCAGGTAGAGCCCGGACAGGATGATCGCGTAGGCCACCGGGAAGGCCGCCAGCAGCCCCTCCCCGCCCAGCACCAGCCAGGTCTCGTTGCCGTCCCACACCGGCGCGACCGAATTCATCATGGTGTCGCGGTCGCGCTTCTTCGGCGTGAACGGGAACAGCATGCCGATGCCCAGGTCGAAGCCGTCCAGCAGCACGTACATGAAGACGGCGAAAAAGATGATCAGGATCCAGATGACGGATGTGTCGATGCCCATGGTGTCAGCTCCGCGCCGGTGGGTTGCCGCCGTCGCGGTCGGCGCCGCGGTCAGCGCCTTGGACGGGATTGTCGTCGATATTGCCTTCGATGCTGTCGTCGTTGTCGACGTTGGCCGCCGACAGCGGCCGCATCGGCGTGCGCCCTTCGCCCGGCCCGCCCTCGGGCGGCTTGTTCAGGGCGAAGTGCTGCGGCCCCTTGTTGATCAGGCGCAGCAGGTAGACGGTGCCGGCGCCGAACACGAAGACGTAGGCCACGACGAACATCGCCAGCGTCACGCCCATCGTGGTGACGCTGTGCGGCGAGACCGCATCGGCGGTGCGCAGCACGCCGTAGATCACCCACGGCTGGCGGCCGACCTCGGTCGTGATCCAGCCGGCCAGGATGGCGATCAGGCCGGCCGGCCCCATCAGCAAGGCGAAGCGCAGGAACAGGCGCTTGCCGTAGATCCGCCCTCCCCGCCTGAGCCACAGGCTCCAGGCCCCGAGGGCGATCATCAACAGGCCCAGGCCGACCATGACCCGGAAACTCCAGAACACGATCAGGGAATTGGGGCGGTCTTCGCGCGGGAACTCCTTCAGTCCCGGAAACTGGCCGCTCAGCGTATGGGTGAGGATGATGCTGCCCAGGTAGGGGATCTCGACCGCGTAACGCGTCTCTTCGCGCTCCATGTCGGGGATGCCGAACAGGATCAGCGGCACCGCCTCGCCCGGCGTGTTCTCCCAGTGCCCCTCCATCGCCGCCAGCTTGGCCGGCTGGTGCTTGAGCGTATTGAGGCCATGGAAGTCGCCGATCACCGCCTGGATCGGCGCCACCAGCAGGATCATCCACATCGCCATCGACAGCATCTTGCGCACGTTCTTGTTGTCGCGTCCGCGCAGCAGGTGCCAGGCGGCCGAGGCGCCGACGATCAGCGCCGTGGCCAGGTAGGCCGCCACCACCATGTGCATCAGGCGGTAGGGAAAGGAGGGATTGAAGATGATGGCCAGCCAGTCGACCGGGATCATGCGCCCGCCCTCGATGGCGTAGCCCTGCGGCGTCTGCATCCAGCTGTTGGCGCCCAGGATCCAGGTCGACGAGATCAGGGTGCCGATGGCCACCATGCAGGTGGCCAGGAAGTGCAGCTGCGGCCCGACCCGGTTCCAGCCGAACAGCATCACGCCCAGGAAGCCGGCCTCCAGGAAGAAGGCGGTCAGCACCTCGTAGGTGAGCAGCGGGCCCATGACGCTGCCGGCGAATTCGGACAGGTAGCTCCAGTTGGTGCCGATCTGGTAGGCCATCACGATGCCCGACACCACGCCCATGCCGAAGGCGACGGCGAAGATCTTGAGCCAGAAGTGGTACAGGTCGACGTAGACCTGGCGCCCGGTCTTGAGCCAGCACGCCTCGAGCACGGCCAGGTAGCTGGCCATGCCGATTGTGATCGCGGGGAAGATGATGTGGAAGGAAATCGTGAAGGCAAACTGGATGCGCGCCAGTTCCAGGGCTGTAAGACCAAGCATGCAAACTCCCCCGTATCGATGGCGCCAAGTAGATCACGACATCGGCCTCGCACGATTGGCCATATCATTTTTATCATTGTTGAGTGGTTTTTGAACACATGCCGACCGGTTCGCAACAAAAGTTCATGAAAACTTCCCAATTTGGTGCAAATTTCGAGCTTGCCGGCCGGAATGCTCAGCCAAGGGGTCTATAATTTGCGGTGTACCGAACAAAGCGACCATCCCTCATGAGCCAGCCCCTGTCCCGGCAAGCAGAGCCGCCCCTGAACATCCACGCGCTCAAGTCCTGCGCCCAGTGCAGCATGCACCAGCTGTGTCTGCCGATGGGCCTGGAAGACGCCGAGATCGACCGCCTGGACAAGATCATCGGCCGCCGTCGCCGCCTGGAGCGCGACGAGCGCCTGTACGGCGTGGGCGAGTCGTTCCGCAACCTGTACGCGGTGCGCTTCGGCCACTTCAAGACCTACCAGGTGAACGCCGCCGGCGAGGCCCAGATCACCGGCTTCCAGATGGCCGGCGAGCTGCTGGGCATGGACGCGATCAGCGGCACCCACCATTGCGATGCGGTGGCGCTGGAAGACTCGGAAGTGTGCGAGATCCCGTTCGCGCGCCTGGAAGACCTGTTCGGCGAAGTGCCGACGCTGCTGCGCCACTTCCACCGCATCATGAGCCAGGAAATCACGCGCGAGCAGAACGTCATGCTCCTGCTCGGCAATATGCGCGCCGAGCAGCGCTTCGCCGTATTCCTGGTCAACCTGTCGGCGCGCTACGCCGCGCGCGGCTATGCGGCCAACCGCTTCCAGCTGCGCATGTCGCGCGAAGACATCGGCAACTACCTGGGCCTGACCATCGAAAGCATCAGCCGCCTGCTGTCGCGTTTCAAGAAGCAGGGCTGGCTCGAGGTCGACAAGCGCGAAGTCACCCTGCTCGATCCGGTCAAGCTGAAGGCGCTGGCGGCCGGGACCGACGCCTGCAGCCCGATGGCGTAAAGCCCATGACGCCCCAGCCCGCGTGCGACCTGCACCTGCGCAGCTACGACCGCGTGCACTGGGGCGACCGCCATGACTTCGCCCAGCTGGTGCTCCCGGTGCACGGTGAAGTCGTGCTCGACATCGAAGAGCGGCGCGGCCGGCTCGATCCCCTGCATGGCGCGCTGGTGGCGCCCGGCGCCTGGCATGCGCAGTCGAGCCCGGGCGCCAACGGCTCCCTGATCGTCGACGTCGACGGCGCCGCCTTCGGCAGTGGCCCGTGGCAGCGCCTGCTGGAACGGCCCTTCGTCACGCTTGGCCCCGCGGCGCGCAAGCTGGTCGAGTTCATGGGACTGATGGCACGTGACTCTGTGCCGCCCGGCGCCCCGCCCCGCTCGCTGGTGCAGGGCTGGGTGCCGCTGCTGCTCGACACCCTGAGCCTGGACGCGCCGCGCGCCACCTCGCGCCTGGCCGCCCTGCTGGCGCGCGTCGAGGCCGCGCCCGGCCTGGCCTGGAGCACCGAGTCGATGGCGCGCGCCGCCAACCTGAGCGTCAGCCGCCTGCACGCGCTGTTTCGCGAAGAGCTGGACAGCACGCCGCATGCCTGGCTGCTGCGCTGCCGCCTGGATTGCGCCCGCAGCCTGTTGACGCACAGCGCGCGCAGCGTGGCCGACATCGCCCTCGCCTGCGGCTTTTCGGACCAGGCCAGCCTGACGCGGGCGATGCGTCGGGTACTCGACACCACGCCCGGCGCCTGCCGGCGTGCGGGTCAGGAGAAACCGCCAACACCGCGGTAGTCCCGGCCAAGACCGGACCCACGTCCGGATCCGAGAATCTCTTCAAAGGAGATTCATCATGTACATCGCTACTGGCGCGGGCGGGCTGTCCCGCTCCACCCTGCTCGGCATCGGCGCGGGCATCGCCGCCGGCGCGCTCTGGGGCCTGGTCTTCCTGGCGCCGGAACTGGCGCCCGGATTCCTGCCGATCCAGCTCTCGGCCGGGCGCTACCTGGCCTATGGCCTGGTCGCCGCCCTCCTCATCTACCCGGCCTGGGGACGGCTGCGCCGCCATCTCGGCTGGCCGGCCTGGCGCAGCCTGATCTGGCTCAGCCTCACCGGCAACATCGTCTACTACCTGTTCCTCGCCAACGCAGTCCAGTCGGGTGGCGTGGCCATGGCCTCGATCGTGATCGGGCTGCTGCCGATCGCGGTCACCCTGGTCGGTTCGCGCGACCGGCAAGCGGTGCCGCTGCGCCGCCTGCTGCCGTCGCTGCTGCTGAGCGGCGCCGGCCTGGCCTGCATCGGCTGGGAGTCGCTGTCGGCGTCCGGCCCCGGCTCGGCCGCCGGACTGGCATGCGCCTTCGGCGCGCTGGTGTCATGGACCCTCTTCGCGGTGCACAACAGCCGCTGGCTGGCGCGCATCGAGGGGATCTCGCCGCATGAATGGAACCTGCTGGTGGGCGTGGTCACCGGGCTGATGGCCCTGGCGCTGGCGGTGCCGGCCTTCGTGCTGGCGCCGGGCGCGCACACGCTGCCGGCCTGGATGCAGTTCGGCGCCCTGGTCACCACGGTCGCCATCCTGTGCTCGGTGGTCGGCAACGCCCTGTGGAACCATGCCAGCCGCGCGCTGCCCCTGAGCCTGATGGGCCAGATGATCGTGTTCGAGACCATCTTCGCGGCCTTGTACGGCTTCTTGTGGGAGGCGCGCTGGCCGAGCGGGTTCGAGACCGCCGCCCTGGCGTTGCTGGTCGCGGGCGTGGTCTCGTGCGCGTCGGCGCACCGGGGCGCGCACTGATCCTGTCGGCGCAGCGTTGAAACTGCGGCGACCTCAGCGCCGCACCGACAGCCCGAACGCCAGGCTCAGGTCGGGCGTCTGTCGATTCAACCCATGCACCACCATCGCATCGACCTGGCAGTTCCTGTTCAGGCGCCAGCTTACGCCGGCGTCGACCTGCATCCGGTCGCCGCCATGCGATGCGGACGCGATCTGCGGCGCCGCCACTTCAAGGAATCCCTGGACGCGTTCAGTGAATTTCTTGCCCAGCGACGCCGCCAGGATGCCGTAGTGGTAGCGCGCGCCGTCATCGTCGACATCGGCCCCGGCGCCCGGCGTCACGGCCAATGACCAGCCTTTCGGCAGATCCCACTCGGCCGCCAGCACCAGCTGCGGCAGCACACCCTTGACCCGCAGCGCCGAGCTGCCGCTTGGCAGCGCCGCTGAGCCGATCAGCCCCAGGGCCGGATGTACGCCCTCGCCGTCGGCAAGATGCCACTTGAATCCGATCGACACGGCGTTCCAGCCCGCAGTCGTGGTGCGCGCGCGACTAGCCGGATCGAGCTCGTGCTCGATGCTGCGGCCATCGGTCTCGATGCGCAGTTCCGTCGTGTCGCCCAGGCCGATGCGCAGCAGCGCCGGCGTGCTCAAGGTGCGCAGGTGCAGGTCGTCGTTGCGCTGGCGATCCCAGTTGACGCCGATCTCGAGCTGCAGGCGGCCATCACCGACCACCTGGCTGGAATTGGCGACGTTGGGGCGGTCGGGATTGATGACATCGCCGTCGTCGGCGTGGGCGAACTGGGCGCTGCAGGCCAGCACCAGGAACGCCGCCTGGCGGCGCGGGCGCGTAAGGGTTGATGGAAACATCATGCGGTCGGATAAACGAGGTTGGACATGGTTATGCGAAGGTCGAGCCGGCGCCAGTTGCCGCTTCAAGGCAGCCAGCGGGCGGCGCGCAGCCGCTCGATGGCGCTGACGATCGTCGCGCCGGGCTCCACCGCTTCGGTGAAACCGGCGCGCCGGATCTTGCCCATGTCCGACACCATGTCGAACTCGGTATTGAACACGAAGTCGCCGAACCACCAGCCGACCTGCTTCTCGTAAGGCATCGACTGCAGGCCATGGCGCTGCACGATGCGCTCCCACGCCGCCGCCTTCAACGGCATTTGCCTCGCCAGCGAGAACGGCTGCGGCGGCCCCACCTCCATGTCGAAGGCCGCCGCGACCTGGCGCCATACGCGCTCCCAGCGGAACGGCTCGTTGACCAGGTTGAAGGCTTCGCCGCGCGCCGCCGGATCGAGCGCGGCCCATACGCTGGCGCGCGCCATCCAGTCGGCATCGGTGGTCTGGGCCAGCACGCCCGAGTACACCTTGTCCGTCCCCGGGAAGCGCAGCGGCGCGCCGGCGTCCTTGCTGAGCGCGGCGAACATGCCCATCACCATCGCGATATTCATCGGATTGCCGGCGATGTCGCCCACCACCACGTCGGGCCGCAGGATCGACCATTCGACCTCGCCGGCGGCGGCGCGCTCGCGCAGCAGGTCTTCCTGGGCGTAATAGAAGTTGGGCGTCATGTGGCGCGGGTCGTCCTCGTAGAACGGCGCCTGGGCATCGCCGAGGTGCACGCCATACACCTTGGCGCCCTGATAATGCACCACGCGCTGCAGCGGGGCGCCGACCGACGTCAGGCCGTCGAGCAGGTTGCGCAGCATGCCGCCGTTGATCCGCTCCTCGTCGAGCAGGTCGGTCCCGCCCTTGAGCGCGGCGTAGAACACGTGGGTCGTGTCGCGCGCCGCTTCCAGGGCGCGAGCGGTGGCCTGGGCGTCGGTCAGGTCGACCTTGATGCTCTCGACGCCGTCCACGAAAGTGCGGGGCAAGGCCCGCACCTGCCATTCCGGCCGTCCGTGCAGCTCGCGTACGACCGCATTGCCGATGATGCCGCTGGCGCCGACGACCAATGCGCTATACCTGGTGCTCATCCATCTCTCCTCATGAAAACTGACTGGCGCAAGGATACCCGTTCCGTGCGTCCAGCGTCGTCCCGTGCCACGAATGCGCCCCTCGCCGAAGGCATGTCCAAGGTAGCGCCAGCCGCCCTGCGCAGGGGCGTGTCGCGCTACCTCGGCCTTTTCGCATGACCCGGGCGCCGCGCGACAGTAAGATCGGCCGCGTTCGACCAACCGTCCACGAAAACCGCCATGAAACCACGTCGCTCCCTCGTCATCCTGCTTTCCGCCCTGCTGCTCGCGACCGCCCCGCACGTGGCCGGCGCCTCGATCCTGCCGGACGTCCCCGACATCCAGGCCGTCACCGACTACCGGCCGAAGATCCCGCTGCGCGTCTACACCGCCGACAAGGTGCTGATCGGCGAATTCGGCGCCGAGCGGCGCGAGTTCGTCTCGGTGGCCAAGATGCCGGCGCTGCTCAAATCGGCCGTGCTGGCGATCGAGGACACCCGCTTCTACGAGCACGGCGGCGTCGACTGGATCCGCGCGCTCGGCGCGGCCAAGGCCAATCTCGCCGACTTCGGCAGCCAGGGCGCGTCCACCATCACGATGCAGGTCGCGCGCAACTTCTTCCTGTCGCGCGACAAGACGCTGCCGCGCAAGCTGACCGAGGTTGCCCTGGCTTATAAAATCGAGAAGGCGCTCTCCAAGGACCAGATCCTCGAGGTCTACCTGAACCAGATCTATCTCGGCCAGCGCGCCTACGGCTTCGCCAGCGCGGCGCGCACGTACTTCGGCAAACCGCTGCCGGACCTGACCCTGGCCGAGATCGCGATGCTGGCCGGCCTGCCGCAGAACCCGTCCAGCAGCAATCCGGTGTCGAATCCGCAGGCGGCCCGCAAGCGCCAGCAGGTCGTCCTCAAGCGCATGCGCGAACTGGCGCTGATCACCGAGCCCCAGTACCGGCGCGCCCTGGCCGAACGCCTGCAGGTGCGCAGCGATGGCGCCACCCTGAATCCGCGCGCCGCCTGGGTCGCCGAGATCGCGCGCCAGGCGGTCCATGCCCGCTTCGGCCAGGCGGCCTACGAACGCGGCATCACGGTCACCACCACCATCGTGGCCGCCGAACAGGATGCGGCCCACGAATCGGTGCGCCGCAACGTGCTCGCCTACGACCGCCGCCACGGCTACCGCGGCCCGGAGGCGCGTATCGCGCTGCCGGCCGGCGCCGAAGAAAGAAAGGACGCGATTGCCGCCGCCCTGCAGAAACGTCCGTTTGTTGCCGGCCTGGCGCCGGCGGTCGTCGTCGCCGCAACGCCAAGGCGTGTGCGCGCCCTGCTCGCCAACGGCGACGCTGTTGAGGTCACCGGCCCGGGCCTGGCCTTCGCCGCCGGCGCCCTGTCGAGCAAGGCCAAGGCCGCGATGAAACTGGCGCCCGGCGCCGTCATCCGGCTGGCCAGGGCCACCGACGGCTCTCCATCGATCGCCCAGCTGCCCGAGGTTGCCGCCGCCTTCGTCGCGCTCGACACCGGGACCGGCGCCTACCGCGCGCTGGTCGGCGGCTTCGATCACTCAATCCACAAGTTCAACCACGTGACCCAGGCCTGGCGCCAGCCGGGATCGAGCATCAAGCCCTTCGTCTATTCCGCCGGCCTGGAACGCGGCTTCTTCCCCGGCACGCAGATCCTCGACGAGCCGCTCGACTTCAGCGCCGAGAAGGCCTATGCCAACTGGTCGCCGCGCAACGACGACAATGTGTTCGAGGGCCCGGTCACGGTGCGCCATGCGCTGTCGCGCTCGCGCAATGTGCCCACCGTGCGCATGCTGCGCGCGCTGGACGTCGACTACGCCCGCGCGCACCTGGCGCGCTTCGGCTTCGACCCCGCGCGCCAGCCGCGCAACCTGACGCTCGGCCTGGGCACCGGCGCCGTCACGCCGCTGCAGATGGCCGGCGCCTACGCGGTGCTGGCCAACGGCGGCTACCGCGTGGAACCGTGGCTGATCGCGCGCATCCAGGATGGCGACGGCAGGGTCGTGTTCGAGCATGCGGCGCCGCAGCCGAGACAGGAAAGCGCCCGGGTGCTGGACGAGCGCAACGCCTTCATCGTCGACAGCATGCTGCGCGACGTCACCCGCGTCGGCACCGCGGCGGCGGCCTCGCGCCAGCTGCAAAGGGCCGACCTGGCCGGCAAGACCGGCACCACCAGCAATGCGGTCGATGGCTGGTTCGCCGGCTACGGCGGCCAGGTGGCGGCGGTGGCCTGGATGGGTTACGACGAACCGCGCTCGCTCGGCGGCCGCGAGTTCGGCTCGACCCTGGCGCTGCCGATGTGGGTCGACTTCATGCGCGTCGCGCTGGCCAGGACGCCGCAGCACGAGCCGCTGCCGCCGGAAGGCGTGGCGCGCGCCGGCGGCGACTGGGTGTATGCCGAGTATGCGGAACAGGAACAGGTGCCGGAGGCGGCCGACGGCTTCGAGACGCTGATCGGCACGCTCTCTTCCAGCGGCGAAGAGCCGCCGCGCTGATCAGATCTCGATCAGCAGCTCGGGACGAAAAGCCTCCTGCTCGCCCTTGCTCAGGTAGCCGAGCGGATTGGCCACCACCCGGCATGACCAGGACAGGGGGCCATCGCGCCCCTCGACCACGTAGTCGTTCAGGCAGTGCAGGTGGCCGTGCATCCACAGCTGCGCGTGCTTGAACAGGTCGTCGAGCGCGTTGCAGAAGCCCGCTGTGCCGGGCGTGAGGCCATAGCGCGGGTCGGCGCTCATCAGGCTCGGGGCGAAATGGGTGACCACCGCCGTCTTGCCCTCGAACGGCGTGGCCAGCGCCGCGCGCAGCCAGGCCTGGCAGTCGAGCGACATGGCGCGGATGCCTTCGGCCAGCACCTGCTCGCCATTCTTGAGGGTCGTGTTCTTGCTCAGGTAGTAGTTCGCCGCGCGGAACGCCTTGTTACGCTGCTGCATCTGTTTGGTGAGGTCGGTGTCGCGCAGCGCCAGGGCGTCGAAGTCGCTCCACAAGGTGGTGCCGATGAAGCGCACGTGATCGATGACGACGATCTCGCGGTCGAGCCAGACGATGCCGAGCCGCTCGCAGGTGGCGCGCAGCCGCGCATGGGTGGCGTCGTGGTCGAGCGAATCGAATTCGTGGTTGCCGGGAATGAACAGCACCCGCTTGCCCGCCAGCGCCGGCAACGCGGGAGAGAAGCGCTCGAGTCCGAAATCCTCGGTCTCGAGGCGCGAGCCGGCCTGGTAGGAGCCGATGTCGCCGGCCAGCACCACGACGTCGGTGTCCGGCAGGATGAGCGGCTGGAAGCCGGGATAGCGTTCGAGGTGCAGGTCGGAGAAAAGCTGGATGCGCATGGGCGCCGAGTATACCGCAGGCGCCGCCCTTCTTCAGCCTGGGCTTGCGCCGAACCCCGCCCCCAGGCGCGCGATCTCGACCGAGCCGCGCTCGTCGAAGACCGGGCAATCCTGGACCATGCGCACGACGGCATTGAAATCCGCCGCCTCGATCACCGAGTAGCCCGACAGCGAGCTGCCGGACAGCTTGGGGCCGATCAGGCGGCTCGGGATCTCGACGCTGTCCTGCGTCAGGCTGCCCGGATCGAGCAAGGCCGGGCCCAGGGCGCCGAACCAGGCGCGCCAGCGATCTTCCTGGCGCTCGCCCGGCTCCGATGCGCCGCGATAGATGATCAGGAATCGTTCCATGTCGTCCCCCATGAAGGTGGGCTCAACATAGCAGAAGCGGGCCGGCGCTGACGCACGGCTGACCCGCACCGCTGGCCCGCCCCATGGTCCGCTAGCCGATCAGAAGCGCACGTTCGCCGTCAGGCTGGCCGAGCGCGGAGTCCCCGGCGTATAGCGGTAACCGCTCTTGTTGATGGCCGCGACATACTTTTCGTCGCCGATGTTGTACACGTTCAGGCGCAGGTCGACGTGCTTGCTGACCTTGTAGCCGACCATGGCGTCGAACACCCAGTACGATTCGGTGTACAGCGGGGTGCCGATCGCGCCGTCGGTGCCGCGCGCCAGCTTGTCGGAAAAACGCGCGCCGCCGCCGATGCGCAGGCCCCATGGCAGGTCATACGAGGTCCAGGCGGTGAACGATTGCTTCGGCGTATAGGTCAGGCTGTTCTCGCCGGCGGCGGTGACGTTGCGGCCGCGCTCCACGCTGGTGTCCATGTACAGGTAGCCGGCGCTGAGCAGCCAGTGCGGCGCCAGTTCGCCGGTCGCGCCCAGCTCCACACCCTGCACCCGCTTCTCGCCGGTCTGGTACCACTGCTGGTCGACCGGATCCTGCTCGACCTCGTTCTCGACCTCGGTGCGAAACAGCGCGGCCGACAGCGACAGCTTGGATTTCAGCAGGTCGAGCTTGCCGCCTACTTCGGTGGTGACCGTCTTTTGCGGATCGTAGATCGGATTCTGGGCGCTGTTGGCGTTGCCCGACACGGTGAAGCTGCCGCCCGGCGGCTGCTTGGAACTGGCCACCATCGCATATACGCTACTGTTGGCGGTCGGCTTGTACAGCGCCGACAGCTTGCCGTTGACCAGGTTATCGCCGACCTTGAAGCGGGTCGAAGTCAGCACGTTATTGGTCAATGCCACCACCGAATAATCTCCGCGGAAGTGGTCGAGGCGCACGCCGCCATTGAAGATCCAGCGTTCGCCGACCTTGACGGTGTCGAACACGTACACGCTCTGGGTGTCGACCTCGCCCTCGTTGTAGGCGCCGGTGCGGCGCACGTCGACCGGCGTGGTCGGCGCCTGGTTCGGGTCGGGATGGTAGATGTTCGCGGGCGGCAGCGTGCCCAGGCCCGTCAAGCCCCAGGTGGTCTGGCGTTCGCTGGTGATTTCGAGGCCCGTCACCAGGGTGTGCGACACGGCGCCGGTGTCGAACTGGCTGGTCAGCGTCGTGACGTTGGTGAGGATCTTGTTTTCCTGGTCCTTGCCGGTGCGGATGCTGCGCGCCAGGGTCCAGGTACTCGGGTCGGCCTCGACCGGCGTGGCGAGGTTGGCGGCGCTGGTGAGGAAGGCGGTGAGCAGGTAGTCCTGGCTGGTCTTGCCGTAGCGGCTCGTGTTCTGCAGCTTCATGGTCGGCGAGAAGTCGTGCTCGATGCGCACGGTGGCCATGTCGGCCTTCACGTCGTCGTAATCATCGACCGAGCCGTAGAAGTTCTTGGGGTCGACCTTCGGGGCGTCGGCGACCCAGGGTTTGGCGCGGTCCGGGCTGGTGTAGCCCGGCAGGCCGATCACGTACACGCCGCCATCGGGGATGTTGTTCTGGTCGACGTGCAGGTAGTCCAGGTGCACGCGGGTCGGGCCGTTCAGGCCGAAGCCGATGCTCGGCGCCACCGCCCAGCGCTTGTTCTCGACCACGTCGCGCGCGGCGCTGCCCGAATCCTGGGCCAGCACGTTCAGGCGCACGGCGATGCCGCGCTGTTCGTCCAGCACCTTGTTGGCATCCAGCGTGATGCGTTTCTGCTCGCCGCTGCCGCCAGTGATCGCGGTGGTCACCAGGTCGGTGAGATTCGCCTTCTTGGTCACCAGGTTGACCGAGCCGGTCGGCGCGCTGCGGCCGTTGTCGGTGCCGGCCGGGCCTTTCAGCACGTCGATCTGCTCCAGGTTGAACACGTCGCGCGAGATCGAGCCGACGTCGCGCACGCCGTCGACGTAGATGCTGCCGGACGTGTCGAAGCCGCGCATGAAGATCGCGTCGCCGGTATTCGTGTTGCCGTTCTCGCCCAGGAAGAAAGCGCCGACGCCGGGGGTGTTGCGCAGCGCCTCGGTCAGGGTCAGGGCGCCCTGCTGCTCGAACAGCTCCTTCTTGATCACCTGCACGGTCTGGGCGGTGTCGACCAGGCGCTCGGTGTACTTGGGCGACGAGGCGTTCTCGGCGCGGAAAGGGTTTTCGTAATTGCCGACGACTTCGACGGTCGATTGCGGAGCGACGGAGGCAGGCGCTGCAGTGGCGGTGGCGGCGGTGGCAGCGGTGGCGTCGGCGGCGGCGTGCGCGCCGAGCGGCAGCAGGGCCGCGGCCAGTGCGGTGCCCGCGAGCTGGCTGCGGGTGATGGGGTGCTTGCGGCTTTTTATTGCTTTCATGGCGAGGCGGTCTCTCTCAGAAGTGATATGTGATGAAACACTGCAAGTAAAACAATGATTCTACCGAGAACGTCAATACATGTAAACGATAATCATTATCATTCGCGTTCTCGCCACACACTTGACCGGGTTCGCCTGGGCCGTTTGCCAGTAGCAGAAAGCAAACGTCCCCGCTCATGGCGGGGACGTTGTTCAACTGTTGGGCATGCGGCGCTCGCCGCATGCGGCCGGCGTCAAGCCTTCTTCTGCTGCGCGATCCAGTTATCGACCAGCTCGCCCAGCACGTCGAGCGGCACCGAGCCGGCGCCCAGCACCAGGTCGTGGAAGGCCGGCAGCGAGTACTTGTCGCCCAGTTCCTTCTGCGCCTTCTCGCGCAATTCCAGGATGCGCAGCATGCCGATCATGTAGGCATTGGCCTGGCCCGGCCACACGACGTAGCGCTCGGTTTCCTGGGCGCCCATGCCGTAGTCGATCGCCTGCTGGCGGGTCCAGCCCTTGGTGTGCAGGCCGGTGTCGGCCACCAGGCGGCGGGCGCGGAACAGCTCCGAACCCAGCGCGCCCAGGAGGCCCGGGACGTCGTCCTTGTACCAGCCCTGCTCCACCGCCAGGCGCTCGGTATACAGCGCCCAGCCTTCCGAGTGGGCGCTGCCGCCGCTGAAGATGCGCTGGCTGCGGAACTTCGGCAGGTCGCTCATCTCTTGCTGGATGGCGAGCTGGAAGTGGTGGCCCGGCACCGCCTCATGGTAGGCCAGGCTGCGCATGCGGATCATGTCGAAGGTCGGGCCGCGCAGCGGCACCCAGAAGATGCCCGGACGGCTGCCGTCCGGCGCCGGCAGGGTGTAGTGGGCGGCGGCCGACGGCTCGGTCAGCGGCGGCACGCGGCGCACGTCGACCGGCGCGCGCGGCTTGAGGTTGAACAGCGAGGCGCTCCTGCGCTCGGCGTCGCGCACCATCTCGTTGTAGCTGGCGATGATCGCCGGGCGCGGATCGCCCTCGCCCTTCGGCTGGAAGCGCGCGTCGAGCTGCTTCATGCGGGTTTCGATGTTGCCGTCGGCCAGGCCGAGCGAGCGCAGGTGCTTGTCCATCTCGGCTTCGATACGCGCCACTTCGCGCAGGCCGATCGTGTGGATCTCGTCGGCGGTGAGCTGGGTGCTGGTGAAATTCTCGATCGCGCGCTTGTAGGCGGCGGCGCCGTTCGGCAGGCGCGAGATGCCGGCAACAATGCCGGTCTTCGGGTGGATCTCGGCCATGAAGGCCTGCACGCGGGTGTAGGAAGGACGGATCTTCTGCTCGACGATGCCGGTCGCGCGCGCGATGGCGGCGCTGCGCGCCTCCGGCGACAGGTCCTTCATCTCGGCGGTGCGCTGGGCCAGCGTGGTCACCAGCACGTTGTCAGAGGCGGCCGGCTTGAGGAAGTGGTCGACCTGGAACTGGGCGCGCTCCAGGATGAAGCGCGGAGGAATCATCTGCTTGCTTGCCGCGCCCTTGGCGCGCGCCAGCGCCTCGTCGAGACGGACCGCCACCTGGTCCAGGCGCGCCAGGTAGCTGTCGACGTCGGCCGCGTTGCGCATCGGGTGGGTGTTGGTCATGAAGTTGACCAGGCCGATCTGCGGACCGCTGAACTGCGAGAACACGAAGGCGTGGTCTTCGAACGGCTCGTTGGCGATCACGTTCTGCAGCGACCAGCGCATCACCGCCGCCGAGATCTTCTGGGTCTCGTTCAGGGGCTGCGACTTGAAGCCGTCCAGGCGCTTGACGCCTTCGCGCGCCATCGCGACGGACTTCTGGCGGTGCGCCGCGCTCAAGGGGGTCAGTTCGCGGTCCAGCCTGGCCTGCTCGGCGCCGCTGAAGTACTGGGTCGAGGTCGCCAGTTGCGGGCTCAGGCGCACCCAGTCCTCGGCAAACTTGTCGCTCCAGGCGTCGAAGGCCTTGTAGGGGGCGACGGCGGCGGCCTGGGTGGCGGCCGGCGCAGCCACCGCTGGCAGCGACACGCCGGCGAGCATGGCGGGGATGAACAGGGCGGCGATGGTGGCGCGCAGGCTGCGCTGGCGGGTCGATGGCATCTCGGGTGTCTTCCTTGTGGTTGATTATCTGCAGCGGGTAGCAATTGCCGCCAAGGAATCTAACATGGAAGTAAACAGATCGACAACGCCGGTGTTGTCGCGCGGCGTACGTACGGCGTCTTACATCCGGTCGCAATTTACTCTCACTGCATGACAGCTCGCGGCTACGATCACGACTGGACCAGACGAAAGGAGCGGGCATGACGGCAGGCAGGCATGGAAAGTGGAGCAGCGCCATCGCAATGGCGTCGGGGGCGTTGCTGATCTTGCCGAACGCACTGGCGCAGGCGCCTGCCATGCGGGATCCGATCCCGGCGCAAACCGCGCGCGCCGTCGTGCAGCAGACCATCCAGCTGGTCGAGTCCGAAGGCCTGTACCCGCGCAAGCGGGACGAATACGCGAGCGCCAAGGCGCGGCTGCTGGCGGCGCTCGACGATGCGGGAGCGCAGGTCGATCGCCAGTCGCTGTGGCAGCAGGTGAACGCGCTGCTTGCCACCCTCGACGCCGATGGCCACTCGTCCATCCGGGCGCCGTCGAGCGGGCGCCGGGTCCAGCAAGGCCTGGCGAACGCACGCGCGCAAGGGACGGCGTCGTCCTTCGCGCTGGTCCTGACCGCGCACGGCCAGGTGCTGCACTGGACGCCGCCCCAGAGCATGGGCGACCTGCAGACCGAAGCGCCGCTCTTCCTGCAGCGCTTCCACGCGGACTATGCGACGACGCCGGGGACGGACAAGGCCTGCGCCCTCGTGATCGACCTGAGCGCCCAGCTCGGCGGGAACGCCTGGCCGCCTTTCATCGCCATGCATCCGCTGTTCGGCCCGGCCAATGCGGCGGCCTTGGTCGCACGCGACGGCGCGCGCACGGCCTTCGTCAAGCCGCTGCAACTGCGCGAGATGGAAACCCTATACGGGGGGCGCGCGGACAATCCGCTGCAGCGCTTCGCCGGCGCGCCGCTGGCCGTCTTCGTCGACCAGCGCACCAGCAGCGCCGGGGAAATGCTGCTGGTCGCCCTGATGGGAGAGGGCCCGCGCACGCGCACCTTCGGCCAGACCTCGTTCGGGGCGACGACCGCCAATGTCGCGCACCGGATGGCGGACGGCTCCATGCTGGCGCTGACGACGTCGCGCTACGCGGTCGGCGACGCGCCTGTCATCCGCGGCGGCATCGCGCCCGAGGTTCCGACGAGGCAGGGAGAATCGGCGAGGGAGACGCTGCTGCATGCTGCGACATGGGCGGCCCAGTCCTCGCCGCTCTGCCGTCACTGAGGGCGGTCGACGTCACCTTGCGCGGCGGCGATCATCCGCTCCTTGAGTTCGATCTCGCCGCAGTAATACAGCACGGCCGCGCCAAGGCAGGCCAGCACTTTCCACCCCAGCAGCAGGCTGCCGACGCACACCACCGCTGCCCCCAGCGCGAGCCGGATCGCGAAAGTGCGGCGCGCCATGCCGAACACCACGCGGCTGTATGGACGCTGGTGGAAGAACACCACGAACAGCAGCCAGTAGGGAATCGCATACACGAAGTACAGCAGCGCGCCGATGCCGAGCGCAAAGCCGACGAAGGGCACGCGAAACGCCAGCATCCCCAGGACGCCGATCGCCAGCCAGTACAACGACAAGTTCCGGTACCGCACTTGCACTCCCGATGAATCGCATTGGGCGGCATCTTACCTCACGACCATCTCGGGGCAGGTGCGCGCTCCGTATAATGCCGGCTTGGCCTCCACGAAGAAAGCGACCACACCGCATGCAGCACATCCGGGACAAGCTCGAAAACAAGCAGATCGGCATCTATTTCGCGACGGTGGCGTTGGCCGCGCTGGCAGCGCTGGCGCTGCCGGGGACCACGGCCCTGAAGCCCGCGGTCAACCCTGCCCTGGCCTTCATGCTGTTCGTGACCTTCCTGCAGGTGCCGCTGGCCGAACTGGGACGCGCCTTTACCCACACGCGCTTCCTGGGCGCGCTGCTGGTGACCAACTTCGCCGTGATCCCGTTGCTGGTCGCCGGCCTGCTGCCCTTCGTGCCAGGCGATCCGCTGATTCGGCTGGGAGTCCTGCTGGTGCTGCTGGCGCCCTGCATCGACTACGTGGTCACCTTTTCCCACCTCGGCCGCGCCGATGCGCGCCTGCTGCTGGCGGCGACGCCCGTCCTGCTGGTCGCCCAGATGCTGATGCTGCCGGTCTACCTGCGCATCCTGCTCGGCATTGGAGCGGCCGACCTGGTCCAGCCCGGCCCCTTCATCGACGCTTTCGTGTGGCTGATCGCCGCGCCGTTGCTGTTGGCGGTCGCGCTGCAGCTCTGGGCCGCACGCAGCCAGGCCGGCGCGCGTGCGTCGACAATCCTTGGCCTGCTGCCGGTGCCGGCCACGGCGCTGGTGCTGTTCATCGTGGTGGCGTCGGTGCTTCCGCAGCTCGGCCAGGCGCTCGATGCGGCGCTGCGGGTGGCGCCCGTCTATGCCGCCTTCGCGCTGCTGGCCCCGCCCGCCGGCTGGCTGGTGGCGCGCCTGTTCCGACTCGCCACGCCCGCCGGCCGCGCGGTCGCCTTCAGCGGCGCCACCCGCAACTCGCTGGTGGTACTGCCGCTGGCGCTGGCCGTGCCGGGCGCGGTGCCGCTGCTGCCGGCGATCATCGTGACGCAGACGCTGGTCGAGCTGATCGCGGAGCTGGTCTACGTGCGCCTCATCGCGCGTCTGGGCTAGCGTCGGCCTCGATTATCAAGAGCGCCTGCTTCGCCGGACTCCAGCTGCGCGCCAGGCGCCAGTCGCGCGCCGCGCCCTCCACCACCACCTGCCAGTGGGTCGCCTCCAGGATCGGCAGCGTGGCCGAGAAGCGGCCCTGCGCATCGGGCAGCGCCTCCAGCGCCAGGTCGCGCTCCGGCAGGGTCGGATGCGCCAGCCGGATGTGGAATGGCGCCACCACCGGCTGGCCGCCGCTGGCCAGGCGTCCGTTCAGGCGCCCCGCCTGCGCATCGTGGCTGGCCTCGAAGGAAAGCAGCAGCTCGGTGGCGACGCGGTCGCGCCGCAAGTCCTGGTTGATGGCCTTGCCCTGCTTGTAGTAATCGGCCACCACCATCGCATCCGGCTGTTGCGCGCCGAGCCAGGCCGAAACGCCCGTGCCGATCATCACGGCCACCGGGCCGATCATCAGGAACCACGGCCAGCGGTGCCTGTACCACGGCGCCGCCTGCTGCGGGAAGTTGGGGTTGGTCGCTTGCATGTCCTTCTCCTTGCTCATGTCACGCTTCTACTTCGGCACGATGAATGCGGCGCCTTCGCTCACGCTCAAGTCCGGATCGCTCAGCGAGCGCACCGTGAACTCGATCTTGTTCGACCCCGGCTTGCCGGCGCCCGGGTCGACGCGTACCCGCACCGGCACCGCGCGCGTGGTGGCGCCTTCCATTGCGATGGCGCCGTCATCCACCACCGTGGCCGAGGGAATGCCGCTCACGCTCACCCGCAGCGTCTGCGGCGCTTCGCTCGTGTTCATCACCTGCAGCCGGTAGACGTTCTCGATGCGGCCATCCTCGACTTCGCGCCCCATCGAGCCGCGGTCGCGGATCACGTCCAGCTTGAGCGGATTGCGCAGCGCCAGCGACGTGCCCATCGCCGCCACCAGCATGGCCAGCACCGCGCCGTAGACCAGCACGCGCGGACGCAGCATGCGGCGCCGGATCTCGAGCGCGCCGAGCTTTTGCACCAGGCCGTTCTCGGTCGCATAGCGGATCAGGCCGCGCGGTTTGCTGACCTTGTCCATCACGATATTGCAGGCGTCGACGCAGGCGGCGCAGCCGATGCACTCATATTGCAAGCCCTTGCGGATGTCGATGCCGGTCGGGCACACCTGCACGCACAGGCTGCAGTCGATGCAGTCGCCGCTGTTGCCGGCGCGCGCCTGCGCTTCGCCCTTCCTGCGGCCGCTGCGCGGCTCGCCGCGTTCGGCGTCGTAGGTGACGATCAGCGTGTCCTTGTCGAACATCGCGCTCTGGAAGCGCGCATACGGGCACATGTACTTGCAGACCTGCTCGCGCAGCCAGCCGGCGTTGCCGTAGGTGGCGAGAGAGTAGAACAGGATCCAGAAGGTTTCCCACGGCCCCAGGCCGAAGGCCGCGATTTCGCCGCCCAGCGAGCGGATCGGGGCGAAGTAGCCGACGAAAGTGAAGCCGGTCCAGAGCGCGACCGCGCCCCACGACAGGTGCTTGGCGCCGCGCCTGGAGATCTTTTCGGCATTCCACGGCTGGCGCGCGAGCCGCAGCTGGCTGCTGCGCGAGCCTTCGATCTTGCGTTCGATCCACAGGAAGATCTCGGTGTAGACCGTCTGCGGGCAGGCGAAGCCGCACCAGACGCGGCCCGCTACCGCGGTGACCAGGAACAGGCCATAGGCGCACACGATCAGCAGCGCCGCCAGGTAGATGAAGTCCTGCGGCCAGAACACCATGCCTGCCAGGTAAAACTTGCGGCTGGCCAGGTCGAACAGGACGGCCTGGCGGCCGTTCATGTTCAACCACGGCAGGCCGTAGAACAGGATCTGCGTCAGCCAGACGCAGGCCCAGCGCAGCGTGGCGTAGCGTCCCTCGATCTCGCGCGGGAAGATGTCTTCCCGCGCGGCGTACATGCGGACGATCGCTTCGCGCGGCGCTCCAGCAGGGTCTGTCATTTTGCTGCCGTCGCTTTCGTGGGAATGCTTGACGCCGGTGAGGTCGGATTCGACAGGCTCCACACATAGGCCGCCAGCACGTGGACCTTCTCTTCGCCCAGGAAGTCGCCGAAGGCCGGCATGGTGTTGGTGCGGCCCTTGCGGATCGTCTCCATCACGGTCTCGACGCTGCCGCCATAGAGCCAGGTCTTGTCAGCCAGGTTCGGCGCGCCCAGCATCGCATTGCCCTTGCCGTCGGCGCCGTGGCAGGCCACGCAGGTGGCGAACTTCGGCTTGCCGAAGGCGACCTTGATGGGATCGGCCGACAGGCCGGACAGCGAACGCACGTAGTGGGCCACGCTCTCGACGTCCTTGTCCGAGCCCAGCGCGGCGCCCATCGGCGGCATCATGCCGGTGCGGCCGTTCATGATCGTCGTCTTGATGGCGTCCGGCTCGCCGCCATGCAGCCAGTCGGCGTCAGCCAGGTTCGGGAAGCCCTTGCTGCCGCGCGCATCCGAACCATGGCATTGCGAGCAATAGGTCAGGAACAGGCGCTCGCCGATCGCGTGGGCCTGCGGGTCGGCGGCCACCGCTTTCAGGTCGAGCTTCCTGTACTGCTCGAACAGCGGGCCATAGTCAAGCCTGGCCTGCTTCAGTTCGGCCTGGTACTCGCTCACCTGGTTCCAGCCCAGGGTGCCGCGCCAGGCGCCCAGGCCCGGATACATCACCAGGTAGGCGCAAGCGAACAGGATCGACAGCCAGAACAGCACGATCCACCAGCGCGGCATCGGCGTGTTGAGCTCCGTGAGGTCTTCGTCCCATACGTGGCCGGTGGTCATCTCAGGTTTGCCGGCGGCGTCGAGCCTGACCTTGAACTTGGACTGCGACCATAGCAGGATGGCGCAGCCGGCGATCGACAGGACCGTGATCACCGCGACGTAGTAGTGCCAGAAGTCGTTGAAGAAGTCGGCCATGTCAATGCTCCTCGCCCTGGTCGGCGCCGTCCGCGAACGGCAGCCGCGCCGCCGCGTCGAAATCGCTGCCCTTGTGCAGCAGGTAGGTCCAGCCCACGATGCCCATGAAGGTCGCGAAGCTGATCACGGTCATGACGCTGCTGGCGTCGTCGAATATCTGTTGGATTGCCATCTCAGTTCCTCGTCTTGATCTGGGTGCCCAGGCCCTGCAGGTAGGCGACCAGCGCGTCCTGCTCGGTCTTGTCGACCAGGTCTTTCGGTGCTTCCGCGATCTCCGCGTCGGTATAGGGCACCCCGACGCGCCGCAGCGCGCGCATCTTCGGCATGATCTCGGCCGGGATCAGCTTGGTCGTGGCCAGCCACGGATAGGCCGGCATGTTCGATTCGGGCACCACGTCGCGCGGATTGTCGAGGTGGGTGCGGTGCCATTCGTCGCTGTAGCGGCCGCCCACGCGCGCCAGGTCGGGGCCGGTGCGCTTGGAGCCCCACTGGAACGGGTGCTCGTAGACCGACTCGCCGGCCACCGAGTAGTGGCCATAGCGCTCGGTCTCGGCGCGCAGCGGCCGGATCATCTGCGAGTGGCAGCCGTAGCAGCCCTCGCGGATGTAGACGTCGCGGCCGGCCAGGCGCAGCGGCGAATAGGGTTTCAGGCCGGCGACCGGTTCGGTGGTCGACTTCTGGAAGAACAGCGGCACGATCTCGACCAGGCCGCCGAAGGAGATGACCAGCAGGACGAGGCCGATCAGCAGCCACACATTCTTCTCGATCCACTCATGGGTGAATTTCATTGCAGACTCCTGGTTTCTTTAGGCTGGGACGACATGCTCGGCGTCAACCACGCCGCGCGGATTCTTCGGCCCGAGCGGGATCGGCACGTCGACGCTCTTCGTGCCGCGCATCGTCATCCAGGTGTTCCAGGCCATCAGCACCATGCCGCACAGGTACAGGGCGCCGCCCGTCACGCGGATCACGTAGTAGGGCCAGGTGGCCTTGACGCTTTCGGCGAAGGTATAGGTCAGGGTGCCGTCGGCATTCACCGCGCGCCACATCAGGCCCTGCATCACGCCGGCGATCCACATCGAGGCGATGTAGAGGACGACGCCGATGGTGGCGACCCAAAAATGCGTTTCGACCATGGCGACGCTGTGCATCTGCTTCTTGCCGGCGACGCGCGGGATGATGTAGTAGATCGAGCCCATGGTGATGAAGCCGACCCAGCCCAGGGCGCCGGCGTGGACGTGGGCGACGGTCCAGTCGGTGTAGTGCGACAGCGCGTTGATGGTCTTGATCGACATCATCGGGCCCTCGAAGGTGGCCATGCCGTAGAACGACAGGGAGACGATCATGAATTTCAGCAGCGGGTCGGAGCGCAGCTTGTGCCAGGCGCCCGACAGGGTCATGATCCCGTTGATCATGCCGCCCCACGACGGCGCCAGCAGGATGATCGAGAACACCATGCCCAGCGATTGGGTCCAGTCGGGCAGCGCGGTGTAGTGCAGGTGGTGCGGACCGGCCCACATATAGGTGAAGATCAGGGCCCAGAAGTGCACGATCGACAGGCGGTATGAGTACACCGGGCGCTCGGCCTGCTTCGGAATGAAGTAATAGACCATGCCCAGGTAGCCGGCGGTGAGGATGAAGCCGACCGCGTTATGGCCGTACCACCACTGGATCATGGCGTCCTGCACGCCCGAGTACACCGAATACGATTTCATCAACGAGGCTGGCGACGTCATGCCGTTCACGATGTGCAGGATGGCGACCGCCAGGATGAAGGCGCCGAAGAACCAGTTGGCGACGTAGATGTGCTTGACCTTGCGCTTGACGAGGGTGCCGAAGAACACCACGGCGTAGGCGACCCAGACGATGGCGATCAGGATCGCGATCGGCCATTCGAGTTCGGCGTATTCCTTGCCGCGCGTGAAGCCCATCGGCAGCGTGACCGCGGCGCACAGCAGCACCGCCTGCCAGCCCCAGAAGGTGAACGCGGCCAGCTTGTCGGAGAACAGGCGCACCTGGCAGGTGCGCTGCACCACGTAGTACGAGGTGGCGAACAGGCCGCAGATGCCGAAGGCGAAGATGACCGCGTTGGTGTGCAGCGGACGCAGGCGTCCGTAGCTGAGCCATGGGATGTCGAAGTTGAGCGCGGGCCAGGCCAGCTGGGCCGCGATGAACACCCCTGCCGCCATGCCGATCACGCCCCAGACCACGGTCGCAATCGCAAACTGGCGCACGATCTTGTAGTTATAGTTTAGACTGCTGTCCAAGATGCTCTCCTGAAATGACACGATGTAGTGACAGCCAGGAGTGTGCGTTTACGAACCTTAAAAATCCTTGATGTGTATCAAAATGTTCCTTGATGGATAGAGTATGGGGAACGTCTGTCGTAGCCTGTTGTGCGCTGAGCTGCGACGCTTTCTTCCACGATTCCATGGGCATCGTTTTGAGATGAATCAGGTCCAAAACTAGACGGCCCGCCACAGTCCGGGGGGCTTTTCCTCACTCACCAATAAGGAATCGCTATGCCGCCTCTTTCCCAATCCGTTCACGAAGAAATGTCCAAGCGCCTGCATCAAGCGCGCGAAGACCTGCTCGGCGCCGTTCGTTCGCGCACCACGGCCGACGAGGGTGACGCTCCCCAGATCGGGCCGCTCGCACATGAGGTGCCGGGCGACGACCGCGTGACCGCCGAGATGATCAGCCACGACCAGGTCCACCTGGCCGAACACGATGCGAACACGCTGCACGAGATCGACGTCGCCCTCGGCAAGCTCGAGGCCGGCGGCGCCGGCATCTGCGAGTCGTGCGGCCGCGAGATCCCGGACGGGCGCCTGCTGGCCACGCCGACGGTGCGCACCTGCATCGAATGCCAGGACCGCATCGAGAAGGAAACCCACACCGGGCGCGGACCGACGATGTGATCCGTCGCCGTGGCGTACGCAGGGTCGGCGGCCATGCCTCCGACCCTACCGATCATCATCCTGCAAGACGCGATACGCCGGCCCTTCCAGATCGTCGAACTGCCCGCTCTCGGCCGCCCCGAAGAACACCCACAAGGCCACCCCCACCACCAGCACGCTGAGCGGCACCAGCAAATACAAGGCTTCCATCGCTAATCCCTTCGCAAGCGCAGCGCATTGAGCACGACCACGGCCGAGCTGGCCGCCATGCCGATCCCCGCCAGCCAGGGATTCAACAACCCCGTCGCCGCCGCTGGAATCGCCGCCACGTTGTAGACCGTGGCCCAGGCCAGGTTCTGGCGGATCACCGCCAGCGTGCGGCGCGCCGTGTCCAGGGTGTCGGCCAGCGGCGCCAGGCTGTCGCCCATCAGCACCCCGTCGGCATGCAGCTGCGCCAGTTCGGCCCCGCGCCCCATCGCGAACGAGACGTCGGCCCCGCGCAGCACTGCCGCGTCGTTGATGCCGTCGCCGACCATCGCCACGATCGCGCCATCCTGCTGCAGGCGCCGTACATAGGCCAGCTTCTCCTGCGGCAGCTTGCCGCCGATGGCGGTCGAGATGCCCAGGCGGGCCGCCACGGCCTGCGCCGCATGCTGCTCGTCGCCGCTGAGCAGGATCACCGTCTTGCCGCTGGCGCGGATGCGGCGCACCACCTCGGCGGCGTCGGCCCGCAGGCCGTCGGCCAGGTCGAAGCGCGCCAGCCAGCCTTCGCTGCTGCCGAGCCAGACCGAGGTGGCGCCCACCGGCGCCGCCACGCGCGCCACGCCGCCGGCCACGCCGGCGACCCAGGCGACGTTGCCCAGGCGGTAGTAACGCCCATCGACCCAGCCCTCGACGCCCTGCCCGATCGTGAACTGCGTGCGTTCGGCGCGCGCGGCCTCGGCGGGCGATGCGATGACCGCCTCGCGGATTCCCAGCGCCAGCGGATGCGGATTGTCGGCCTCCAGCGCGGCGGCGATGCGCAGGCAGTCGAAGCCGGTCAGGCTGCCCACCGGCAGGGTCTGGCGCAGCACCGGCCGGCCATGGGTGAGCGTCCCGGTCTTGTCGAACACCACATGGGTGGCGCGGTCGAAGGTTTCCAGCGTGTGCGGCTGCACCGACAGCACGCCGCGCCGCAACAGGCGGTCGGTGGCGGCGGCCAGCGCGGTCGGCGTGGCCAGCGACAGCGCGCACGGGCAGGACACCACCAGCACCGCGATCGCCACCTGCCAGGCCTTGCCAGGGTCCACCTGCAGCCAGGCGAAATAGGCCAGCACGGTCAGCGCCAGCAAACCGAGCACGAACCAGGCCGCCACCCGGTCGGCCCACAGGGCCAGCGCCGGCTTGCCCTGCCCCGCGCGCTCGACCAGCCGCACCAGCATCGCCAGCGTGCTGTCATGGGCGGTCGAGGTCACGCGCAGCACGATGGCGCTGCCCGCATTGAGCGCGCCGCCCGGCACCAGGTCGCCCACGCCGCGGCGCTGGGTGCGGCTCTCGCCGGTCAGGAGCGCCAGGTCGACGTCGGTGTCGCCCTCGACGATCATGCCGTCGGCCGGCGCCGCCTGGCCCGCGCGCACCAGCACCAGGTCGTCCACCCGCAGGCTGCCGGCCGTCACCAGCTCGGTGTCACGCAACTGTGGATCGCCGCGCAGGCGCAGCGCCGACGGCGGCAAGCCCTGCTGCAGGCGCTCGAGCGCGCCGGCCGCCTTGCGGCGCGCGCCCAGTTCGAGGTAGCGGCTGCCCAGCAGCAGGAACACGAACATGGTCACCGAATCGAAATACACGTCGCCATTGCCGGTGACCAGCGCCTGCAGGCTGCCGGCGAAGGCGGCGCCGATCCCGAGCGCAACCGGCACGTCCATGCCCGGCATGCCGCGCCGCAGGTCGCGCCAGGCGCCCTTGAAGAACGGCTGGGCCGAATACAGCACCGCCGGCAGGGTCAGGAACAACGCGGCCCAGTGCATCAGCGCCGTCATCGCGGCGTCCATCGTGCCCTCGTCGGCCATGTACACCGGCACCGCATACATCATCACCTGCATCATCGACAGGCCGGCCACGAACAGCTGGCGGAACAGCTGCTTGCGCGCGCGCTCGAGCTGCTCGCCGTGGCGCCGCGCATCGTAGGGATAGGCGACGTAGCCGATCGCGCGCAGCGTGCGCAGGATGGCGCTGGCGCGGCAGCCGGACGGATCCCAGCGCACGAACAGGCGCTCGGTGGCCACGTTCAGGCCGACGTCCAGCACCCCGGGCAAGTCGTGCAGGCGGCGCTCGATCAGCCACACGCAGGCGGCGCAGCGGATGCCCTCCACCGTGAAGCTGGCCGCGCCGTCGGCATCGCCGTCGTCGACCAGGTCGAGCTCGGGCGCATTGGCGGCCTCGATGTCGGCCTGGGCGGCGTAGGCGGTGCGGGTCGCGTAGTAGTCGGCGAAGCCGCCGTCGACGATGGCCTGGGCCGCCGCCGCGCAGCCGGGACAGCACATGCGCCGCACCTCGCCGCCGATCGTGGCTTGCCAGGCGCTGTCGCGCGGCACCGGCAAGCCGCAGTGGAAACACCCTGCGGGCGCGTTGCGCGCGGCAGCCGTGGCGGCGCCGCCCGCGGCGCGCACCGCTTCTTCGAGCACCGCGCTCATGCCGGGCTCCCGAGACACAGCCCGTGCATCCAGCCGGCCGGCAGGCCGCCGGCGGCGCGCGCCAGGCCGAGGATGCCGAAGGCCAGGATCGCAAACCCGCAGCACAGGCGCACCGCGCGCCGCGCCATCAACGCGCGCAGGCGCCCGCCCGCCAGGCCGAGCGCGGCCAGCATCGGCAGCGTGCCCAGGCCGAAGGCGAGCATCACGCCGGCGCCGTCCAGCGCCGAGCCGCTCAGCATGGCCGTCACCAGCACGCTGTACACCATGCCGCACGGCAGCCAGCCCCACAGGGCGCCAAGCGCGAACATGCGGACGCCGCCGGTTCGGGCGCCGCTGGTCCCGACGCCGTTCATGCGCCGCAGCAGCGGCGCGAGACGGCGCCACAATGCCTGGCCGGCCTGCTCGACGCGGGCCAGGCCGCGCCAGGCGTCCATCAGGAACAGCCCCAGCGCCACCAGCATCAGGTTCGCGGCCCAATACAAGCCTGCCTGCACGGCCGGCAACGCCGCCAGCGAGGCCGCGCCGCCGGCCAATCCCCCGGCCAGCGCGCCGGCCGTCATATAGCTGGCGATGCGCCCCGCGTTATAGGCCCCCACGCCGGTGAGCGAGGCGCCCGCGCTCGCGGCGACGGTCCGCACCGGCACCGGGAAAGCCGGTTCCCGTGCGGCCAAGCCCGGCGCGCGCGGAAGCGACAGCGCGCCGACGATCCCGCCGCACATGCCGGCGCAGTGCACGCTGCCGGCCAGGCCGACCAGAAACACCGGGAACAGGCTGACGCCGCTCATCGACCGGCCCTAGACGGTGTGCGAATGGCGCGGGCCCTCGCCCGGCCGGGCGAGGTAGCGGTCGAACACCATGCACACGTTGCGGATCAGCAGGCGCCCCTTCATCGTGACGGTCAGCCACTCCGGCCCGACCTGCACCAGGCCGTCGTCCTGCATCGTGCGCAGCGTGGCCAGCTCGCCGGCGAAGTGCTGTTCGAAAGCGATCGGGAACGCCTGCTCGATGGCCGGGATCGACAGCTCGAACTGGCACATCAGCTTCTGGATGATCGAGCGGCGCAGCGCGTCGTCCATCGACAGGCGGATGCCGCGCTGGACCGGCAACTCGTTCCGGTCGATCAGGTCGTAGTATTCGTCGAGCGTCTTGACGTTCTGGCTGTAGGTGGCGCCCACCGCGCCGATGCTCGACACCCCGCACGCCACCAGGTCGGCGTCGGCGTGGGTCGAGTAGCCCTGGAAGTTGCGGTGCAGGCGGCCCTGGCGCTGGGCCACGGCCAGGTCGTCGTCCGGCTTGGCGAAATGGTCCATGCCGATGTACACGTAGCCGGCGGCGCCGAGGCGCTCGATGCACAGCTGGAGCATCCTGAGCTTGGTGTCGCTGTCCGGCATGTCCTGTTGCAGGATGCGCCGCTGCGGCTTGAACAGGTGCGGCATGTGGGCATAGTGGTAGACCGAGATCCGGTCCGGGCCGGCCTCGATCACCTTGTCCAGGGTTTGCGTCATGCTGGTCAGGGTCTGCTTCGGCAGGCCGTAGATCAGGTCGATGCTCACCGAACGAAAACCCGCGGCGCGCGCGGCGTCGATGATGGCCACCGTCTCGCGCTCGGGCTGGACCCGGTTGACCGCCTTCTGAACGTCTGGATCGAAATCCTGCACGCCCAGGCTGATGCGGTTGAAACCCTGGCGCCGCAGGCAGTGCACGCGTTCGGTCGAGACGGTGCGCGGGTCGACCTCGATCGAGTACTCTCCGCGCTCGTCGGGCGCGAAGCTGAAGCAGCGCCGTAGGTGCGCCATCAGCTCGCCCATCTGCTCGTCCGACAGGTAAGTGGGGGTGCCGCCGCCGAAGTGCAGCTGCTCGACCTCGTTCATGCCGGCGAACAGCAGCCCTTGCATCTCGACTTCGCGCTTCAGGTAGGACAGGTAGGTCGCCGCCTTGTCGCGACGTTTGGTGACGATCTTGTTGCAGGCGCAGTAATAGCACACGCTTTCGCAGAACGGGATGTGCAGGTACAGCGACAGCGGGCGCTTGCCGCGGGTGCGCACGCTGGCCACCGCGTGCAGGTAGTCGCGGTAGCCGAAGTCGGCGCTGAAGCGATCGGCCGTCGGGTAGGACGTATAGCGCGGACCGGACTTGCCGAGCCGGGCCAGCAGGTCGCCATCGAATTCGACGGCCGGGTGGAGCACGGTGGCGGGTTGGGACGGGAACCGGGTGGGAACCGGCGCGGGAGGCGCCGCTTGCACTTCTGCGAACATGACTGAGGTACTCCAGCTGCTGGCCGCTTTGCCGAAATGCAAAGTGGCACGATTAGCGGTCAGTTTATTGATCTACTTCACGCAAATCCTTGACATGCATCAAATATGGAAGAGTCAGCTCTGGCTTGGCCGCCCGCCATGCTTGAACTTGAACACGGACAAGGCCAGCGACAGGCGTGCTGCCTCATCGGCCACGCTGCCAGAGGACAGCGCCGATTCCTCGACCTGGGCGGCGTTCTGCCGCGTGATCGCGTCCAGCTCGCTCATGGCGGCGTTGACGCCCAGGATGTCCTGGGCCTGTTCGCGGCTGGCGGCCGTGATCGCGCTCATGATGGCGGCTGCCTCGCCCACCTTGTCGACCACCGCGCGCATGGTCTGGCCGGCCTGGCCGACCAGTTCGCTCCCCTCGCCCACGTGGCCGCTGGAGACCTCGATCAATCCCTTGATTTCCTTGGCGGCGCCGGCGGTGCGCTGGGCCAGGCTGCGCACTTCGCCGGCCACGACCGCGAAGCCGCGCCCCTGCTCGCCGGCCCTGGCCGCCTCCACCGCCGCGTTCAGCGCCAGCAGATTGGTCTGGAAGGCGATGCCGTCGATCAGGCCGATGATGTCGCCGATGCGGTTGGCCGAGCCGCTGATCCGGTCCATGGTCCGGCCGACGCGATCGACGGCCTGGCCGCCCTGGCCGGCCACCGTCGTGGCGGCCAGCACCATGCCGTCGGCCTGCACCGCACTGTCGGTATTGCGGCCGGCGGCGCGCGCGATATTGCCCAGGCTGCTGGCGGTCTGCTCGAGGCTGGCGGCCTGGGCTTCGGTGCGGGCGGCCAGGTCGGCGTTGCCGGCGGCGATCGCGCGGGTGGCCAGCTCGATCGAGCTGACGTTGTCGCGCACGTCGCCGATGATCGCGGTGAGATTGATGTTCAGCTGGCGCAGCGCCAGCTGCAGGCGGCCGACGTCCCCGCTGCCGGGCGCCGCGACGGGACGCGCCAGGTCGCCGCCGGCCAGGGCGTGGACGGTGGCGATGGCTTCCCGCAGAGGCCGCGCGATGCTGCGATCGAGCTCATACCAGGCCGCCAGCGAGGCCAGCACGCCGGCGCCGGCCAGCACGCGCCAGCCCATGCCTTCGGCCACCGCCGCGAGCGTGCCCAGCAGCACGGCCTGGGCGCCCATCGTCCAGCCCAGGCGCTGGCGCAGCGACAGCGCGCGCAGGGCGGCCAGGACATCCAGGCGCCGGCGCCAGCCGGTGCGCACCACCCGGCCGCGCACGATGCCCAGGCCGCGCGCCTGGCCGGCGCGGATCCGACGGTACAACAGGTCGGCCTGCTCGACCTGCGCGCGGGTGGGCGCGGTGCGCACCGACATATAGCCGGTCACGCGGCCGCGCTCCCGGATCGGCACCACGTTCGCCACCACCCAATAGAAGTCGCCGTTCTTGCGGCGGTTCTTGACCATCCCGGTCCAGGGTTCGCCCGCCTGCAGGGTCGCCCACAGGTCGGCGAAGGCTTCGGGCGGCATGTCGGGGTGGCGCACGATATTGTGCGCCTTGCCCAGCAACTCGTCCACGCTGAAACCGCTGACGTCGACGAAGCTCGGGTTGACGTAGGTGATGCGGCCTTTGGTATCGGTCTTCGAGACGATCGACTGTCCCGCCCCCATCACGTATTCGATCCCGGTCACTGGCTGGTTGTTGCGCACTGTGCTCTCCCTCTTGTTGCCTGTAAGAAAATATAGTTTCTTGCATTCTAGCGATGAGGAAATGCGAAAAATATGACCTACATCAAAAATGCGATGGTTGGCCATGCTATGTAACCAAGAGAATCTTGATTTAGTTCAATGTCTTGCTTTCACGGTAAACTTGTGGGATGGACAATCTCACTCACTCCCTGGTAGGCCTGGCGCTGGGCGAACTCGCCGACCGCGCCCTGCCCTTTCAACCCGATCCGCACCAGGCGCGCACGCGCCGCCGCGTCCTGCTCGCCACCGGCGCGCTGGCCAGCAACTTCCCCGACCTGGACCTGGTGCTCACGCCCCTGTTGGCGCCGCCGCTCGGCTACCTGCTGCACCACCGCGGCCATACGCACACGCTGCTGTATGCCCTGCCCCAGATCGCGCTGCTGCTCGGCCTGCTCTGGCTGCTGTGGCCAGGGGCGCGGCGCCTGCTGCGCGACGACCGCACGGCGCGGCGCGCGGTGCTGGCCACCGCCGCGCTCGGGATGGTGCTGCACCTGTCGCTCGACTTCCTGAACGTGTATGGCGTGCACCCCTTCCACCCGCTCGACTCACGCTGGCTGTATGGCGACATGGTGTTCATCATCGAGCCGGTGTTCTGGACCGCGCTCGGGATCGCGCTCGCCCTGCTGGCGCCGAACCGGCTGCTGCGCTGGCTGTTCGCGGCGCTGATCCTGGCGGCGCCGGTGGCGTTCACCTATCTGGGGTTCCTGCAATGGGGTTCGCTCGCCGGACTGTTGCTGCTGGCGGGCGTGGTGGGCTTCATGGCGCGCCGCGGCGGCGCGCGCGGCGTGGTCACGGCGCTGGTGGCCTGCCTGGGCTTCATCGCGGTGCAGGGCGTGGCCGGGCAGCTGGCGCGCGAACAGATCCGCGCGGCGCTGGCCCAGGTCGATCCCGGCAGCCGGGTGCTCGACCTGCCGCTGTCGGCCTTTCCCTCGAATCCCCTGTGCTGGTCGTTCGCGACGATCACCGACCACGGCGGCGCCGGAAGCTATGCGGTGCGCCTCGGCGTACTGAGCCTGGCGCCCGGCATCACCAGCGTGGCGGCCTGCCCGGCGCGCTTCGGTGGCGAACCGGGAGCGCCCGCCGAGGCGCTGTCGTGGAAGTATCGGGAACACGGCAGCCTGGCCGGCCTGCGCGCGCTACAGCAGGATAACTGTCACTTCGACGGCTGGCTGCGCTTCGCGCGCGTGCCGTCGCTGGTCGACGGCAAGGCGACCGACATCCGCTTCAGCGCGCCGGGGGAAGAGAATTTCTCGACGCTTCCCTATGACGAGATGGCCGGTCAGCCGTGCCCGGCGCCGGTGCCGCAATGGGAGCGGCCGCGCCAGGACTTGCTGGACGGGCGCTGAAGGTCGCGCGCCCGAGGCAGGTCCTGAAGCAGGGCGGGATTGCACGCCTGCTGCCGTCTGATCGACGGCAGCCGCCCCCGCACCGGACAGGAGCTCGATGACTACCGAACCCACGCTGCCGGCCTGGATTGCCAGCAAACCAATCCAGCCCACGCCGCAGTGAAATTTGACCCACGTTTGATCGCGATCAACCGTGCGCCTGACAGGCTGCCTTGCGCCGCGTATAGTGAAACGCCGTGCGCCACGTTCCAGACCACCGAACGGAGTCAGCATATGTTCAAGACCATACTCGTCCATGTCGATGGCGGGCCCTGCCAGGAGAGCCGCCTGCGCGCGGCGGCGCTGCTCGCCGGCGCGCACGGCGCCCACTTGGTCGGCAGCGCCGCCACCGGCCTGTCGATGGCCAGTTACGCGGTGCTGAACGGCTCGATGGCCATGCCGGTCTCCAATCGCGAATTCCAGGACCTGCGCGATGCCGTCGCCACCCAGCTCGACGATTTCGTGGCCCAGGCCGGGCGCCTCGGCATCCGCGGCGCCGAGGCGCGCATGGTCGAAGACGCCGACCGCGACGGCCTGCTGCTGCAGGCGCGCTACGCCGACCTCGTGGTGGTGAGCCAGGACAATGGCCGCGCCCGCGCCACGACCGAACGGGGCCTGCCCCAATACCTGGCCCTGCACGGCGTCCGTCCGGTGCTGGTGGTGCCCGACTCCTACCACGGCAAGCCGATCCCCGGCGACGCGCTGGTCGGCTGGGACGGCAGCATGCCGGCCCAGCGCGCGATCAACGCCGCCCTGCCCCTGCTGGCCCAGGCCGGCACCGTGCACCTGGCGCTGGTCAACCCCGACCTGCAATCCGGCCTGCACGGCGACGAACCGGGGGCCGACATGGCGCACTACCTGGCGCGCCATGGCCTGAAGGTCGACGTCGCCGTCGCGCATACCCGCGCCACCGAGGGCGAGGCCCTGATGGACATGGCGCGCGACTGCCACGCCGGGCTGATGGTGACCGGCGCCTTCGGCCATAGCCGCTACCGCGAATGGATCCTCGGCGGCGTCACGCGCGACGTGCTCGACCACGCGCCGGCGCCGCTCCTGATCGCCCATTGAATCCCACTCGACCTACTTTGCCACTATTTCAGCCATGACTTTTCACCACTATCCAGGAGGCAGCGCCGGCGCCATCGGCGCCGCGATCCGCCATGCCCGCCGCCACCTGTGCGCGCGCCTGGCCGACACGGCCGACAGCACCTGCACGCCGGACGACTGCTTCGTGCACGCCTTCCCGGCCGTCGTCACGGCGGTCGAGGTCGGGTTCCGGCACGAGGAACGGGTCATGGAATCGCTCGACTACGAACGCCTGCACGAGCACCGCGCCGAGAACGCCACCATCCTGGCCGCCCTGCACCGCGCCATGCCGCTGGTCGAGGATGGCGACGTCACGCTCGGCCGCCAGCTGGTGGCGGCGCTGCTCGACCTGCTGTCGCTGCACCGGATCAGCACCGACCTCGCGCTGGCCACGGCGCCGCATGCGCCCAGCGGCCGCCCCGGCGGGCGGGTGCCGCGCATCCTGCTGCATGGCGCCGGGCACGCGGGCTGGCGCTCGCGCCACCACTGACATCTACTTGAGGCCGGCGCGCTGGCGCCGAATCACCTTGCCCGACACCATGAACGTGCCGTCACCCTTGTAGTGCAGGGTTTCCGGATGGCGTGGCCGCGCGGCGACGCGCGCCGCCACCACTTCCCAGATGAAGAAATCGTAGCGCCCGACCAGGCTGTCGTCATGCAGCCGGCACTCGAACTGGGCGTGACACTCGCGGATCGACGGCGCCGCCACCTGCTCGCTTGCCTCCGGCGTGAGGCCGAAGGCGGCGAACTTGTCGATCTCGGCCCCGGTGGTCGAACCGACGCCCAGCACCGCCTCGAGCTGGCGGGTGGTCGGCAGGTTGATCACGCATTCGCCGCTGGCGCGGATCAGGCCGTGGCTGTGGTTGGCGGACGAGATCACGCAGCCGATCAGGGACGGACTGAATTCCATCACCGTGTGCCAGCCCATCACCATGACGTCATGCTCGCCACGGTGGCACGAGCTCACCAGCACCACCGGTCCCGGCTCCAGGTAGCGCCGCACTTCGTGCAGCGGCAGGTCGTGCTTGCGTCCCATCCGTCCTCCCGTTATCAGCCCGTCCATATTATGGTCCGGCCCGCAAGCGTCCGGCGTACGCTTGCAGGCAACGCACGCGACAGCAGAAAAATGCTAGCGCCGGCGCGCGCCGGCGGCGGACAATGGTCACGATACGTCCCGACCCGCCACCACCAGACACGAGGCTTGCCATGGATTCCGGCCCATCCGCCCCCACCAGGATCGCCTTTCTCGACTTCGAACTGCTTCCCGCCCAGCGCCTGCTGCTGCGCGCCGGACGCCCGCTGCCGAGCGGCGCGCGCGCCTACGACCTGCTGGTGCTGCTGGCCTCCCGGCCCGGCGAAGTCGTGAGCAAGCGCGCGCTGATGGCCGGGGCCTGGCCGCATACCGTGGTGGTCGAGGCGAACCTGCGGGTGCAGATCGCGGCCCTGCGCAAGCTGCTGGGCGACGCCGGCAGCGCGATCGTGAACGTGGCCGGGCGCGGCTACGCCTTCACCGCCGTGCCCGCGCCCCAGGCCGGGGAGGCGGCCGCTCCCGCCCACGCTGCCGGAAACCCGCCGTCCACGCCTGCTCAGGCCGCGGCCGGCGCCACCGCATCCTGCAGCGCCTCGATGGTCGCCGGCTTGGTCAGGTGCACGTCGAAACCGGCGGCCAGCGCGCGCGCCACGTCGGCCTGCTGGCCGTAACCGGTCAGCGCCACCAGCCGCAGCGGGCCTCCTTCCGGCGCGCCCGCGTCGCCGCGCAAGGCCGCGGCCAGCGCATAGCCGTCCATGTCGGGCAGGCCGATGTCGAGGATCGCCACCTCGGGCGGTTCGGCCACGGCCAGCGCGCGCGCCTCGGCCGCGCTGTGGGCGACCCGCACCGCATGCCCCAGGTGGCGCAGCAGCAGCGCGCTGGCCGCGGCCGCATCCTCGTTGTCGTCGACCAGCAGGATGCGGCGTCCCGGCGCCGCCGGCGCCAGCGGATCCGGCTCGCGCGCCGCGCTCGGCGCGCCGAGCGGCAGGATCACCTCGAAACGGCTGCCGGCGCCCGGGCCAGCGCTGTAGGCCGCGACCCGGCCGCCATGCAGTTGGGCGATCTCGCGCACGATCGCCAGGCCGAGCCCGAGTCCGCCGGTGCGCCGCGCCAGCGGCTGCGGCGCCTGGTAGAACGGCTCGAACACGCGCGCCAGCAACTCAGGGGCCATGCCGGCGCCGTTGTCGCTCACGCCCAGCACCGCCTCGCCATTCACCGCCGCCAGCGTGACGCGGGTGTCGCTGCTGCCGAAGCGGGCCGCGTTCGACAGCAGGTTGCCCAGCACCTGCGCCAGGCGGGTCTCGTCGCCGGTGACCCAGACCTCCGGCGGCGCCTCCAGGGTGATGGGCTCGCCCGGCAGGGCCGCCACCGCATGACGCGCCAGTTCGGCCAGGTTCAGCGGGCGGGCGTCGATCGCCAGCTTGCCGGAGGCGATGCGCGACACGTCCAGCAGGTCGTCGACCAGGCGCCGCAGGTGGGTCACCTGGCGCCGCATGACGGCGCGCTCGCGCTGGCTGCCCGCTTCGCCCCGCAAGTCCATCAGGTCGAGCGAGGTCAGGATCGGGCTGAGCGGATTGCGCAGTTCGTGGCCCAGCATGGCCAGGAAGGCGTCCTTGGCCTGGCCGGCCTGGCGCGCCTGCGCCAGCGCTTCCTCGAGCGACGCCAGCAGGCGCGAACGCTCCTCTTCCTGCGCGGCGCGCCGGCTGGCGGCGGCCTCCAGTGCCTGGCCCATCTCGCGGATCTCCTTGATCCGCGACGGCGCCACCTGCACCTTGCGCGCGCTGCCCAGCGCGGCGGCGCCGGCCTGCACGCTCTCGATGCGGCGCACGATGCGCCCGGACAGCCACGAGGCCAGCGCGATGCAGGCGCTCAGCACCACCCAGGCGCCCAGCACGTAGACCGCGAAGCGCTGGAAGAAGCCCACCCCGAAGCCGGCGCTGGGGGCGCCCACCGCCACCACCCAGCCATAGCGCGGCGAGGTCGTGTAGGCGCTGATCACCTGGTCGCCTTCGAGCGTGGTGGTCACGCCCACGCCTTCCGGCCCGCCGCTCTTCATCAGCGCCGTGAGCGAGGCGCTGGGCGCGCCGACCACGGTGCGCTCCTGGTCGCGCGAGCGCGCCACCAGCGCGCCGCCGCCGTCCATCACCGCGATCACCGATTCCGGAGGAATCTTCTGGCGCGCGATCACGTCCAGGAAGCGGTTCGGCTGGACCACGGCGGTCAGGACCCAGGGCTGGCCGTCGGGCCCCGTCACCGGGATCCGCACCGGCACCGCCGGGCGCCCGCCCTGCCCGCGCGCGACGCGGCCGGCCATCGGGCGGCGCTGCTCCATCGCCTGGTGCAGACTGCCGGGATCGGCGATGCGCGCCGCCGGCGCCCCATATGGCGCCATGGTGCGAAACAGCGGACGGCCGGCGGCGTCGGAGAGCACCACCCCCAGCCAGTCGGGGCGCGACAGGCGGCTGGCGGTGTCGTGGAAGCCGCGCAGGTCGCCGCCCGCCAGTTGCGGACTCTTGGCGATGCCGCTCAGGGCTGCCACGGTGGCGTCCAGCTCGGCGTCGACGGCGCTCGACAGCGCGCGCGCATGGCCGATCATCATCCTTTCCTGTTCCTGCTCCAGGTACAGGCCGGCGCCGTGGATGGTCCAGACTCCCAGCAGCACGAGCGGCAGCAGGCCGATCGCGGTGAGCAGGATCAGGAGGTGTCGGAGGGACAGGACGGTTCCGGCAACGGCGCGCATGGGTGTTCCAGAAAGGAAACGTCCATTATAGGATGAGCCGCCTCCATCCTTGCGGTTTTTGCGGGATTGACCACCGGGGTCAGCGCGGAATCGACAGCGCCAGGGTTTCCTTCAGTTCTTCCATCACCACATAGCTCTTCGACTGGCCGGCGTCGGCCACGTGCAGGATCTCCCCCAGCAGGCGCCGGTACTCGGACATCTCGGGGATGCGCGCCTTGATCAGGTAGTCGAAGTCGCCCGACACCAGGTGGCATTCCATCACCTCGGGAATGGCCAGCATCGCGCGCCGGAAGCGTTCGAAGGCCTTGTCGGATTTCTGGTGCAGGTTGATCTCGACGAACACCAGGATCTGCATGCCCAGCGCCTGTGGATTGATGCGCGCGTAGTAGCCCTGGATGACGCCGTCGCGCTCCATGCGCTTGACCCGCTCGATGCAGGGCGTGAGCGACAGCCCGACCTGCTCGGCCAGGTCCTTCATCACGATCCGCGCATCCTGCTGCAGGATCGACAGGATATGCAGGTCGATCCGGTCCAGGATGCGGTTCGAGGCTTTTTGCACGCGCATGGGTCGATTCCGGTGGGTGAATGCAGAAGTATTTGCTGAAAAATTGCGTATTAACAGAAACAATTATCTCCTCACCCGCGCTACGATGGCAAGCTTTTCTAAATCTGGATTTTTCGAGGAACATATGCGAGTCATCGTATTGGGCAGCGGCGTGGTCGGCGTCACCACCGCGTATTACCTGGCGCAGGCCGGCCACGAGGTCACGGTCATCGACCGCCAGCCCGGTCCCGCCCTCGAGACCAGTTTCGCCAATGCCGGCCAGATCTCGCCCGGCTATGCCTCGCCGTGGGCCGCGCCCGGCATTCCGCTGAAGGCCGCCAAGTGGCTGTTCCAGCGCCACGCGCCGCTGGCGATCCGTCCCGACGGCTCGCTGTTCCAGCTGCAGTGGATGTGGGAGATGTACCGCAACTGCGACCCTGCCCGCTACGCCGTCAACAAGGAGCGCATGGTGCGCCTGGCCGAATACAGCCGCGATTGCATGCGCGCGCTGCGGCGCGACACCGGCATCGCCTACGAAGGCCGCCAGCAGGGCACGGTCCAGCTGTTCCGCACCCGCCAGCAGTTCGACGGCGCGGCCAAGGACATCGAGGTGCTGCGCGACGCCGGCGTGGCCTATGAAGTGCTGGAGGGCGCACAGCTGGCCACGGCCGAACCGGCGCTGGCCAACGTGGCCGACAAGCTGGTCGGCGGCCTGCGCCTGCCGAACGACGAAACCGGCGACTGCCAGCTGTTCACCAGCCGCCTGACGGCCATGGCGCGCGACCTGGGCGTGCGCTTCGAATTCGACACCACGATCCGCTGCCTCAACGAGGCGGGCGGCGAGATCGTCTCGGTTGAAACCGACAAGGGCGCATTCGCCGCGGATCGCTTCGTGCTGGCCCTGGGCAGCTATTCGCGCCTGCTGCTGCAGCGCTGGTTCCCGCTGCCGGTGTATCCGATGAAGGGCTATTCGCTGACGGTGCCGATCACGGACGCGGCGCGCGCGCCGGTGTCGACCATCCTCGACGAGACCTACAAGATTGCCGTCACCCGCTTCGACGACCGCATCCGCGTTGGCGGCATGGCCGAGCTTTCCGGCTACAACCTCGACCTCAATCCACGCCGCCGCGAAACCCTGGAGCTGGTCGTCAACGACCTGTTCCCGGGCGCGGGCGACACCGCCCGGGCCAGCTTCTGGATCGGCCTGCGTCCGATGACGCCGGACAGCACCCCGGTGGTGGGCGCCACGCTGCTGCGCAACCTGTTCCTGAACACCGGCCACGGCACGCTGGGCTGGACCATGGCGGCCGGCTCGGCCAGCGTGATCGCCGACCTGGTGGGCGGCAAGGCGCCGTCGATCCGCGCCGACGACCTGGCCGTGTTCCGCTACGCGGGCGGCAGCGGCGGCGCCGCCGGCGCCAAGCTGGCGCAGGCGTAAGCGCATGGATCAACACACCGATCGGCGCGATGACGGCGCGGCGCGCGCCGGCGCCACCCTCACGATCGACCTGGACGCGGTGCGCGCCAATTACCGCTTGCTGCGCGCGCGCGGCGCCGCCAGCACCGGGGCGGCCTGCGGCGCGGTCCTGAAGGCCGACGCCTACGGGCTCGGCATGGACAAGGTCGCGGCGGCGCTGGCGCGCGAAGGCTGCCGCAGCTTCTTCGTGGCTCACCTCGACGAAGGCATCCGCCTGCGCCGGCTCGTGCCCGGCGATTGCACCATTTATGTGATGCACGGCGCCATGCCGGGCACGGCGCGCGACTGCGTCGAGCACGACCTGACGCCGGTGCTGAACGACCCCGGCCAGGTGGCCGAATGGCGCGCGCTGGCGCGCGAGCTCGGGCGCGAACTGCCGGCCGCGCTCCAGGTCGACACCGGCATGTCGCGCATGGGCCTCGCGGCCGCCGATCTCGACCGGCTGCGCCAGGACCCGGCCTGGCTGGACGGCATCGCGCCGCGATTGTTGATGAGCCACCTGGCCTGCGCCGACGAGCCGGCGCACCCGCTCAACGCGCGCCAGCGCCGGCGCTTCGAAGAGGCGCGCGCGCTGTTTCCCGGCGTGCCGGCCAGCCTGGCCAATTCCTCGGGCGTGTTCCTGGGCGGCGCCTGGCACTTCGACCTGCTGCGCCCGGGATGCGCGCTGTACGGCATCAATCCCCAGCCGGCTCACGCCAATCCGCTGGCGCAGGCGGTGTCGCTGGCGGCGCGCGTGGTGCAGCTGCGCACCGTGGCCGCCGGCGACATCGTCGGCTATGGCGCGCGCTACGTGGCGCCGGGCGAGCGCCGCATCGCCACCATCGCGATCGGCTATGCCGACGGCTGGCTGCGCGCCCTCACCGGCCGTTCGCAGGCCTTCGTCGACGGCGTGGCCGTGCCCTTCGCCGGCACCGTGTCGATGGACAGCATCACGCTCGACGTCACCGGCATCCCCGAAGACCGGATCGCGCCGGGGCGGACGGTCGACCTGCTGTGCCCGCAGCAGACGGTCGACGACGTCGCGCTCCAGGCCGGCACCATCGGCTACGAGGTGCTGACCCGCCTGGGCGGGCGCTTCGCGCGCCGTTATCTCGGGCTGCCGGCGCAAGAATAACGCCGAAATCGGGCGCCGCGGTTACCATGCTGCCTGCGGCGACCCGCCGCGGCAGCCCGGGAGTCCACCTTGTTCGAAATCAGCCAGCTTCGCTGCTTCGTCGCCGTTGCCGAAGAACTTCACTTCAGCCGGGCGGCGCAGCGCCTGAACATGACGCAGCCGCCGTTGAGCCGCCAGGTCCGGCTGCTCGAACACAGCGTCGGCGTGGCCCTGCTCGAGCG
Organism: Massilia sp. UYP32; assembly: GCF_050434365.1. Taxonomy (NCBI): domain Bacteria; kingdom Pseudomonadati; phylum Pseudomonadota; class Betaproteobacteria; order Burkholderiales; family Oxalobacteraceae; genus Massilia; species Massilia sp. UYP32. The sequence continues at coordinate 314,340 of NZ_JBNDIK010000002.1, forward strand.
CAGCAGCCGTTCCGTCACCCTCACCGCCGCCGGCAAGGCCTTCCTGCCGGAAGCCGTCCGCATCCTGCGCCTGGCGCAAGAGGCGGCGGTCAAGGCGCGCCGCACGGCCAGGGGTGAACAGGGCACGCTCTCGATCGGTTTTTCCGCCGCCTCCGGCTACAGCCTGCTGCCGGCGGTCGTGCGCGGCATCCGCCAGGTCTGCCCCGATGTGGCGCTCAACCTGAAAGAGCTCGTGAGCACGGCCCAGGTCGAGGCGCTCAACGCAGGCGAGATCGACCTGGCCCTGATGCGGCCGCACCCCATCAACGGCGAACTGGAAAGCGTGCCGATGGCGACCGAGTCGCTCATGCTGGCGGTGCAGGCGAGCAAGGCCCACGCCTGGCCCGCCGAGCCCACCCTGCAATGCCTGCACGGCCGGCCTTTCCTCATGTACTCGCCCTACGAGGCGCGTCCCTTCTACCAGATGCTCAGCGAACGCTTTGCCAGGGCCGGCGTCGTGCCCGATGTCGTCGAGTACATCGGACAGGTCCACACCATGCTGGCGCTCGTCGGCGCGGGAATGGGGGCCGCCCTGATCGCCGAAGGCGCCTGCCGCCTGAAGTTCGAAGGCGTCGTCACGCGCCGGATGACGACCGAGCCCGTCCACCTGGTGGGCGCCTACCGCCGCAACAACGACAATCCCGTGCTCGACCTGTTCAAGCAGCACGTGCTCCGTTCTTTCAAACTTACGCAAAGCCGTCCATAGTTAACTTTGCTGTTGAATTCCTGCTTCGCCGGGGCCGGTTTCGTCTTGCGCTTCACGCCCAAGGCCAGCGCCTTCCCCTCCACAGGCAGCGACGGTGGAACTCAACGCCATATTTCTCAGGTTGATTGCCGCGTTCATGTCGCGATCGTGCTGTGCGCCGCAGTCTGGACAATGCCATCGGCGAACCTCAAGGTCGAGCACCTCGAGCCGATGGCCGCAGCAGTAACACGTCTTGCTGCTGGGATACCAGCGATCGACCACGACGACCTGCCCACCGCGCCACGCCGCCTTGTACTCCAGTTGGCGGCGCAGCTCACCGAAGCCCATGTCCGTGATCGAGCGCGCCAGGCAGCGGTTCCCAAGCATGCCCTTGACGTTCAGATCCTCGATGCCGATGAGATGGAATCGACGGGTGATGGATGTGGTCAGCTTGTGCAGGCCGTCCCGCCGTATCTCGGCGATCCGCGCATGCAGGCGCGCGAGCTTGTTTTTCGCCTTGATGTAATTGCGGGCCCCTTTGACTTTGCGCGACAGACTGCGCGCCAAGCGCTTTACCCGCGCCAGGAGAGACCGGAGCGCCTTGGGGCCGGCGAAGGTCTCGCCGGTTGACAAGGTGGCCAGCGTCCTGACACCCAGATCGACTCCTACCGCGCCTTGGTTTTTGGCGGGCGGCAAGTGTGACGCGTCGGTGTTGACAACTACACTGGCATACCAGCGATCTGCAACACGCTCGATCGAGGCCGAGACGATTCGCCCACTCAGGCGCAGGGATTCGCACATGCGCAGCCATCCCAGCTTCGGGATACGGATGCGTTTGTCCTTGACGCTGAACTGGTCATTCGTCAATGTAAAGCGGTCGTCACGACCCTTGCGTCGATATCTCGGGTAACGAGCCCGGCCTTTGAAGAAATTCTCGAAGGCGCGTCCCAATTGCTGGATCGCCATCTGCGGAGCATTCTTCGTCACTTCCAGCATCCAGGGGTACTGCATGCGTTTGATCGCATTGAGCTGGCGCCTCAGGGCCTTCTCGTTCGGTTTTGGCAAGTCTGGATCGGCCCTGCACGCTTCATACTGTCGCTGCCACTCGGCCAGTGCCCAATTGTAGGCGAACCGGGCGGTACCTGCCGCGCGGGCAAGGTAGGTCGCCTGGACGTTGTTGGGGTCGAGACGAATGCGATGACCGCGGAACATAATGGTTCCCAGAAGCGTGGCCGGCGTTGGCTATGAAACCGGCAAGAGCGAATCAGCCGGTCTTGTCAGAGCTGGTGAGGCACCAAATAGTTCCCAAAAGCGCACCCTTCAGCCAAATTCCAGATTTCCAGCCCATCTTTAGCAGATGCGAACCATCGCACTCGCGCTGCGGGCATGTATTCCTCCCATAACGACCAGCGCACTCCCGCATTCATGTCCGTCCGACTATCCCCCTCTGTCAGGATAGATGTCGCGTCACTTGAATCACTTTAATCCATCCGGGGGCGGAGCAAAGACGCGCAGTGAATCAGTACCCAGCAGAAC